>NZ_CP028918.1:0-65000 GCF_003060865.1 Gemmobacter aquarius
ATGCCAAACGAAACGTGGGGATTGGTTCGTGAAGAACTGGTCAAAAGGGTCGGTCGCAATAACTATGTCACATGGATCGAACCGCTCGCCTTGCGCGATCTGAACGGTGGCGTGGCGCGGTTCGAAGTGCCGACATCGTTTTTCGGTGACTGGGTGTCGCGCAATTTTGCCGATCACATCCTGTCGCATATGAACACATCGGGCTTTGCGGTCGATCGCGTCGAATTCGCGGTGGGTCAGTCGTCGCGCATCCCGCGTCCGGCCGAGAAACCCGCACAGCCGGTGCAGGCGCCCAAGCCCGCGCCGCGTGCCGCCGCCAAATCGCGCGCCGACTCCGAGGAGTTGCCGGGCGCACCGCTTGATCAGCGCTTCACCTTTGACAGTTTCGTCGTGGGCAAGCCGAACGAGCTGGCCCATGCCGCCGCCCGCCGCGTGGCCGAAGGCGGGCCTGTCAGCTTCAACCCGCTGTTCCTTTATGGCGGCGTGGGCTTGGGTAAGACCCACCTGATGCACGCGATCGCGCATGAATTGCAGACCCGCCAGCCGCATCTGCGCGTGCTTTACCTGTCGGCCGAACAGTTCATGTATCGCTTCGTGCAAGCCTTGCGCGAACGGCAGGTGATGGATTTCAAGGAAATCTTCCGTTCGGTCGATGTGCTGATGGTCGATGACGTGCAGTTCATCGCCGGCAAGGATTCGACACAGGAAGAATTCTTCCACACCTTCAACGCGCTGGTCGACCAGAACAAGCAGATCGTCATTTCCGCCGACCGCGCGCCCGGAGAGATCAAGGATCTGGAAGACCGGATCAAATCGCGCCTGCAATGCGGGCTTGTGGTTGACCTGCACCCGACCGATTACGAACTGCGTCTGGGCATCCTGCAACAGAAGGTCGAGCTTTACCGCGCCCAATACAAAGGGTTGGTCATTGCCGATGGCGTGCTGGAATTCCTCGCGCATCGCATCACCACCAACGTGCGCGTACTGGAAGGCGCGCTTACGCGGCTTTTCGCCTTTGCCAGCCTTGTCGGGCGCGAGATTTCGCTGGAACTGGCGCAGGACTGTCTGGCCGACATCTTGCGCGCCAGCGACCGCAAGCTCACGATCGAGGAAATCCAGCGCAAAGTGGCCGAGCATTACAACATCCGCCTGTCCGACATGATCGGGCCGAAGCGGGTTCGTAACATCGCGCGGCCCCGCCAGATTGCGATGTATCTGGCCAAGCAGCTGACCCCGCGGTCCTTGCCCGAAATCGGGCGGCGGTTCGGCGGGCGCGACCACACCACGATCATGCATGGCGTCCGCAAGATCGAAGAGTTGATGGCGACCGACAGCCAGATGTCGGATGATTTGCAGATGCTGCGGCGCCAGCTTCAGGGCTGAAGGTTAAAGGGAACGAGTGGGATGCGTATGATTGTTGCGGGGCTGGTGATGCTGGCAGCCTCGCCCGCCACTGCGGCGCTTTCGGGGTTTTACGACAGTGCCGAAAAGATCGCGACGATACTTGGCAGCGAGGCCGTGGCCGATGCCCTGCGTCAGGCGCCCGTAGGGGCGATCACCAATACCGGCACGACAAAGGACGGCGCGGACGAATGGACGGTGCGGACGCAAGACTGCGATCTGGTCGTCGCGCTGACAGCGCAGCCCTTGCCCGAGGGCATGGTTGGCAAGGCGACCTATGATCTGCGGATCGCAACGCCGTGCGAATAGTGCGGGGTGTGTCTTTTTCGGCGTGCCGCTGCGCGATTTCGTGCCAAATGGCTTGTGCAAGGCCGCAAAGCGGCTAATTTATTTTTCCCCGACGGGGGCGTGCCGGCGGGGCGTGCCAGCAGGCGCGGCGGGGCAGGAATGGATGGGAACGGACGATGAAATTTTCGATCGAACGCGGCACTTTGCTTAAGGCGCTGGCACAGGCGCAGTCGGTGGTCGAACGTCGCAATACCATCCCGATCCTTGCCAACGTGCTGATCGAAGCTGATGGAAACCAGGTCAGCCTGCGGGCGACCGATCTTGATATCGAAGTGGTCGACCGCGCTCCTGCCATGGTGGAACGCGGCGGGGCGACCACGGTTTCAGCGGTGATGCTGCACGAAATCGTGCGTAAACTGCCTGACGGGTCGCTGGTCAACCTGACCGAAGACGGCGCGACGGGGCGGCTGACGATCACGGCCGGCCGCTCGACATTCAGCCTTGCCACGCTGCCGAAAGAAGATTTTCCGGTGATGGCGAGTTCGGAGTATTCCACGAATTTCTCGGCCCCCGCGCCCGTGTTGCGGCGGCTGTTCGACAAGGCGAAATTTGCCATCTCGACCGAAGAGACACGCTATTACCTGAACGGCGTCTATATGCACACCTCGACCGCCGAAAGCGGGCCGGTGCTGCGCTGCGTGGCGACCGACGGGCACCGCCTTGCACGGATCGACGCTCCCTTGCCCGATGGCGCGCAGGCGATGCCAGGCGTGATCGTGCCACGCAAAACCGTGGGCGAGTTGCGTAAACTGCTCGACGATGACGATGCGACGATTGCCGTGTCGGTGTCGGAAACCAAGGTCCGCTTTGCAACGCCCGCGATCACGCTGACCTCCAAGGTGATCGACGGCACCTTCCCCGATTACACCCGTGTCATCCCGACCGGAAACACGCGGCGTCTGGAAGTGGACGCCTCGGAATTTGCCAAAGCGGTCGACCGTGTGGCAACCGTGTCGTCGGAACGCTCGCGCGCGGTGAAGCTGTCCTTGGACGAAGATCGTCTGGTGCTGTCGGTCAACGCGCCCGACAGCGGCGCGGCTGAAGAAGAACTGGCCGTTGCTTACGGCGACGAGCGGCTGGAAATAGGGTTCAACGCGAAATACCTGCTGGAAATCGCGTCGCAAGTCGACCGCGAGAACGCGGTGTTCCTGTTCAATTCATCGGGCGATCCGACCCTGATGCGTGAAGGCAATGACCTGAGCGCGGTCTATGTCGTCATGCCGATGCGCGTTTGACGTGTCGGAGCGGGGGTTTCACACCCCCGCACCCCCGTGGGATATTTAGGCGAGTGTGAAAGCGAGGGGCGTTGGGTCAGGCGGTAACCACGCTTGCGCTATCCCATTTCCGCAGCCATCTGGCGGGGCGGTTCGAATGGGACGGTCGGCCCGTGGCGATTTCGGGTGCGAACGGGGCGGGCAAGACCAACATTCTGGAGGCGGTGTCGCTGCTGTCGCCCGGTCGCGGGTTGCGGCGGGCCGGGGCGGATGAACTCGGCCGGCGGCCTGAATCGCTCGGCTGGAAGATCAGGGCCGAGGTGCAGGGCATCGGCGGGTTCCACGAGGTAGAGACCTTTGCCGAAGGCGCCGAGGCACGGGTGGTGCGGATCGACGGCAAGGCCGCGACGCAGGTGGCGCTGGGCCGCATCTTGCGCGTGCTGTGGCTGGTGCCCGCGATGGACCGGCTGTGGATCGAGGCGGCCGAGGGGCGGCGGCGGTTTCTCGACCGGATGGTGCTGAGCTTTCTTCCCGACCATGCCGAGGCGGTGCTGGCTTACGAAAAGGCGATGCGCGACCGGAACAGGTTGCTGAAGGACATGGTGTCGGACGCGCATTGGTACGGGGCGCTGGAGGCCCAGATGGCGGCGAGCGGGGCGCAAGTGACCGCGAACCGCAGGGCGGCCTTGCAGCGAATCAGCGTGGCGCAAAACGGGGCCGAGACAGCATTTCCCTTTGCAGACCTGGCACTTGCAGGGCCAGAGGGCGAAGGCGAGCCGGACGATCTGGCCGCAGCACTGGCTGAAGGGCGGCGGCGTGACATGGCGGCGGGGCGCACGCTGACGGGGCCGCACCGGGCGGATCTGTCGGCGGTTTACGTGGCCAAGGGCGTGCCTGCGGCGCAGTGTTCGACGGGTGAGCAGAAGGCGCTGTTGATCAGCCTGATCCTGTCGAACGCGCGGGCGCTGGCGCAGGATATCGGGGCCGCGCCGGTGTTGCTGCTGGACGAGGTCGCGGCGCATCTGGACCCTGCGCGACGTGCCGCGCTATATGACGAGCTATGCACATTGAATGCACAGGCGGTGATGACCGGCACCGAAGCGTCGCTGTTCGACACATTGGGGAACAGGGCGCAGTATATTTCCGTGAGTGACCCGATTGGCTAAGGCAGAGGTGACCGCATGAACCGGCAATGCGTGACGTTGATTACGCTGGGGGTCGATGACCTGACCGCGGCACGGGCCTTTTACGCGCGGCTTGGCTGGCGCGAACATGCCGAAAGCCAACCGGGCATCGCCTTTTTCCAGATGCACGGTCAGGCGCTGGCGCTGTTCGGGCGCGCCGATCTGGCCAAGGATCAGGGCAGGGCAGGGGCGGCGCTGGGCACGGGCGCCGTGACGCTGGCGCAGAACTTCGCCACCGAGGCCGAAGTTGATGCCGCCTATGCTGCGGCGCTGGCGGCAGGGGCGACTGCTTTGAAGCGCCCCGAAAAGGTGTTCTGGGGTGGCTATTCCGGTTATTGGGCCGACCCTGACGGCCATGTATGGGAGGTGGCGATGAACCCGTTCTGGCCCTTGGCCGACGACGGATCCCTTACCTTGCCAGAGCCGAAATGACCGTATCGTTTTACCAACTGCTGCTTTACGCGGGCGGCATGGCGGCGCTTTGGGCGGTGCCCGGTCCGGTCTGGGTGGCCTTGACCGCCCGCAGCCTGTCGGGCGGGTTCTCCGCCGCTTGGCCGCTTGCTGTGGGCGTGGCACTGGGTGATCTGATCTGGCCCTTGGCCGCCGTGCTGGGGCTGACGTGGATCGAAAGCGTTTACGGTGATTTCCTGTTGATGCTGCGCTGGGTCGCGGCGGCGGTGTTCCTGTTCATGGGCGTGATGCTGATCCGCAAGCCCGCCGCCACGCTTTCCGCCGATAGCAAGCTGACCCGTCCGGGGGCTTGGGCGGGGTTTACCGTCGGCATGGCCGTGGTCTTCGGCAACCCAAAGGCGATGCTGTTCTACATGGGCGCGCTGCCGGGGTTCTTCGACCTCGGGACGCTTACATGGCCCGATACGCTGGCGATCATTTCGATTTCCGCGCTGGTGCCGATGGCCGGAAACCTGAGCCTTGCGCTGTTTCTCGACCGGGCGCGGCGGCTTTTGTCCAGCCCTGAAAACCTGCGGAAACTGAACATCGGATCGGGTGCGCTGCTGATCGTTGTCGGGCTGGTTATTCCCTTCGTTTGATTCAATATATTGTGGGGTAAGCGTGACATTCCCCGCTAACCCAAGTATAAACCCCAGACAAATTCAGGGGTCCCGGACGCATGGCTGAAGCCGCGAAGAACAATGCCGAATACGGCGCAGATTCGATCAAGGTTCTCAAGGGGTTAGAGGCTGTTCGCAAGCGGCCCGGCATGTATATCGGCGACACCGACGACGGGTCGGGTCTGCACCACATGGTATACGAGGTCGTCGATAACGGCATCGACGAGGCGCTGGCTGGACACGCAACCGCCGTGACAGTGAAGATCCATGCCGACAGTTCGGTTTCGGTGCGCGACAACGGGCGCGGGATTCCGGTCGACATCCATCAGGAAGAGGGTGTTTCGGCGGCCGAGGTCATCATGACCCAGCTTCACGCGGGCGGTAAGTTCAACAACACCGACGAAGGCGGCAACGCCTACAAGGTGTCGGGCGGTCTGCACGGCGTGGGCGTGTCGGTGGTGAATGCGCTGTCGGAATGGCTGGAACTGACGGTCTGGCGAAACGATACCGAATATCGCGCGCGGTTCGAGCATGGCGATTGCGTGGTGCATGTGCACGAGGTCGGCCCCGCCCCCGGCATGCGCGGAACGCAGGTGCGGTTTCTGGCTTCGGCCAAGAGCAATATCCCCGAGGGGACGTTCAGCAATCTCGATTACCAGTTCAAGACGCTGGAAAACCGCTTGCGCGAGCTGGCATTCCTCAATTCCGGCGTGCGGATCATCGTCGAAGATGAACGCCCCGCCGAGCCGCTGCATACCGAGCTGTTCTATGACGGTGGCGTGCGGGAATACGTGAAATATCTCGACCGCTCCAAGACGTCGATCATGGCCGAGCCGATCTATATGGTCGGCGAACGCGGCGGTATCGGGGTCGAGGTCGCGATGTGGTGGAACGACAGCTACCATGAAAACGTGCTGCCCTTTACCAACAACATCCCGCAGCGCGATGGCGGCACGCATATGGCGGGCTTTCGCGGCGCGCTGACGCGCACGATCAACAATTACGCGCAGACCTCGGGCATCGCCAAAAAGGAAAAGGTCGATTTCACGGGTGATGATGCCCGCGAAGGGCTGACCTGTGTGCTGTCGGTCAAGGTGCCGGACCCCAAGTTTTCCAGCCAGACCAAGGACAAGCTTGTATCTTCCGAGGTGCGTCCGGCGGTCGAGAACCTTGTGAACGAAAAGCTGGCGGAATGGTTCGAAGAGAACCCCGCCAATGCCAAGATCATCGTCGGCAAGATCATCGAGGCGGCGCTTGCCCGTGAAGCGGCGCGCAAGGCGCGTGACCTGACGCGCAGGAAAACGGCACTGGATGTGGCCTCGCTTCCCGGCAAGCTGGCCGATTGTCAGGAACGCGATCCCGCGAAATCGGAACTGTTTCTGGTCGAGGGTGACTCGGCTGGCGGCTCGGCCAAGCAGGGGCGCAGCCGTGCCAATCAGGCGGTTCTGCCGCTCAAGGGCAAGATCCTGAACGTGGAACGGGCGCGGTTCGACCGCATGCTTGGCAGTCAGGAAATCGGCACGCTGATCACCGCGCTGGGCACCGGAATCGGGCGCGACGAATTCGACATCAAGAAGCTGCGCTACCACAAGATCGTCATCATGACTGATGCCGACGTTGACGGCGCGCATATCCGCACGCTGATTCTGACGTTCTTCTTCCGCCAGATGCCCGCGCTGATCGAGGGCGGGTTCCTCTATATCGCCCAGCCGCCGCTTTACAAAGTCGCCCGTGGCAAGTCCGAGGTTTACATCAAGGATCAGGCCGGTCTGGAAGATTACCTGATCGACATGGGAGTCGAGGGCGCCGTGCTGCGGCTTGGTAGTGGCGAGGAACTGGCGGGCGCAGACCTGCGCCGCGTGATCGAAGGGGCGCGGCAGTTCCGCCGCGTGCTCGATGCCTTTCCGACCAACTATCCGCGCGGGATTCTGGAACAGGCGGCCCTTGCAGGGGCCTTCGATGCGGGGCAGGCCGATGCCGACCTGCAAGCCGTGGCCGATACGGTGGCCAAGCGGCTGAACCTGATCGCGGCGGAATATGAAAAGGGTTGGGGGGCCGGATCACCCAGGATCACGGCATCCGTCTGGCCCGCGTGCTGCGCGGCGTCGAAGAGCTTCGCACGCTCGACGGCGCGGTTCTGCGGTCAGGCGAGGCGCGGCGTTTGTCGTCCACCTCGATGGAACACCGCGACATCTACCGCAATCAGGCGCGATTGGTCCGCAAAGACCGCGAGCAACTGGTGCATGGCCCGATCGACCTGCTGAAATCGATTCTGGCCGAGGGTGAAAAGGGCCTGTCGCTGCAACGCTACAAAGGCTTGGGCGAGATGAACCCCGAACAGCTTTGGGAAACCACGCTCGACCCGAACGCCCGCACGCTGTTGCAGGTCAAGATCGACGATATGGCCGAAGCCGACGACATCTTCACCAAGCTGATGGGCGACGTTGTCGAACCGCGGCGCGAGTTCATCCAGCAGAACGCGCTGAATGTGGAGAATCTGGATACTTAGGAGGTAGGATGCTGTTTGGTGTACGAGTTCTGGCCCTCGCTGTTTTTGTTGCGTCATCCAGCCAACCTGCGCGTGCAGGCGAAGCGATTGTAGAAACCCTCAGCTGTCCGATCGGAAATGAAACGGTCAACTACGTAGGGACGACCGGTTGCACATACTTTCAACGTAGCATGTCGCTAAAGCCGATCACGTCTTGCGATTTTGTGGATCAAGTGCCGCAATGCCCTATATATAAGTTTCCCATGTATCGACAGTTTTCGGAAAAAGAAGTCGAGCGCATTCAAGCATTCTCAAAGACGGATGCATATCTGACGGGAGCTGGAAGTTCCCGGTTCTATCTCGCTTACATCATCGAGAACGAATTAGCCCTGGAAAATCACAAATTAAAATTCGAGCTGCTTTTGAATGGCTTTTGGTATGATTCAGCAAGCACCTACAAAGACGACACGTTTTTCGATGCCGCGTTCAAGGAAGGGAAGCGCTACATCGAAACGACAGAGCCGGATCAGCAGGCCTTTATTCGCGCAGTTTTTGCTTTTGCCCGAGTGACACGCGGAGAAAAGGAGGTTGCCTTGAGACAGATAGAACGCGTGCGTTCCTCGTCTGGATACAAGGACAGCTTTCTTCCCAAATACCTCCTCCTACTAGAGAAATGTGCGAACAAGCCTGAGGCGCCCGATTGCCAACCCGATTATGAGTTCGAAGAACAGAATTAGACCCTGTTCCTATCGGCGGTCCGTGGGCAATTCTTTAAAGCTTAAATATTCACTAGCACATAGGCGGCGCGGTGGAACGCCGCGTTGATCCTTTCGCGGGCGGGTCCGGTTATGCCGGTGTCGTCCAAGGCGCAGGCCATGCAGGTTAGCCATTCTTCGGCGTGGCTGGCCGTGATGGGCACATGGGCGTGAATCTCGCGCAGGTTCATATGGCCGTGCTGTTCGGCGTAATGTCTGCGACCGCCGAAGAAGCCGCACAGGAAAGCAAACTGCTCGGGCCGCACATGCGCCAACCCGTGACCCTGAAAATGCAGGTCGAGGATCCGCGCCCCTTGGGGGGCCGTTTCGATGATGTCGTAAAACCGTTCCACCAGCGCACGCACCACCGGCTCACCGCCGATCTCGTCGATCACGCTTGCCATTCCAGCCTCCTATCGCAGGCCTATTTGGCCGCACGCAAGCGACCAGCGCAACGCGGCTTGCGCCCGCAACCCGGTCTTTTCCGACAGGATTGGTGACCCCGGCAGGACTTGAACCTGCAACCTTCCCCTTAGGAGGGGGACGCTCTATCCGTTGAGCTACGAGGCCATGCGCCCTTATTGCGGCGAAATCGCGGGTCTTGCAACTGTCTGCTGTGCAAAGGGAAGAGTGGGGGAGTGAATTTGGCCCACCACTCCCCCTATGGTCCGTTGCGTCTGGGTTGAGAGCTTGCAGGACGCGCAGGATACCGTCAGCATGGGAAAACCCATGCTGTTAGCGGTAACATTAGCGTATCGGGCAGGCTTGGACAAGGGCCAAGTTTGGCGCTAACAAGGACAGACACGCTTGCAGCAGGATCTTGCCCGTGACCAGACCGCCCAGCCTTGACCCCAAACGCACCCTGACTTTGCGGGATGTGTCGGAAGCGTCGGGGGTCAGCGAGATGACGGTAAGCCGCGTCTTGCGAAATCGCGGTGATGTGTCGGTCGCCACGCGCGAACGGGTTCTGGAAGCGGCGCGCAGCCTTGGCTATGTGCCCAACAAGATCGCAGGGGCCTTGGCGTCGCAGCGGGTCAATCTGGTCGGGGTCATCATCCCCTCGCTGTCGAACATGGTCTTCCCCGAGGTTCTGGCCGGCATTTCCGACACGCTAGAGGATACGGGGCTGCAACCCGTCGTGGGGGTCACGAACTATTCGCCCGAACGCGAAGAGACGGTGATCTATGAAATGCTGTCGTGGCGGCCCTCGGGGATGATCGTCGCAGGTCTGGAACATACCGAAGCCGCGCGGGCCATGCTGGCGCAGGCGGGGATTCCCATCGTCGAGATCATGGATATCGACGGTGACGCGGTCGATAGCGCCGTGGGCATCTCGCACCGCCGCGCTGGGCGGCAGATGGCCGAAGCGATCATCGCGGCGGGATACCGGCGCATCGCTTTCCTCGGCACGATGATGCCGCATGACCACCGCGCGCGGAAACGGTTGCAGGGGTTCGAGGAGGCTTTGGCCAAGGCCGGTCTGGAACTGGCAGACCGCGAATTCTATTCGGGCGGATCGGCGCTGCTGAAAGGGCGCGAGATGACGGAAACGGTTCTGAAACGCTCGCCCGACATCGATTTTCTGTATTTCTCCAACGACATGATCGGCGCTGGCGGTCTGCTTTACTGTCTGGCGCAGGGCATCGACGTTCCCGGCAAGATCGGGCTTGCAGGCTTTAACGGGGTCGAATTGCTCGACGGATTGCCGCGTCGCCTTGCCACGATGGACGCTTGCCGTCTGGAAATCGGCCGCCGTGCCGCCGAGATCATCGCTGGCAAGCACGAAGGCACCATCGGCGGCGAGGTGATCGAACTGTTCCCCATTCTGCAACCCGGCGACACGATTCGCAGCGTTTAAAGCGCAATCTCGACGGTCAGCGGGAAATGGTCCGACGCGATGCAGCCGGTATCGACCGACACTGACCGCACGAGCGGTGCAAGGTCGGGCGTCACGAAGCAATGGTCAAGCTGGCGCAGCCGCGTTTCGCCCGCGATCACCTTTTCATGGGTGTGCAGCTTGCCTGCACCAACCGCCGCGACCGCATCGACAAAACCATCGGCGTAGCGCGCGCCGGGGTGATAGGGCGCTTCGCCGGTGATCCGCCTGTATTCGGCGCTGTGGGGTTCCGAGTTGAAATCGCCCATCCAAAGCGCCCTCGCGGGGTTGGCGGGTTCGGGCTGGCCTTCGGTCCAGTTGCGGGCGGGTTCGTCGTCGGTGCCGCTCCACGGGCCACCTTCGGCTGCGGCAAGGGCGTGGCGGTGCAGCAGGAAATCGATCTGTTCCAGCCGCTCGGCCACGCCGACATGCGCCAGATGCAGCGACATGATCCGCAGGGGGCCAGAGGGCGCTACCACCATCGCCTCGAGCGCCGCGTTCTGCGTGTTCAGGGGGTCGAGCATCCGTCGCTTGGGCAGGGGCCAAAGCCGCGACCAGACCAGTGGCAGTCGCGACAGGATCATCGTTCCGAATTGCCGCCGCCGGTGCAGCACGCGGCCTGCCACCACCTTTGATGCGTCCATGTCGAAGGCGGGGCCATAGACCCAATGGTGACCGGGCAGCATCGCGGCGATCAGCGCGGGCTGGTCATCCATGCCACTGCGCGTCCAGTTGCGTTCCACCTCTTGCAGGCAGATCAGGTCGGCATCCGCGATTGCAGGCAGGATGCGCGAGAGATCATAGCGCCCGTCGCTGCCAAAGCCGTATTGGATGTTGAACGAAACCGCCTTCATCGCGCGACCTTAAGCAAAAGCAGGTTCGACCCATTCAGCGGAACGTCGGTCAGCCACGAACGCGGCTCGCCCTTTGCCAATGCCGTGCCGATGCTGTCTGCAGCGCCATAGGTATCGCCCTTGCACAGCAGGACATAGTCTGCCCGCGTCCGGTCGACCGCCGCGCGCAATCCGGCCTCGTTGCCCTCGAACGGCAGCGTGCCGTTCACGAAGGCATCGGCGCTGCGGTGATAGGGGGCCGATGTCACCGAATGGGGACTGCCCAAAAGGATGATTGGCCCGAGGTTGATCGGGTTAAAGACAATTCCCGTCGGCACCGAATTCAGCACCGCCATCTGGTCAAGATCGTTGCACTGCTCGCTCATGGCAGCCTTGCCCTGCGCTTGGCCCGGACCTTCCCTGTTCAGCTTGAGATAGCCGATCGCAAGCGGGCGCGACAGCAGCACGCACAGGATGACCGCGACGCCGCCCAGCCGCGCCCATGCCGCCCGCTGCGACATCGCCCATGCAGCACCCGCGCCAAAGGCAACGGCCACCACAGGCAGGCCCATGGTCAACATGCGGAACTGCCAGAAGGACAGCACAGCCCCCATGGCAAGAAACGCCAGCAGCACGACCCCGCGCCCCCGCCCGGCCAGCACCGTCAAGGCAAACAGCAAGGTAACGGCATAGATCGGCAAAAGCAGCGAAATGACGCGCCCCCCGTCGGTGGCAAAGTAAAAGCTGGCAGGCTTGATTTCTTGTATCCGCGACAGCACGCTTTGCTGGATCTCGGCCGACATGGCGGTATAGGGACCGGCAAGGCAGGGCTGGATGGCGGGCAGCAGAATGACGCCAGCCACTGCGCCGACGGCCAGTGTCACACCTGCGCGGGCCATGGGGGTTTGCACGAAACGTCCGGCCAGAACCAGCACCGCGCTCGCCACAAAGGCCGCCGTGGTCAGCGCCAGCAGGGGCGGCGATATGGCATCGCAGACCGGCACGACCCAAAGCGAAGGGTCAAGCTGCCCCGCCATAAGCAGCGGCGTGGTCAGCGCCAGAGCGGCGGAAAACCCGGTCAGCCGGCGGTCCGAACCGCCACGGCCCAGCACAAAGGCCAGCACCATAAGCACCCCGGCAAGACCGATGAACAATATCATCTCGAGCCCGACCGCCAGCGACAAAGCCGCCAGCACCCCGCCAGCCACGCCGCGCAGCATCGGGCGATCCGGCAGTACGGTCATCGCAAACAGACCAAGCATCAGGATGATCTGGACGGCGTGGTGATCGGTCGACCCGACCCCGAAACCCGACCCTGCCAGCAATTCATAGGACGGAATGACCAGAAGCGACAAAAACGCAGCCTGCCGCCCGTACAGCCGTTTGGTCAGCGCGGCGGTGGCCAGAATGAACACGACACCCAGCATGAGCGGCCACAGGATCGCGATGATCCGCCCGGCCATATCCAACCCGAAAAATGGCTGCAGCGCCCCCATCATCAGCGCCATCGGCGCGTCGATATAGCGCGACCAGTGCATCGAAAGCCCCTCGGGCGGCAAGACGCGGTGCTGGAACAGGTCGTACCACGCCTGACCGGCCAGCAGGTCGCGCACCTCGACCAGACGCATGGCGTCATCGGTCGTCAGCCCCGCCCCGTTCGAGATCATCACGCGTGCATCGGGCATTTGCGACGCCAGAAAAACCAGCACCATCGTAGGAAGCGCGGCGCGGTAGCTTTGCTCGCTTTCGAACAGACTGGCTTTTGCCATCACCGCGGCTCCCCGAGCAGCATATAAAGCACGATTGCCGCCGTGGCGGCGGTAAAGCCGGTGGTGCCAAGCCAGACCGTCAGCCCGACCGCCTTTGGCAGCAGGCGCAGCACCATCCACAGCGCCATGACCGCAGCGCCCGCGCCAAAGATAAGCCCCATGCCCGCCCCTGCCTTTCGTTGCGGCATCAAGGCATCAGCGATCCGCTTTGGCAAGCCGCAGCCGCCCTTTCCCTGCAACCTGCGGGCGCATGCGACCGATTCTTTCGGCACGCCCGTGGAACCGCTTGGACCCTTTCCGATTGAATACCGAAGAATTTGGTCGCCCAAGGCGTTCGTCTCAAAGGAATAAGATCGTTGAACATTTCCACCGGCCCCTCTGCCCTGCACTCTGGCCCGCGCTTCAGCTTTATCGTCTGCACCCGAGACCGCCCCGCCAAGACGCTTGCCTGCCTGCGGTCGATCGCGGCGACGGTCGGCCCGGCGCCGGGCGAGGCCGAGATCATTCTGGTCGAGAACGGCAGTCAGAAAAGCCTGTCCCTGCCGGACGCCGAACTTGACGAGGCAGCGCCTGGCCTGTGCCGGACGTTCCGCCTTGCCAAGGGCTGCCTGTCCGAAGCGCGCAATCTGGCCTGCGACGCGGCGCAGGGCGAATTCGTGGTGTATATCGACGATGATTGTATGCTTCAGTCCGGCTATCTCGACGATCTGAAGCGCCATGTTGGCCGCATGGAGGCCGAGGGGCAAAGGCATTATATAATCGGGGGTCGCGTCATGCTGGGCGATCCTTCCGATCTGCCCTTTACCATCAAGGACCATCCCCAAGCGCAGACCTTCCACACCGGCATCCACCCCGGCGGCTTTGTGCAGGGATGCAACTTTTTCCTGCCGAAAGCGACCGCCGCCCTGATCGGCGGTTTCGACCCGCGCTTCGGACCGGGCGCGCGGTTTCATGCCGGCGAAGACACCGATTACCTGATCCGTGCCCATGCCGCCGGGGTGCCACTGCATTATGTGCCCGACATGGCAGTATGGCACTGCCACGGGCGCCGCACCTTTGACGAGGTGGACCGCCTGAACCGGACCTATGCCTTTGCCAATGGCGCGATCCTTGCCAAGCATCTGCGCGACCATCCGTGGCTCGCCCGGCATCTGGCCTGGACCATCCGCTCGACAGCCAAAGAGCGCATCGGCGGCCCGCATTTTGACGACGACCTCGGCCTGTCTTGGGGATCTGTCACCACCTCGCAACTGCGCGGCGTCTGGGCCTTTATCGCCGACCGCATGCGGCATGGCCGCATGGCTTTGTGAAGGGCGACCCAAAAACCAAACGGCGCCATGCAACAAATGCATGGCGCCGTTTTGTAAAAGTGGTGAGCCGGACAGGATTCGAACCTGTGACCCGCTGATTAAAAGTCAGCTGCTCTACCAACTGAGCTACCGGCCCCACGCGGCGCTGATTAAGGGGGCGGGGCGGGGGGGTCAAGGCCAAAATCATGGCCCTCTGGCAAAATCGGAGCGTGGGGCGTATATCGGCCCGCATGACCCAGAAGATGCGCCCTTCCGGCCAGGCTTTCATGAAAATGCATGGGCTTGGCAATGACTTCGTAGTGATCGACTCGCGCGGGCGCGGTTCGGTCACGACTCCTGCTTTGGCGCGGGCGCTGGGTGATCGGAACCGTGGCGTGGGGTTTGACCAGCTGGCCGAGATTCTCGATGCGACGGGGGCGGATTTCACGCTCGACTTCTGGAACAGCGATGGCAGCAGGGCGGGGGCTTGCGGGAACGCCACGCGCTGCGTGTCGGATTACGTGATGCGGGGTTTGGGCAAGGATGCGGTGACGCTCGTTACGGCGCGGGGTGAATTGCAGGCCTTGCGGCGGGCCGACGGGCTGGTTTCGGTCAATATGGGCCAGCCGCAGACCGGCTGGGCCGAGGTGCCTTTGGCATCGGCGGTCGACACGCTGCACCTGCCGATGGCGGGCGATCCGGTGGCGGTCGGGATGGGCAATCCGCATTGCATTTTCTTCGTGCCCGATGCGGAAGCCGTCGATCTGTCAGGGGTTGGCCCTGCGCTTGAACATGACCCGCTTTTCCCGCAGCGCACGAATGTGGAATTCGCCAGCGTCATCGCCCCCGACCGCCTGCGCCTGCGGGTGTGGGAGCGGGGGGCGGGCATCACGCTGGCCTGCGGGTCGGGGTCTTGTGCAACGGCCGTGGCGGCCCACCTGCGCGGCCTGACGGGGCGGCGGGTGCTGATCGACGCCGACGGCGGGACGCTGGAGATCGACTGGCGCGAGGATGGGGTCTGGATGACCGGCCCCGTGGCGCATGTGTTCGACGGGGTTCTGACCGCCGAATTTCTGGCGGCCCACCCATGAACGCGCCTGTTTTCGCCACTTTGGGCTGCCGGTTGAACGCCTATGAGACCGAGGCGATGAAAGAGCTTTCCGCCGCTGCGGGGGTGGAAAACGCTGTCGTGGTAAACACTTGCGCGGTGACAGCCGAGGCGGTGAGGAAGGCCAAGCAGGAAATCCGGCGGCTTTCACGCGAGAATCCGGGGGCCACGATCATCGTGACCGGATGCGCGGCGCAGACCGAACCGGAGACGTTTGCGGCGATGCCCGAGGTGGGCCGCGTCATCGGGAATACCGAAAAGATGCAGGCCGCGACTTGGGCCGCGATGAAGGCGCCGGACCTGATCGGCGTGACCGAACGGGTGCAAGTCGATGATATCATGTCGGTTCGTGAAACTGCGGGGCATCTGATCGACGGGTTCGGGCGGCATCGGGCCTATGTTCAGGTGCAGAACGGATGCGACCATCGCTGCACGTTTTGCATCATTCCTTTTGGTCGGGGAAATTCCCGTTCGGTGCCTGCGGGGGTGGTGGTCGAACAGATCAAGCGTCTGGTGGACAAGGGTTTTCTGGAAGTCGTGCTGACGGGGGTCGATCTGACCAGTTGGGGTGCGGACCTGCCCGCGCAGCCCCGTCTGGGCGATCTGGTGATGCGGATCCTGCGGCTTGTGCCGGATTTGCAGCGGCTGCGGATCAGTTCCATCGACAGCATCGAGGCGGATGACGCGCTTATGGGGGCGATTGCCACCGAGCCGCGTCTGATGCCGCATCTGCACCTGTCTTTGCAGGCGGGGGATGACATGATCCTGAAACGCATGAAGCGGCGGCATTTGCGGGATGATGCGATCCGGTTCTGCGAAGATGCGCGGAAACTGCGGCCCGATATGGTCTTTGGCGCTGATATCATTGCCGGATTCCCGACCGAGACCGAGGAGATGTTCGCGCAGTCGATCAAGCTGGTTGACGATTGCGGCCTGACGTTCCTGCATGTCTTCCCTTTTTCGCCCCGCAAGGGAACGCCTGCCGCGCGGATGCCACAGGTGCGGGGGCCGGTGGTCAAGGGCCGTGCGGCGCGGCTGCGGGCGGCGGGCGATGCGGCGCTGGCGCGGCATCTGGCGGCGCAGCAGGGGGTGCTGCACCGCGTGCTGACCGAAGGGCCGAGGATGGGGCGGACCGAGCAGTTCACCGAGGTGGTTTTCGGGGCCGATCAGCCGGAGGGGCAGGTTGTGATGGCGCGGATTTCGGGGTTCGCCGAAGGGCGGTTGACGGCCTGACTGCTGACGGAAAGTGGCGGTAAGTTCGTTAGGCGCCTGATGCACCAGCGATGCACAGGGGATGCAGACGCGCTGCGCGGCGGGTTAGGGAATTTTTTAGGGATCGAGATGTCGGTAGGGGCGCGAAGATTGCCTTCGACTGACGGCCCTATCCCAATGCGCCGGTCAGGATTGCACCGTGGCCCAAAGCCACGGTGCGCTCCCGAACCGCCCCCACGGGGCGGGCGCGCACCTACTGTCGCGACGCTAATTTAAAACGTGACCAACCGGTCGCCCTGTGCGTCCTTGATGCGGGTCGGCAGGCCCATGCCGTTGAGGAGGGTGATGAACGGCTTGGGGTCCATCTCTTCGACGTTGGCCATGGTGCCCACGTCCCATGTGCCATCGGCGATCAGCAGGGCGGCGGCGACGGGGGGACGCCTGCGGTGTAGCTGATGCCTTGGGCGCCGGTCTCAGTGTAGGCCTCGGCGTGGTCGGCCACGTTGTAGATCAGCACTTCGGCTTCTTTTCCATCCTTAACGCCGCGGATCACATCCCCGATGCAGGTCTTGCCGGTGTAGGTGGGGGCAAGGCTGGCGGGGTCGGGCAGCACGGCTTTCACCACCTTGAGCGGGACGACTTCCAGCCCCTCGGCGGTCTTGACCGGCTTTTCCGACAAGAGGCCAAGGTTTTTCAGCACCGTGAAGACGTTGATGTAATGATCGCCGAACCCCATCCAGAACCGCACATCGGCATGGGGGTAGCGGGCGGACAGGCTGTGCACCTCGTCATGGCCGGTAAGATAGGCTTTCTGGTCGCCGACTACGGGCAGGTTCCAGACTTGGCCGACCTCGAACATGGAATTGGACTGCCATGCGCCCTGCTGCCACGAATAGACCGTGCCGGTGAATTCGCGGAAGTTGATTTCGGGGTCGAAGTTGGTGGCGAACCATTTGCCATGGCTGCCTGCATTGATGTCGACGATGTCGATGCTGGTGATCGTGTCGAAATGGTCTTCTTCGGCCAGTCGCGCCCATGCGTTCACCACGCCCGGGTCGAAGCCGATGCCAAGGATCGCGGTGACACCTGCCGCGCGGCAGCGGTCGCGGCGCTGCCATTCGTAATTGCCGTACCACGGCGGGGTTTCGCAGATCTTGGCGGGGTCTTCGTGGATGGCGGTATCCAGATAGGCGGCACCGGTTTCGATGCAGGCTTCCAGCACCGTCATGTTGACGAAGGACGAGCCGACGTTGATCACGATCTGGCAACCCGTTTCGCGGATGAGTGCGGCGACAGCGGCGCTGTCCATGGCGTTCACGGCATGGGCCTTGAACACCCCTGCGACTTTCATCGCCTGCTTTTCGTGGACCGAGGCGATCACCGCCTCACATTTGGCAAGCGTGCGGCTGGCGATGTGCAAATCGCCAAGCCGGTCATTCGCCTGCGCGCATTTATGCGCCACGACTTGGGCCACGCCACCGGCGCCGATGATCAGAACGTTGCGTTTCACTTCGAACCGTCTCCTTTAAGGACAGAGGGAAGCGCCCAAGACGGGCATTAACCAAGGTTGCCGACGAAATCGGCATAGCCGAATTCGCGCGACAGGGTGATGGAGCCATCAAGCTCGCGGATGGCGATCGAGGGCATCTTGACCCCGTTAAACCAGTTTTTCTTGACCATCGTGTAACCGGCGGCGTCGGCAATCGACAGGCGGTCACCGACCTTTAGCGGTTCGGCAAAGCCGAATTCGCCGAAGACATCGCCCGCAAGGCAGGATTTGCCGCAGATTTGCCACTGGTGCGGGCCGTCGGTCTCGATCCGGCCCGAGATGCGGTAGATCAGCAGATCGAGCATATGGGCCTCGACGCTGGAATCGACCACGGCGAGGTCTTTGCCGTTGTTCAAGACGTCGAGCACGGTGACTTCCAGCGACGCGGCGCCGGTGATCGCGGCTTCGCCGGGTTCGAGGTAGACCTGCACGCCGAAGCGGTCGGAGAAGGTTTTGAGGCGGGCGGCGAGGCGGTCAACGGGGTAGCCATCGCCGGTGAAGTGGATGCCACCGCCGAGCGAGACCCATTTCAGGCGTTTCAGGAGGGGGCCGAATTCATCTTCGATGCGGGTCAACTGGCGGTCGAACAGGTCGAAATCGGCGTTTTCGCAGTTGTAGTGGATCATGAAGCCCGAAATCCGGTCGATCACGGTTTCGATCTTGCCCGCATCCCATTCGCCCAAACGGCTGAACGGGCGGGCGGGGTCGGCAAGGTCGAAGCCGGAGGTCGAAAAGCGCGGGTTCAGGCGCAGGCCGCGGGCGATGGATGCGGACTGGTTGTCGAAGCGGTCAAGCTGGCTGATCGAGTTGAAGATGATCTTGTCGGCGTAAGTGACGGCCTCGGCGATTTCATGGTCGGCCCATGCGACGGAATAGGCGTGGGTTTCCTTGCCGAATTTCTCGGCCCCCAAGCGGAGTTCGTAGAGGCTGGAGGAGGTCGTGCCGTCCATATGCTGGCGCATCTGGTCAAAGACCGGCCAAGTGGCAAAGCATTTCAGCGCGAGGAGGGTCTTCGCGCCCGAAGCGTGGCGCAACTCGTCCATGATGGCCATGTTGCGCGCCAGTTTTGACCGGTCGATCAGGTAGAAAGGCGTTTGCATGGCACCCCCGGGGAAAGTGGACAGAAGCGCGGCTATTTAGGGCCAGCGCCCCCCCTATGCAAGCCCTGCGGGGTCTAGCCCCTTTGCGTGTATCTGGCAAAGGCGCGTGCCTTTGCCATGCGGAGGAGGTGCCGCCACCAAGCCGTGTGCCCCAAGCACACGGCCAGCGCCCGCCCCGCCCATGGCGGGCGCTGGCCTATCGTCGTCTTGCGGGACGGCCGATACAGCCGCACTGCCGCGCACGGGCGGGGAAACGCGGGTCGCGTTTCCTGTTCCGCCCGAATGGCCGTGTTTCTTTAAACCATCCGGATCGCGTCTTTGCCCACGGCCAGAACATAGCCGCGGCGGGCGATGGTTTTGACCAGCAATTCGCTGACCATCTGGTTACCGAGCGCGTCGCGCAGGCGTTTGATGCGGGTGGCGCCTGCGGCTTCGTCGCAGTCGGCTTCGTTCCGGCCCGAGATGACGGCTTCGATCTGGGCGCCTGTCAGCACCTCGTCATCCATGCGGGCTTCGGCTAGCACGGCCATGGTTTCGAGTGCTGCTTCGGTCAGGGTGAATTCCATGTCGTTGATATAGACCGCACGGCCCTCGCGGCTGATGAGGAGGGAGGCCACCTGAATGCCTGACCGCTGGATCGCGCTGATGCGGCGGTTGAGGGCGATGATGGTTACGAGGAAGACGAGGGCGGCCAGCAGCAGGGCGGCGGAAAAGGCCAGCAGGACGAACATCACCATGCGGTAGCTGGCCAGCACCTCGGAAAAGGCGGTGCCGGACTGGGCGAGGATTTCCAGCAGTTTGATGTCGGCATAGGTCGTAAGGTCGTTGTTTTCCACGAACAGCCGTTCGACGCGGGCGTTGAAGGCGTTGGCGTCGGGCAGCGACAGGAACAGGAAGACCGCCGCACCCAGCAGGATCAGCACGATGGCGCCGATGCCAAGGGCGACGACGCGGTTACCCGCCTTTAGGCTTTCAGAAGCGGAGGAAGTATTCTCCTGCACTCGCTTTCCTTTCCCCAAGCCCCTCGGGGCCGAATACCGACAGCACGTTCAGCAGCGTCCACCCCCCAGCGGCAAGGCGCGGGGCAAGTTCGGCTTCGGCTGCACCGCGACCACCCGAACAGGCGGAATCGCTGACCTGCGCCACTCCATAATGCAAGCGAAGCGGGTCGTCCTGCTTGGCCTTGTAATCGGCGAAACATTCGGCGGAAGCTGGCCCGCCAAGGGCAAGGAGCGTGGCCGCGAGAAGGCTAAGGCGCGTCATCGGAGGCATCCTTTGTATCACTGGCCCCAATCTGCGCTGCGCCGCGTGGTTATTCAATGTCAGACAGGGTTTATGGCACTGCTATCGGATAGCAGCGTGGCGTTATTGCCTGTCCGGGATGGTTCTGGCCACCCTTTCCCCATCAACCACTTGCGGGAACGGAGGCCGAACATGACCCGATCGGAAACGCTTGCCGAGACGATGCTGCTGACGCAGGGCGGCAAGGGGCGGAAGCTGCGCCTGCGCTTCGTGGCGCTTGTCGCTGCGATTGCCGTAGCCATGGGGCTGCTGGCCACGGCAGCCCCTGCACGGGCCGACAATGACGATCTGGCCAAGGCGCTGGCGGCTTTGGCGATTGTCGGCATCATCGCCCATACGGCGCAAAAGGACCGCCCCCGGCAGGAGCAGTATCCCGGCTACCCGCCCGAGCCGCAGCAGGTGAGGCACCCGCGCGTTCCTGCGGTCTGCGGGATCGAGATCGCGGGCCAGCGGACCCGCGCCACGGTTTACGGCGAACGCTGCCTGCGCGAGCAGGGTTTTGCGTGGCGGCTGCCGCAACACTGCGCCCGTCCGGCGCGCATCTACGGGCAGAACGACCGCATCTATTCCGAACAATGCCTGCGTGACGCGGGCTTCAAGATCGGCAAGCACCGGAACTGACCGTCCGGCTGCCGGGCGCGGTGGTCCCGAAGCCGCGTCTACTGGGGGGGCAAGAGGGTGAGCAGCTCTTGCCCCCCGACTTTTATCCGGTCGCTTTTTGCGGCTTTCCGTAGCCTGCGCCCTGCGCTAGCCATGCGGGATGGACCCCGCGACCTTGCCAGATTTCACCTATGAAGCTGCCGCCTACGGGCGTGGCTTTCTGGTGGTGGCCGGCGTGGACGAGGTCGGTCGCGGCCCCCTCGCTGGCCCCGTTACGGCGGCGGCGGTGGTGTTGCACCGCGACCGTATCCCCAAGGGGTTGAACGATTCCAAAGTGCTGACAGCGGCACGGCGCGACGATCTGTTCGCCGAGATCATGGCGGTGGCCGAGGTTTGCGTTGCCCATGCCACCGTGGCCGAGATCGACGAGATCAACATCCTGCGCGCCAGCCACCTTGCCATGGAGCGGGCGCTGCGCGGCCTTGCGCGGCAGGTCGACCACGCGCTGATCGACGGCAACATGGTGCCCCGCGGCCTGTTCTGCGGCGCCGAGCCGATCATCAAGGGCGACGGGTTGTGCGTGTCGATTGCGGCGGCCTCGATCGTGGCGAAAGTGACGCGGGACCGTATCATGGTGGATTTGGCGCAACAGCACCCCGGCTACGGCTGGGAAAGCAACGCGGGTTACCCGACAAAACAGCATCTGGACGCGCTGCTAAATCTTGGTGTTACCCCACATCATAGACGTTCGTTTCGCCCCGTCCACAATATCTTGTATCAAGATGTTTCTCTAAGTGCTTGATTCAAAAAAGAATTTGACGGCGAATCACCAATGACTCATCTTGGTCTCCAATAAGACGGCCACAAGAGCCGTTCACATCGAGGCGCAAATGACCAAGAGCAAGACCGTGGAAGCCATCGAGCTTCCGCTAAACCAGATATTGTCCGGCGACTGTATCGACGTGATGAACGCGCTTCCTGCGGGCAGCGTGGACCTGATCTTCGCCGACCCGCCCTATAACCTGCAATTGAAGGGCGATTTGCACCGCCCCGACAATTCGCTGGTCGATGCGGTCAATGACCATTGGGACCAGTTCTCCAGCTTTGCGGTTTACGACGATTTCACCCGCAAATGGCTGGCGGCGGCGCGGCGGCTTTTGAAGCCGAACGGCGCGATCTGGGTGATCGGCAGCTATCACAACATCTTTCGCGTCGGCACAGCACTTCAGGATGCGGGCTACTGGATGCTAAACGATGTGATCTGGCGCAAGTCGAACCCGATGCCGAACTTCAAGGGCAAGCGCTTGACCAACGCGCATGAGACTCTGCTCTGGGCGAGCCGTGATGAAGGGTCGAAATACACCTTTAACTACGAGGCGCTCAAGGAATTGAACGACGGCGTGCAGATGCGGTCGGACTGGGTGATTCCGCTGTGCACCGGGCATGAGCGGCTGAAGGATGAAAACGGCGACAAGGCGCATCCGACGCAGAAACCCGAAGCGTTGCTGCACCGCGTGCTTCTCGCCACGACCAATCCGGGCGATGTGGTGCTGGACCCGTTCTTCGGCACCGGAACCACGGGGGCCGTGGCCAAGATGCTGGGGCGCGATTTCATCGGGATCGAGCGTGAGGAAGCCTATCGCAAGGCCGCAGCGGAACGGATTTCGCGGGTGCGGAAGTTTGACGCCTCGGCCTTGGAGATCACCGGATCGAAGCGGGCCGAACCGCGCGTGCCCTTCGGGCAGGTGGTGGAACGCGGGATGCTGCGGCCGGGGGAAGAGCTGTTCTCCATCGGCAACCGCTACAAGGCCAAGGTGCGGGCCGATGGCACGCTGGTCGGCAATGATGTGAAGGGGTCGATCCATCAGGTCGGCGCGCATTACGAGGGCGCGCCAAGCTGCAACGGCTGGACCTACTGGCACTTCAAGCGCGACGGAAAGATGATTCCGATCGACATCCTGCGCCAGCAGATCCGTTCCGAGATGGAGGTCGATCAGGGCGGCCGCCGCCACTGATCTTTACCAAGGGTTTCTAACGCCAGCGCCGCGGTCCGCCTGCGGTGCAACTCCCCGCCATGTCCATGGCGGGGTCTTTTTCGTTTGAAGGCGGGGCCATGCTCCATTGCGGGGACTATCCGTCTGCGTGGCGCAAGCGGAGTTTGACGCAAACTCCGCGCCGGAATTTGACGCAAATTCCGGGGCGTGGCGGTGGGGTCCGGTTTCTGCGTCAGAAACCGGCGCGAAATTTGCGTCAAATTTCGCCGTCAGCGCGGGTCTTTGGGGATGATGCTAATCGCCCCGCCGATTTCCAGCACCGCGCAGTCGATCTGGTCTAACCGTTTCAATCCCTGTTTCTCGCGCGCGGATTGCAGGATGTCGGACACATCCACCCGTGCGCGGCGCAGGGCGCGGGTGTCGAGTTCGCCGCCCGATATCAGTACGGTCGGCGTGCCGTCGATGGCAAGGCCAAGCGCGGGCGACCATGCCTTGGCATAGGACAGGACCACATCGGTCAGGGCGAGCGTGACGATGACGATTGCCGCCGTGGTGATGGAATAATCGTCGCCAAGCAGCGCCTGATCCGTGGTTTCCGCAACGATCAGCAGCAGGACAAAGTCAAACACGGTCACCTGCGCCAAGGTGCGCCGCCCCGCAAAGCGGGTGACGACCAGCAACACGAGATAGACCGAAACGGCGCGGATCACGCTGTCCATTATGGCAACACATAGGTTGTCAGCGTGGTCTCCTCGCCGCCGATGCCGATGGTATAGCTGGCAACCCCGGCCTTTTGCGACCGAAGCGAAAGGCGCAGCGCATTCGGGGCGGCAGGGTCGGGAAAGAAGGCAAGGCGCAAGGGATCGCCGCCGCGTTCCATCGCGGGGCGCGGGGTGATCGCCTCGATCTGGAACAACCGCTGCATATCGCTGCCGACGAGAAGTTCGGGGCCGGTTTCGGGACCGGAAAGCCGGATCGTCAGCGTCTCGGGCGCGCCACGGCGGGTGAAGCGGGGCCATGTCACCTCGGCGTTGCCGATGGTTACGTGGCCTTGGGCGAGCGTTCCGCCGCGACCGCCGATGCCGGTGGCGGCGATCAGCGCAACCAGCATGAACCCGCCCCATGCACAGCGCTGGGCGATCCAGAACCCTTCCTGAAACCGGCGGTTTTCATCGATCTGCAAGCCGTCTGGGCGGACGGGAGCCGCTTTGACCTTGGCGGGCGGTGTTCGGGCGGGTTCGGGCATGGCACTTTCCTTCGCCTTTCAACCCGTCGGGTCGGCTGATGTTCCTGTTGAGCCTTTGGTCCTTTTGCGGGTTCGGGCCGATTGCAGGTTCGGGCCGATTGCAGGTTCGGGCCGATTGAAGGTTCGGGCCGATTGCGCGTTAGGGATGTAACGGTTGTGCGAAAATAGTGAACGCTACCGTTCATCATCCTATTGCATACGCTGTCGTACAGTATATCTAGGGTCCAGACGAAACGAAACGACGGAGGCACCGATGTGCTGACAGAGATAGCGACCCTAAAGACTGCTCCCCGGGGCTAGGCCCCATTGGCCGCCAGGCCGAAACGGACTGAACAAACCGCATCGCCGAACCAAGGACCGACCGGATGATCCGGCGCGGAACGGTGGATGCTTGCCGACAAACACAATGATCCCACGAAAGGGAAACACCATGCGTAACATCATTCTCGCCTCGACCATCGCCATCGCTGCCCTGTCGGGTGTGGCCAATGCATCGTCCACCATCGTCGCTGCCGGGCCGGGCGATGTGCAACTGGCACAGATCGCCGGTGTGCAGCCGGGCAAATACAGCCGCGCCGAACTGCTGAACATCATCGACGCACGCTCGGAAAACGACGAACAGGCGTTGTCGTTCTACCTGTCGGGTGCCAACCGCGCTTCGGGGCAGGCGTCGGATGAAAGCCTTGCCCAACTGGCAGGCACGGCCGGTGTGGCGGCGGACGGGTATTCGGCGACCGAGTTGGCACGCCTGACCGATGCGCGCCGTGAAAACGACGCGTCGGCCGTGTCGTTCATCGTGAACCGTGCCGCCAAGGCACCGCTGCCTGCCGAAGCCGTGACCCCCGGCGAGGCGCAACTGGCCGCATTGGTCGGTGTCGATCCGGCCGACTACACGCTGGCCCAGCTGGTCGCCCTTCAGCCGCAAGCCGACGATTGATCCTTTTGCAAAGGATCGACCTTTGGCCACCCGCAGCGATGCGGGTGGCCTGACCATGCGCGGGGTGGCGAGATGACTTGTTTTGAACCTGAAGCAGGCATAGCCTTGGGGCAGCCGCCCAATGGCGATTGTGGAGACAGCATGGCCCTGCGCCTGCCCGGCAGACCGAAGGATATGGAAAAGCGCGAGGCAATCCTCGACGCTGCCCAAAGCCTGTTTGCCCAACGTGGCGTAGACGGCTGCCCGATCGAGGCGATCGCCGCGCAATCGGGCGTGTCCAAGGTGACGGTCTACGCAAATTTCGGCGACAAGGCGAAGATCTTCGATGCCGTCGTGCAACGCGAGACGGAACGCCTGCAACGCGCGCTTGCCTGCGCCAGCGCCGAAGGGTCAACGCTGGAAGAAAGGCTGACGCGCTTTGGCACCGCGCTGGTGGGGATGATGACCGCGCCCTGCCATCTGGCGCTGGACAAGGCGATCAGCCTGGAAGCTCAGCGCAATCCCGACATCGGCAAGCGGTTCTTCGATGCGGGGCCGGGACAGGTGTGCAAGCTTCTGGCCGGTATCATCGCCGATGCCTCGGCCCGGGGCGAGGTTCAGGTGGCCGAACCCGCCCGCGCGGCGCGCGATCTGCTGGGCCTGTGGCTGGGGTTCAACGCGCTGGAACGGCGGCTGTGCGGCACCTGCGACATCGACGCGGTGGGGCTGACCGCGCATGTCGGGCGCACCACGCGGCTTTACCTTTCGGCCTGCCAAGCCGTCACCTGACCGCCCGTCACCTGACGGGCTTGGGGTTCATGCCCTTGTTATAGGGCTTCCAGTCGGTGATGTCGGGGTAAAATGCCTTGCGCCACGCCCGCACGCGCGGGTTCATGATGCGCTTCCACAGGGGCGGCACCATCGCGGCAAGGGTCATCAGCGGGTAGCCGTGCGGCAGTTGCGGCGCTTCCTGTTCGCCGTAAGTCTGAAGCAGCGGAAAGCGGCGGTCGGGTTTGTAATGGTGGTCGGAATGGCGTTGCAGGTTGATAAGCAGCCAGTTCGACGCCTTGTGCGCCGCGTTCCAAGAATGGCGCGGCAGGACGTGTTCGTATTTGCCATTGCCCAGATGGCGGCGCGTCAGGCCGTAATGTTCGATGTAATTGACCAGTTCAAGCTGCCAGACCGCCACGGCGGCCTGAAACAGGAACAGCGCCAGCCCCTGCACACCGCCAAGCGCGAAGGCCAGCGCGATCATCCCCGCTTGCAGCGCCCAGTAACGCCAATAGGGGTTGGCGCGGTCGTGCCAGGGCAGACCCTTGCGTGCCAGCAGCGCCAGCTCTGCCGCCCATGCCGAACGGCGGCATTGCACCAGCACGCGCGGGAAAAAGCGGTGGAAGCCTTCGTTATAGCGGGCGGTCACCGGATCGGCGGGGGTGGCGACCCACAGGTGATGCACCCGCAGATGTTCCGACCGGAAATGGCTGTAAAGCACCATGGCAAGCAGGATATCGGCCAGCCAACGCTCGGCCTTCGGTTTCTGGTGCATCAGCTCGTGGCTGTAGTTGATGCCGATGGTGCCCGAGAGCACGCCGATCCCGAAGAACACCGCGAACTTTTCGGCGGTGCCAAGGTGGCTGCCATGTGTGACGACGTAGATCGTGCCGAACAGCACGGCAAACTGCACGGGCGCCCAGATCAGGGTGATCAGCCGGTACCAGAACAGGTCGGCATCGGGCGTGCCGGTTTCGGCGCTGTCCGCGTTCAGGCCCAGAAGCGCGTCGAGCAGCGAAAAGCTGCCCCATGCGGCAAGCGGGGCAATCAGGGTCCACCATCCGCCAAAGGTGGCGCTTATTGCGATGACCGGCACGAGCAACAGCGAAAGCCAGAACGGCAGGGCGTTTTTCAGGCGGCGCACTTCGGTTGCGGGTATCTGCATGGATCATCCGTTACTGGTCACAGGGCACAGGATAGCGCGTTAGTGGTCGGTCAGGAATACGGACGCCACGTCATAGGCTTTACGCATCACTGTGGGCAGGTCGCCGGGGCGAAAGTCGGGGTCGGGCAAAAGGTAGCCGCGTTCGGGGTTCAGCGCGGGCAGACGGGCGGCCAGAACCGTCAGGATCAGGTGGAAATGGGTGAAGGTGTGGCGCACCTCGCCCAAGGTTTGCCAATCGGCCGTGACGGGGGCGGTGCCACCCGCGCCATCCCACGGGCTGCCGGGAAAGCCGAGCATCCCGCCCAGAAGCCCCTTGTCGGGGCGGCGTTCCACCAGCCACGCGCCCCTGCCGTCACGGGCGATCCAGATCGTGCCTTGCCGTGTGGGTTTGGCGGCTTTCGGTGATTTGCGCGGCAATTCGGCCTGCACGCCTGCGGCGCGGGCGGCGCAGGGGTCACGCCACGGGCAGATGCCGCAGGCGGGGCTGCGCGGCGTGCAGATGGTCGCGCCAAGGTCCATGATGGCTTGGGCGTAATCTCCGGCGCGCGAGGGCGGCGTCAGTTCGGCGGCGAGGCGGGTGAGTTCGGGCTTTGACGCAGGCAAGGGAATGGTCACCAGCCGCAAGCGCGAGATGACGCGTTCCACGTTGCCGTCGACCACGGTGGCGGGTTCGTCATATGCGATCGAAGCTATTGCGGCGGCGGTATAGGGGCCGATGCCGGGCAGGGTAAGCAGCCCGTCCCGCGTGGCGGGAAACATCCCGCCATGGTCGCGCACAACGGCGCGGGAGCAAGACAGCAGGTTTCGGGCGCGGGCGTAATACCCGAGACCTGCCCATTCGGCCATGACATCGGCATCATCGGCGGCGGCAAGGTCGGCGACCGTGGGCCAGCGAGCGGTGAAGCGGGTGAAATAGTCGCGCACGGCGGCCACGGTGGTCTGTTGCAGCATCACCTCGGACAGCCAGACGCGGTAGGGGTCGGGGCGCACTCCGGCCTGCTTCTGCGAGGGCGGCGTGCGCCAAGGCATGATGCGGGCGTTCCGGTCGTACCACGCGAGCAGCATGTCGGGCAGCAAGTCGGGCAGCATGTCGGGCAGGTTTTCGGCAACGTCACGCATTCTTTATGCCCTGTCATGGGTCGGCATTTGCAGCCGACCTTGGTTGAGGCTTAGAATAGCGGGGAACGCCGAAAGGACCAGATGACCAAAGCGCCGATCCATATGCCCAATCCCTCGCGCCGGATGCGCGGGTTCGAGGCGACCTTCGGGTTCGTCAAGGACCCGATCCGCGCCGTGGGTGAAAAGCGCGGCTTTGCGGTGACGCGGCTTTTGACGCATTGGCCCGATGTGGTGGGCCAAGACCTTGCCCGGACCACGCGCCCCGTGAAGATCGGCTACAGCCGCGACGGGTTCGGGGCGACGCTGACGGTTCTGGTGTCATCGGCCCATGCGCCGATGGTGCAGATGCAGGTGCCGCGGATCATCGAGAAGGTGAATGCGGTCTACGGCTATGCCGCGATTTCCAAGATCAGCCTGACCCAGACCGCGCCGACAGGCTTTGCCGAAGGTCAGGCCGAGTTTCTGGCCGCGCCCAAGGCCGAAAAGGTGATCGACCCCGCCGTGCGGGAAAAGGCGGTCGAAACGGCCGCGCCGATTGCCGATGCGGGCTTGCGGGCTGCCCTTGAAGCCCTTGCCCAAAACATTTTAACTCGTCGCAAGACATGAAAAGGTTGAACGATATGCTGAAAACTCTGGTCGCCGCCCTGGCGCTTGCCCTGACCCCGATGCTTGCGACCGCGCAGGAAAACGCCGTGACCACGCCCGACGTGGCGGCGGTCGAGGTGCAGGATTTCTCGATCGGCGATCCGGCGGCAAAGGTGCAGATCACCGAATACGCATCTTTCACCTGCCCGCATTGCGCCAACTTTCACGCGACGGTCTGGAAGGACCTGAAGACCAATTACATCGACACCGGCAAGGTCTACTTCACCTACCGCGAGGTGTATTTCGACCGCTACGGCCTGTGGGCCGCGATGATGGCGCGCTGCGGCGGCGAGATGCGCTATTTCGGCATCGTCGACGTGCTGTTTGACACGCAAAAGGAATGGGCCGCTTCCGAAGACCCGAACGTGACGGTCGAGAACCTGAAAAAGATCGGGCGCTCGGTCGGGATGGATGACGCCACGCTCGACACCTGCATGAAGGATGCAGCCGTGGCCGAGGCGATGGTTGCCCGCTTTGAAGCCAACTTCAAAGCCGATGGCATCGAAGGCACGCCGACCTTCATGATCAACGGCACCAAACACTCGAACATGTCCTATGCGGATATGGCGGCGGTCATCGACGAAGAACTGGCCAAGTAAATGCCGGCACCGCTGGCGGGGGTAAAGGTCGTCGAACTGGCGCGGATTCTGGCTGGCCCATGGGCTGGCCAGACGCTGGCCGATCTGGGGGCCGAGGTCATCAAGGTCGAAGCGCCGGAAGGCGACGATACGCGGGCATGGGGCCCGCCTTTCATCGAACGCGAGGGCGACCGTTCCGCCGCCTATTTCCACGCCACCAATCGCGGCAAGCGGTCGGTGGTCTGCGATTTCCGCACCGCCGAGGGGCAAGAGATCGTGCGCCGTCTGGTCGCCGATGCCGATGTGGTGATCGAGAATTTCAAGGTGGGGGGCCTTGCGAAATACGGGCTGGACTACGCCAGCCTGTCGGCGCTGAACCCGCGGCTGGTCTATTGTTCGATCACGGGCTTCGGCCAGACCGGGCCTTACGCGCATCGGGCGGGCTATGATTTCATCATTCAAGGCATGGCCGGATTGATGAGCGTGACAGGCGCGCCGGACGGGCAGCCGCAAAAGGTGGGCGTGGCGGTGACCGATGTCTTCACCGGCGTCTATGCGGCGACCGCCATTCTGGCGGCCATCGTGCAGCGCGGTGTGACGGGGGTTGGCCAGCATATCGACATGGCGCTGATGGATGTGGCCGTTTCCATCATGGCGAACCAGTCGATGAACTACCTGACCACGGGGGTCGCGCCCGCGATGATGGGCAACGCGCATCCGAACCTTGCGCCCTATGCGGTGTTCGACTGTGCGGATGGCTGGATCATCCTCGCCACCGGAAACGACGGGCAGTATCGGCGGCTCTGTGCGATTCTGGGGCTTGAGGCGCTGGCGCAGGCGCCGGATTACCTGACCAACGCCGACCGTATCGCCAACCGCGTGGCCCTGACCGAAGCGATCACCGCGGCAACGCTGCGCTGGGCAAAGGCCGATCTGCTGGCCGCCTGCGAAGCGCAGGGCGTTCCCGCCGGCCCGATCAACGATCTGGCCGAGGTCTTTGCCGACCGCCAAGTGATCGCGCGGGGGATGCGGCTGGATATGGGCGGTGTGCCGGGGGTGCGGTCACCGTTCAGCTTTTCAGGGGCCGATCTGGCGCTGGGCAAGGCCGCGCCGAAACTGGGCGAAGATCAGGATATGGCCTGAGGCGTCAGGTTTTTCAGCCTGTGGTCCAGCGTGGCCCAATCGTCCAGCCTTAGTCTGACCGGAAAGGCCAGCACCTTGGGCCGGAACGATGCGGGCAGGCGCACGGCGTCTTTCTCGGTCGTTACCAGTTGCGCTCCACGCGCCTTGGCCTCTAGCTCCAGCCGCGTCAGAAGCGACGGCGCAAAGGGCTGGTGATCGGCCAAAGCCACGGTGCGGATCACCTCGGCCCCCTCGGCGCGCAGGGTGGCGAAGAACTTTTCAGGCCGCCCGATGCCCGCAAAGGCGATCACGCGGGTGCCATGCCAGTCCATTCCCATTTGCAAAGGTTGCAATGCGCCCGTCAGGTGCGGAACCGGCAGCGCGGGCCATTGCGACCTGAAACGGTCCTGCGCCTCGGGCGGGCCGATGGACAGCAGCAGATCGGCGCGGGCAAGCCCCACCGCCACGGGTTCGCGCAGCGGCCCCGCAGGCAGGCAACGCGCATTGCCAAAGCCCACGGCAGCATCGACGACGATCAGGCTGAGCGTTTTCTGCACGGCGGGGTTCTGGAACCCGTCATCCAGCAGCACCACGCTTGCGCCCGCAGCCTCGGCGGCACGCACACCTGCGGCGCGGTCCTTTGCCACCCAAGTGGGCGCAAAGGCCGACAGAAGCAAAGGCTCGTCCCCCGTCAGCGCGGCCGGGTGCGTGCGTTCATCGACGCGCAGCGGGCCAAGGGCGCTGCCGCCATAGCCACGCGAAACGACATGCGGCGCGTGGCCGAGCGAGGCGAGACGTTCCAAGAGCGCGATTGCGGTCGGGGTTTTGCCGGTGCCGCCCACGTTCAGATTGCCGATGCAGATCACCGGAACCGACGCGGCATAGCCCGTCTGGCGCATCCGGCTTGCGGTGGCGGCGGCATAGGCAAGGCCCAGCGGGGCAAGGGCGCGGGCCTGCCATGCAGGGCGGTCGGGCGGGGTGAACCAAAAGGCGGGCGGGCGCATCAGTCACCGTCCATGATGTGATGGATCAGCCCGTGGATATGTTCGGTCACTTCGGCCCCGTCCGATGTGACAGCCCAGGCGGCCTGGGCCAGACGCGCGGCGCGGTCGGGTGACAAAAGGTCGCCCAACGCCTCGGCCAGATCGGTCGGGCTGCCCACGGCGCGGGCGGCGCGGGCCGCGCCCAAGCGGCCGAATGTGGTGCCGAACATCCCCGGACGCGGGCCGTAAAGGATGGCCGAGCCAAGCGCCGCCGCTTCGAGCGGGTCGCGGATGCAGCCCTGCCCCGACAGGCTGCCCCCCATAAAGGTGATGGGCGCAAGCCGGTACCACAGTCCGAATTCGGCGGGGTTGTCGGCGATATAGACCTCGGTTTCGGCATCGGGTTCCTGCTCTTCGGACCGGCGGGCGACGGTCCAGCCCTCATCCGCCTCGATCCGTGCGGCAAGCGATTCGGCGCGGGCAGGGTCTTCGGGCACGATGATCAGAAGCAGGCGATGGGCAAGCCGCAGGGCCGCGCGGTGCGCGGCGATGGTGGCGGTTTCCTCGGCCTCGGGCAGGGACGCTGCCAGCCAGACGGGGCGGGTGGCAAGCTGGCGGGCAATCGCCTCGCGCTCGGCTTCCAGATGCGGAAGGGCGGCCGATTCCTCCTCCATCTTGCCCAGCACCTCGACCGCCGAAAGCGCAGCACCTGCCTTGCGAAAGGCGCGGGCCGCGGGTTCGTCGATGGTCAGCACATGGCGAAAGGTGCCGAGCAGACCCCGCGTCAGGCCGGGATACCAGCCATCGCGTTCGCGCAGGATATAGGGCGTGCGTGCGGCGACCATCAGCACGGGCAAGGCCCGCTCGCGCGCTTCGTGCAGCAGGGCGGGGCGCAATTCGCCTTCGGAAAACAGCGCAATTTCGGGCTGCCAGTGGTCAAGGAAGGACCGCGCCTCGGCGGGCGTATCGGTGGGCGGGGGCTGCAAGATCAGCCCCTGACGCGGGGCGATGTCGGCGGGGGTGGTGAACAGGACGGGGTGGCCGTCTTCGTCGATCACGCGGCGGGCCAGTTCAAGCATCGACCGCGCGATTTCCGCCGTTGGCGCATGCAGCCACACCAGCCGTCCCGCAGGGCGGGGCGGGCGGTCATGGACCTGCCCGAGGTCGCGCCGGTTGGACAGGTTGTAAAGCGTAAGCCCGAGTGAATACGCCATTTAAATCAGGTTCTTACCCACCGAATTCCTCGGTCGACGACCCTGCCGCAGCCTCATCCCGCAGGCGGTGGATATGGGCGATGTAGTAACGCATGTGGGCATTGTCGACGGTGCGCTGGGCTTCGGCCTTCCATGCCGAAAAGGCCGAGGCATAATCGGGATACATGCCGACGACATGGATTTTCGACACGTCCTTGAAAACGTTTTTCTGGGGCGAGACGAGTTCGCCGCCGAAGACGAGGTGCAGGCGTTGGGTCATCTGTGGTGCTCCGAGGGAGGAAGAGACGCCGCGCAAGGTAACGGCTGGCTGCGCGGGGGGGAAGGGGGATGCCCCGCTGTTCTTGCGGTTGGTCGGGCGGAAAAGGAAACGCGACCCGCGTTTCTCCGCCCGTGGCACGACCGTCTGGCTGGACCGGATCCACCCGACGCGCAATAGGCCAGCGCCCGCCATGGGCGGGACGGGCGCTGGCCGGTGGCTTTGGGCCACCGGCCCGATGTCGGACCCGTGGCGCATGGCAAGGCACGCGCCTTTGCCATTGGAAGCGGAAACCGGAATTGCGGAACGGGGCTAGCGCAACAACTCATAGACCGCAGCAAAGTCGGGCGAGAACTTCTGGTGGACGAATGTCCATGCCCCGTCGATGCGCGAGGCGGCGAGGAAGGCGTAGAGGCGGGCGCGGTCTGACCCGAACATCATCAGGTAAACCTCGAAATCGGGGCCGAGCGGGCGGGCGACGAGGACGGCGCAATCGTCGTAACCGAGGGGTGCGAGGGCTTCGAGGTCGGCGATCATACCTTGGCGGTTTTCTTGCACCATCATCACCGATCCGGGGTCGAGCGCCTCGGTCAACTCGCGGTAATCGCCGCGCAGGGCCGCATCGATCACGGGGGTCAAAAGGGGCGCCGATCCGGTGGTCAGCCCGTCTTCGCACAGGCCAGCAGCGCGGGCGGCGGGGGTAGCGAGGAGGACAAGGCCAAGGGCTGCGGCTAGAACAGGGCGGAACGAAACGGGCATGAAAGGCATCCGGTTTGGCAGGCTGCTTTCGGCATACACGCAAAAGCGCCGGTCCGGACAGAAAGATTAACGCCGCAGCGCAGGGACATGGCTGTATACAAACGGCCCCCGATCCTGTAGGGCGCAATCTGTTACGGCCCGAGACATCCGGTGCATGGCGGCGAGGAGGCCGACCAAGCGAAGGGGAGAGAGGTGCCGGACTTTGGCACTTTTCGGGCGCGATGCCGCCCCTTTGGGAAAAAACATGAACGATCTGGATATCGCCGCGCCTTTGGCAGCGGCTCTTGCGGCCAAGGGCTATGACGCCATGACGGCTGTGCAACTCGCGGTTATTGCGCCCGAAGTTGCGGGACGCGACCTTCTGGTTTCGGCACAGACCGGCAGCGGCAAGACCGTTGCATTCGGCCTTGCCATGGCGGGCGAAGTGCTGGGCGGCGTGGACAAACTGCTTTACGCCGACAAGCCGCTTGCGTTGGTCGTGGCGCCCACGCGCGAATTGGCCCAGCAGGTGCAGCGCGAATTCGAATGGCTTTACGGCTCCACGGGCGCGCAGATCGCGTCTTGTGTCGGGGGCATGGATTACCGCACCGAAAAGCGGGCGCTGGACCGTGGCGCGCATATCGTCGTCGGCACGCCGGGCCGTCTGCGCGACCATATCGAGCGCCGGTCGCTCGACCTGTCGGGCGTCAAGGCGGTGGTGCTGGACGAAGCGGACGAGATGCTCGATCTCGGCTTCGCGGAAGATCTCGAATTCATCCTCGGGTCGGCGTCGGAAGACCGGCGCACGATGATGTTTTCGGCCACCGTGCCGAAAGAGATCGAAAAGCTGGCGGCAACCTTCCAGCGCGATGCGCTGCGGATCGTGGCGCAGGGCGAATCGCGCCAGCACACCGATATCGAATACCGCGCCATGTCGGTGCAGGCGCGTGACCGCGAACACGCGATCTTCAACGTGCTGCGTTTCTACGAGGCGCAGACCGCGATCGTGTTCTGCAAGACGCGGGTGAACGTGAACCATCTGCTGGCCCGCATGGCGAACCGTGGCTTTCAGGCCGTGGCACTGTCGGGCGAGCTGAGCCAGACCGAGCGGATGCATGCGCTGCAGGCGCTGCGTGACGGGCGGGCGCGGATCTGTATCGCCACCGACGTTGCGGCGCGGGGCATCGATTTGCCGGGGTTGGAACTGGTGGTCCATGCGGATCTGCCCAGCAATTCCGAAACGCTGCTGCACCGGTCGGGGCGCACGGGACGGGCGGGCAAGAAGGGTACTTCGGTGCTGATCGTGCCGCCGGCGGAATTCAAAAAGGCGCAGCGGTTGCTGCAAGGTGCCAAGCTGGCTGCCGAATGGGGCAAAGCCCCGTCTGCGGAAGAAGTGCAGGCCAAGGATGACGTGCGCCTGCTGGAGCATCCCGCTTTGGCTGCCGATGCGGCGGACGAGCAGGTGATGGTGTCGCAACTGCTGGAACGTTTCGGTCCCGAGCAGGTCGCCGCCGGTTTCGTGCGGCTGTGGCGCGAGGGGCGTTCTGCGCCCGAAGTGCTGTCGGATGCGGTCACGCCCGTCGCTTCGGCCCCGCGTGAACGCGGGGAATTCGGGCCTTCGGTCTGGTTCTCGCTTTCTGTTGGCCATACCGGACGGGCGGAAGCGCGTTGGTTGCTGCCCAAGGTGTGCGAACAGGGCGGGATCACCAAGGACGGGATCGGCGCGATCCGTGTGCAGCAGGAAGAAACCTTCATCCAGATCGCCGATCAGGTCGCAGGGCGCTTCCCGCAATCGGTCGAGATCGAACCCGGTCTGGTGCTGACGCGTCTGGCGGGTGAACCGTCGATGGAACGCGCGGAACGCCCCGCCTATGGCGCGGGCAAGCCCGAACGCCGCGCGCCTGCGCCGCGTGCGCCGCGCGAGGACCGTCCCGCCCGCGAAGAGCGTGCGCCGCGTGACGATCGTCCGGCTTACGTGCCCAAGCCTGCGCGTGTGGTCGAGGAAGGCTCGGGCTGGTCGCCCGCCGACAACGCCCCGTCCGCCGAGGCTCCGGCCGAGAAAAAGCCCTATGCTCCGCGCGCTGCTTACGGCGAGAAGAAGCCTTACGAGAAAAAGGCTTACGCTCCGCGTGACGGTGCCGCGCCGCGCCCGGCCTATGGCGAGAAAAAGCCCTATGCCCCGCGTGAGGGTGGCGAACGGTCGTCGGCCCCGCGTCCGGCCTATGGCGAGAAAAAGCCCTATGCACCGCGCGACGGGGGCGACAAGCCGTCCTATGCGCCGCGTGCGGCTTACGGGGACAAGAAGCCCTATGCGCCGCGTGCCGCAGGGGCTGAGGGTGACGACAAGAAACCGCGCTGGAAGGCCGAGACCGGCAAATCGGCAGGGTTCAAATCGCATGGCGGGCCGGAAGGCGCTGGCCGTGCGGCAGGGTCGAAATCGCATGGCGACAAACCGTCCTATGCGCCGCGTGGCGACGGTCCGGCAAAGCCGCGTGGCGAATGGGCGGGCAAATCGGATGCCAAGCCCGCCTACCGTGGCAAGTCCGAAGGCAGCGCCGATGCGCGGCCGTTCAAGGGCAAGTCCGATTTTGGCGCCAAGCCTGCCTTTGGCAAGCCTGCGGGGGCCAAGCCCTTTGGCGCAAGGCCGAAGCCCGCGGCACCGCGTGCGGATGCCAAGGACACGTCCAAACGCTTTGTGCCGCCGAAGAAGAAGTGATCTTTCAGGTTTCGTGACAGGGGGCCGTTCGGGAAACCGGACGGCCCTTTTTGTTGACCAAACGGAGCGGCGTGCCGCCGCAAGCCACTTATCTCGCTTGCGCTCGGGGTCAGGGGGCTTTCAGCCCCCTCGGCCTTGCGGCCTCACCCCCTGAGGATATTTGGGCGAGTGTGAAAGGGTCAGAGGCCCAGCACATCCATCATGTCGTATTGGCCGGGTTTCTGGCCCTGGCCCCAGAGCGCGGCTTTGAGAGCGCCGCGGGCGAAGATGGCGCGGTCGGTTGCGACGTGGCGCAGGATGATGCGTTCACCTGCTGCGGCGAAAAGCACGTCATGTTCGCCCACGATGTCGCCGCCGCGGATGGCGGAAAAGCCGATGCTGCCGGTTTCGCGCGGGCCGGTGATGCCGTCGCGGCCTGACACCCGCGCCGCATCGAGCGCCACGCCGCGGCCTTGGGCGGCGGCTTGGCCCAGCATCAGCGCGGTGCCTGACGGGGCATCGACCTTGTGGCGATGATGGGCTTCGATCACCTCGATATCCCAGTCGGCGTCGAGGGCGGCGGCGACCTTTTGCGTGAGTTTCACCAGCAGGTTGACGCCGAGCGACATGTTGCCCGCCCGCACGATGACGGCATGGCGGGCGGCGGCGTCGATCGCTGCCAAGTGGGTGGCTTCCAGCCCCGTGGTGCCGATCACATGCACGGCGCGGGCTTGTGCGGCGAGGGCTGCGAATTCCACCGTGGCGGCGGGGGCGGTGAAGTCGATCACCGCTTGCGCCGATGCGAAGGCTTCGAGCGGGTCGTCGGTGACGGTGACGCCGAGCGCGGCACCCCCCATGCACAGGCCCACGTCGCGGCCGATCCATGCGTGGCCTGTGCGTTCCACGCAGCCGACCAGACGCGCCTTGTCCGATGCGGCGACTGCGCCGATCAGCATCTGCCCCATGCGGCCCGATGCGCCCGTGATCACGATACCCGGCTGTTCCATGCGAAATCCCCCGCCTTTTGCCCCGCTTTAGCCGCTTCGCCGAAGCGGTGAAAGCCTGCCGTTGCGCGGCGGGGGCAAAACCCCTATGGAAGCCCCCATGTCAAGCAAGCGCCCCCAATCCCAAGGCTCCAAGCAGCGCCAGCTGCGCGTCGGCGAACTGATCCGCCGCACCCTTTCCGATATGCTGTCGCGGGGCGAGATCCATGATCCCGAACTGAACCGCATGTCGATCACCATCGGCGAGGTTTCGTGTTCGACCGACCTGAAGGTGGCCACGATCTATGTCATGCCGCTGATGGGCACCGGAACGGCACCAGAGGCCTGCACGGCGCTGGCGCGCAATGCCTATGAATTCCGCCGCCGCCTTGGCCGCGAGATGACGCTGAAATATGCGCCCGAGCTGCGGTTCCTGCCGGACCTGACCTTTGACCGGCTGGATGAAACACGGCGGCTGTTCGCGGACGAGGTCGTGCAGCGCGATATCGCCGCCAAGGATGATGACGGCGACGACGACTGATCAGCGGTCGTGAAAGAAGTCGTGGATCACCTGCGCCATCGCTTCAGAAATGCCGTCGACCGCCATCAGGTCTGACACCCCCGCCCGCGCCACCGCCTTGGCTGACCCGAAATGCGCCAGCAGCGCGCGTTTTCGGGTGGCCCCGACGCCCGGCACATCATCCAGCGGGGTGACGCTGATCGCCTTGGAGCGTTTTGCCTTGTGCGCGCCATTGGCCCAGCGGTGCGCCTCGTCGCGCAGGCGCTGGATGAAGTATAGAACGGGGTCGTTCCGTTGCAGGGCAAAGACCGGTTCGCCGGGGCGGTAGAATTCCTCCTTGCCCGCGTCGCGGTCGATGCCTTTGGCCACGCCGACAAAGGGCACGTCATCGACGCCAAGCTCGGCCAGAACCCCTGCCACCGCCGACACCTGCCCTGCGCCGCCGTCGATCAGCAACAGGTCGGGCCATGCGTCGGTCTTGCGGTCGGGGTCGTCCTTTAGCAGGCGTTCGAAGCGGCGGGTCAGCACCTCTTTCATCATGCCGAAATCGTCGCCCGCCTTGCCTGCCGCGCCCTTGATGTTGAACTTGCGATACTGGCCCTTGATGAAGCCTTCGGCCCCTGCCACGACCATGCCGCCCACGGCATCAGACCCTTGGATATGCGCGTTGTCGTAGATCTCGATCCGTTTCGGGGCTGCGTCGAGGTCGAAGGCATCGGCCAGACCGATCAGCAGTTTGGACTGCGCCGCCCCTTCGGCCATGCGCCGCGCCAGCGATTCACGCGCGTTGCGGGCCGCGTTTTCCATCAGCTCGGCCTTTTCGCCGCGCAGGGGCACGGCGAGTTCCACCTTGCGCCCCGCGCGTTCGGCCAAGGCTGCTGCCACCAGATCGGGGTTTTCCACCTCGTGCGACAGCAAGACCAGACGGGGCGGTTCCTTGTCGTCGTAGAACTGGGTGACGAAGGCTTCGAGGATTTCGGGTTCTTCCGCGCCAGACCCTGTGCGCGGGTAAAAATCGCGGTTGCCCCAGCTTTGGTTGGCGCGGATGAAGAAGACCTGCACGCAGGCCTGCCCGCCCTCCAGATGCAGGGCGATCACATCGGCTTCGGCAACGCCCTTGGGGTTGATGCCTTGCGCCTGCTGCACATTGGTCAGCGCGCGGATGCGGTCGCGCATCGCGGCTGCCCGCTCGAACTCCATCGCTTCCGAGGCGGCGGCCATGGCGGTCGCAAGCTCGGCCTGTATCTGGGTCGATTTGCCCGACAGGAACTGTTCGGCATCATGCACCTGCGCGGCATATTCGGCGGGCGTCACCTTTCCCACACAAGGCGCGGAACAGCGCTTGATCTGGTGCAGCAGGCAGGGGCGGGTGCGGCTGGCAAACATCGGGTCGCTGCAGGTCCGCAGCAGGAACACCCGCTGCAACTGGTTCAGCGTGCGGTTCACCGCCCCGGCTGAAGCGAAGGGGCCAAAGTAACTGCCCTTTTCCGACCGCTTGCCGCGATGCTTCTTGATCTGGGGGAAGTCATGTTCTTTCCCGATCAGGATGTTGGGGAACGACTTGTCGTCGCGCAAAAGCACGTTGTAGCGCGGCTTCAATTGCTTGATCAGGTTCTGTTCCAGCAGCAGCGCCTCGGTTTCCGTCCGCGTGGTCAGAAACATCATCGACGCGGTTTCCGAAATCATCCGCGCGATGCGGCCCGAATGCTGGGCGGAGGGGCGGCTGTAATTCGTCACCCGCGCCTTGAGGTTCCGCGCCTTGCCGACATACAGCACCTCGGCCTTGGCGTTCAGCATGCGGTAGACACCGGGCGACGCGTCGAGCGTGCGGAGGTAGCCGTGGATCACCGCGTGACCCGTGGGCACCCGCGCTTCGGGCACGGTTTCGAGGCTGTTTTCGCTGTTCTCGGTCATCGTTCCGAACGCTGTTTCCCGCAGATGTCGATTCTACTTCCGGCTGCACCGCCAAAGCCACAAGAGCAAGAGCAAAGCTGTCCACTCTTTCTGTGGATAACTAGGTGGGCAAGTTTTGGCGAGCGGCGGATTCTCCTTGTTTTTGGCCCGTTTCGCTGGGGTGCCTCATTTTTAGGCATAAATTTAACTTATTGAAATTAAACGAAATTATTTTCAACATAGGGCAAATACCTGAAATTCTTGACGAATTCGTAACGGCTCTGTGACCGTGTTAATGGAAGTGGACAACTTACGGCTGCGGTAGCGTCAGGTTTATTCGACATCTACCACATCGGGCGTTTCCCAGGCCAGGTGTTGCCCGCCGTCTACCGCGATCATTTGCCCTGTGATTGCGGGCGAATCGAGCAGGAAGCCCAAGGCGGCGATGATATCGGCCTCGCCCGCGCCGCGCCGCAGGATCGTGGCGGCCCGCTGCCGTGCAAAGGCCGCCTCGGTCTGCCGCCCGCCGCGCAGGGTGGGGCCGGGACCGATGCCGTTCACCCGCACATCGGGGGCAAGGCCTTGTGCAGCGGTCTGGGTCAACGCCCAAAGCGCCGCCTTGGCCAGCGTATAGGTCGAAAATTCAGGCGTCAGTTTCCAGACGCGCTGGTCGATCATGTTCACCACCAAGCCCGGCGCCAAGGGTTCGCCGTTCTCGTCGGGCACCGCTGCGGGCACCTGTGCCGCGAAGGTCTGGATCAGCAGATAGGGCGCGCGCAGGTTCGATTCCATATGCCGGTCCCAGCTTTCGCGGGTGGCGCTGCGGATCGTGTCATGCTCGAAGATCGAAGCGTTGTTGACCAGCACCGTCAGCGGCCCGCCCAGTGCGGCGGCGGCGCGGTCCACAAGGGTTTCCGTTTCAGCCTCGACGCACAGGTCGGCCTGCAGGGCCACCGCCCGCCGCCCCAACGCGGTGATCTCGGCCACCACGGCTTCGGCCTCGGCCCGGCTGTGGGCGTAATGCACGGCCACGTCATACCCGCGCCGCGCCAGATAAAGCGCCATCGCGCGGCCAAGTCGCTTGCCCGCCCCCGTCACCAAAGCCCGCATTGTCATCCCTTTTTGCAGTCGCAACCTGTCTTGCCGAGCAGATAGCGCCCGCAGCGCGGACAACTAGCCGCTTTCGGCAGTTGCCGCCGCAAAACCCGCTTCACCGATCCCGGCGCGATGGCGTTGCCGATCATGCCGATGGCGGCCATGACCAGAAGGAAAAAGATCGCGCCCTTTATCACAGCCCGTACCGCGCCCAGAGTGCGCGTTCCTCGACCCCCTGCAACAGCCCGTCGGTCGCGGCCATGCCCAGACGCTGCAACAGGCTGCGGCGCTGGCCAAGCGGGACCAGCCGCGCCTTGTCGCCGTAAAGCGCTTTCAGCTTGGGCACCACATGCGCCACGCCGTCCACAAGCCCCAGATCGACCGCCTGTTGCCCGACCCAGACATCGGCGTTGAACAGATCGGCGCTTGCGTCGATCCGTGCCCCGCGCCGCGCTTTGACATGGTCGATAAAGGCCTGATGGATCGGGGCCTGCAACGCTTTCAGCCGATCGATATCTTCGGGCTTTTGCGGCAGGAACGGGTCGGCAAAGGATTTCGACCGCCCCGCCGTGACCACGCGGCGTTCCACACCCACCCGCGCCATCGCCTCGGGGAAACCGAACGAGGCGAAGATCACCCCGATCGACCCCACGATCGAGGACGCATCGACCCAGATGTCATCGGCAGCGCAGGCCAGCCAATAGCCGCCAGATGCCGCAACGTCTTCGACAAAGGCGTGGACCGGCACGCCCTTTTCATCGGCCAGCCGCCGGATGCGCGCCGCGATCAGCGACGATTGCACCGCCGACCCACCCGGCGAGTTGATGACCAGCGCCACCGCCGCAGGCTTGCCACGGGCAAAGGCGCGTTCGACCAAGGGCGCAAGCCCTGCATCCGACAGGCCACGCGAACCCCCGCCAATCGCGCCCGACAGGCGGATGACGGGCACATAGGCGGGCTTCTTCACAAAGGGGATAAAGCGTTTCATGCAGCAGAGGTAATGGCCGCAGCCCTTGCGGACAAGCACCTTATCGGGTCAGGCTTGTCACATGATCGACAAGCTGGAAATGTTCATCGCCCTTGCCAACGAACGCCACTTTGGCCGCGCGGCCGAGGTGTGCGGCGTGACCCAGCCCACGCTTTCGTCGGCGATCCGCCAGCTTGAGGAACAGCTTGGCGTGCAGCTCGTGTTTCGCGGGTCGCGCTTTCAGGGGCTGACACCCGAAGGCCAGCGCGTGCTCGATTGGGGCCGCCGCATCGCGGGCGACATGCGGGCGCTGAAAGACGAGATGCGGGCGGTGCGGGCGGGCCTGTCGGGCAACATCCGGCTGGGCGTGATCCCGACCGCGCTGCCGATGATCGCGGGGCTGACCGGCCCGTTTACCGCCCGCCACCCAAATGTGCGCGTCACGATCCTGTCGCGCACCAGTGCCGAGATTTTGGCCGGTATCGAAAGCCTCGATCTTGATGCAGGGATAACCTACCTCGACAACGAACCCTTGGGCCGCGTGGCGCAGGTGCCGCTTTACGCCGAATTCTACCGCCTGCTTTGCGCCACGGGTTCGCCCCTTGCCGAGCGTGAAAGCGTGTCATGGGCCGAGGTGGCCGAACAGCCGCTGTGTCTGTTGACCGGCGACATGCAGAACCGCCGCATCGTCAACCAGCATCTGGCCGAAGCGGGCACCAGTATCACCCCGCAGATCGAAAGCAATTCGACCATCGCGCTGACCGCCCATGTGATGACGGGTCGCTGGGCCAGCATCGTGCCGCGCGAACTCGCGCTGATGTTTGCGGGTGGCGGGCAGTTGCGCGCCATTCCCATCGTGGAACCCGAGGTCGAGCACCTTGTGGGCATGATCGCCGCCCGCCGCGACCCGCTGACACCGGTTCTGGCCGCGCTGATCGCGGAAGCGGAACGGTTTGCCAAGGGGGCGGGGGTTTAAGGACGATAGGGTAGGGGCGCGCCCGACCTGCGGGGTGGGTGCACGTATACGTGCGCCCGCCCCGGGGGGCGGGTCGGGCGCGCCCCGTGGCTTTGGGCCACGAGGCAATCCCTGTCGTTCCATCCGTGAGCCGACACGTCCCTAGCCGTTCAATAGACCGCGTCTATCAAACAACGGGAAATCGATATTGATTCCCCTATCGTTCCGCGTCATCACCCTTGCATCAGACAAAGGGCCCGACATGACGCTTTCCACGACCGAAATCCTTGCGAGAACCGAGGAAATCCTGACCGCACATGACGGACTCGAAGGCCCGCTCTTGCCGATTCTGCACGCGATACAGGCCCAGTTCGGTTACGTTCCGCGTGACACGCTGCCGGTCATCGCCAAGCGCCTGAACCTGTCGAAGGCCGAAGTGCATGGCGTGATGTCGTTCTACCACGACTTCCGCGAAGACCCCGCCGGTCGCCACATCCTGAAACTCTGCCGCGCCGAGGCGTGCCAGTCGATGGGCGGCGACCGTGTCGCGGCCCATGCGCAAAAGGCGCTTGGCATCGAATGGCACGAAACCACCCGTGACGGGCAGGTGACGCTGGAGCCGATCTTCTGCCTTGGCCTGTGCGCCTGTGCGCCTGCCGCGATGATCGACGGCAAACTGGTCGGCCGTGTCGACGAAGCCCGTCTTGATACCATTATCGCAGGGGTCCGCTGAATGAAGATCTACGTTCCCCGCGACGCCGCCGCCCGCGCCCTCGGCGCGGATGAGGTTGTGAACGCCATCACCATCGAAGCGCAAAAGCGCGGCGTGACGGTTCAGATAATCCGCAACGGATCGCGCGGCATGGTCTGGCTGGAACCGCTGGTCGAGGTTGTCACCGATGCCGGACGCATGGCGTTCGGCCCGATGACCACCGCCGATGTGGCGCAAATCTTCGACGGCGGCCCGCTTGCCCTCGGCCTTACCGACCAACTGCCGTGGATGGCGCAGCAAACCCGCCTGACCTTTGCCCGTGTCGGCCTGATCGACCCGCTGTCGCTCGCCGATTACGAAGCCCACGGCGGCCTTTCCGGTCTGCGCCGCGCGCTGACGCTCGACGGCGCGGCCATCGTGAAAGAAGTCACCGATAGCGGGTTGCGTGGTCGTGGCGGCGCGGGCTTTCCCACCGGCATCAAGTGGAACACGGTCGCAGGGGCCAAGGCCGACCAGAAATACATCGTCTGCAACGCCGACGAAGGCGACAGCGGCACCTTTGCCGACCGCATGCTGATGGAGGGTGACCCGCTTACCCTGATCGAAGGCATGGTCATCGCGGGCCTCGCCACGGGGGCGACCAAAGGCTACGTCTACATCCGCAGCGAATACCCCGACGCGATCGAGGTGATGTCCGCCGCCGTGACGATTGCCCGCGATGCTGGCATCCTCGGGGCATCCATCCTCGGCACCCCGAACGCCTTTGACATGGAAATCCGTGTCGGCGCGGGGGCCTATGTCTGCGGCGAGGAAACCTCGCTTCTGAACAGCCTCGAAGGCAAGCGCGGCGTGGTCCGCGCCAAGCCGCCGCTGCCCGCGCTGCAAGGCTTCCTTGGCCGCCCGACGGTCGTGAACAACGTGATTTCGCTGGCGACCGTGCCGGTGATTTTCGAACGCGGTGCCGCGTTCTACAAGGATTTCGGCCTTGGCCGGTCGCGTGGCACCATCCCGCTGCAAATCGCCGGAAACGTGAAACAGGGCGGCTTGTTCGAAACCGCCTTCGGCCTCACCCTCGGCCAGATCGTCGATACCATCGGCGGCGGCACCGCCACGGGCCGCCCCGTCAAGGCGGTGCAGGTGGGCGGGCCGCTCGGGGCTTATTTCCCGCGCGACCTGTTCGACACGCCCTTCGGCTATGAGGAATTCGGCGCCAAGGAAGGGCTGATCGGCCATGCCGGTCTGGTGATCTTTGACGACAGCGCCGACATGCTGAAACAGGCCCGCTTCGCGATGGAGTTCTGCGCCATCGAATCCTGCGGCAAATGCACCCCCTGCCGCATCGGCGCGGTGCGCGGCACCGAAACCATCGACCGCATCGCCAAGGGCGACGCTGCTGCCATCCCGCTGCTGACCGACCTGTGCAGCACCATGAAATCAGGCTCGCTCTGCGCGCTGGGGGGGTTCACGCCCTATCCGGTGCTGTCGGCCCTGACCCATTTCCCTGACGACTTCGCCCCCATGAAGGAAGCCGCCGAATGACAGAAACTGTCAAAGGACCGGCCTCGTACTTTCCTTCGATCGAGGCGAAGTACGGCCAGCCAATCCAGCACTGGTTCGACCAGATCGCTGATCGTCTGGATCAAACACATATGCAGATCGTTTCCTTTCTCAAGGAAACCCACGCGATGGGCCACGGCCATGCCAATGCCATCGTCGCCCACCAGCTTGCCAAGAAAAAAGGTGCCTGAGATGAAAGACTTCATCATCCCCGACCGCGATTTCGGCACCCCCGCCGCCAAGTCCAAGACCATGGTCACGCTGACCATCGACGGCTTCGACATCACCGTGCCCGAAGGCACCAGCATCATGCGCGCCGCAGCCGAAATCGGGATCACGGTCCCGAAACTTTGCGCGACCGACTCGGTCGATGCCTTCGGGTCGTGCCGCCTGTGCCTGGTGGAAATCGAAGGCCGTAACGGCACCCCCGCCTCGTGCACCACACCCGTGGCACCGGGGCTGAAGGTTCACACCCAGAACGCCAAGCTGAAACAGCTCCGCCGCGGCGTGATGGAGCTTTACATCTCCGACCACCCGCTGGATTGCCTGACCTGCTCGGCCAATGGCGATTGCGAATTGCAGGATATGGCGGGCGCGGTCGGCCTGCGCGATGTGCGCTATGAGGCGGTCGATACCCACTTCAAGGCCAAGAACAACTCGGGCGAGGTCAACCCGCAATACCTGCCGAAAGACGATAGCAACCCCTATTTCAGCTACGATCCTGCAAAGTGCATCGTTTGTTCCCGCTGCGTTCGCGCCTGCGAGGAAGTGCAGGGCACCTTTGCCCTGACGATCGAGGGCCGTGGCTTCGACAGCCGCGTGTCCTTCGGCGCGAAAACCGATACCGCGCTTACGTCGGACTGCGTTTCCTGCGGCGCGTGCGTGCAGGCCTGCCCGACCGCGACCCTTCAGGAAAAGTCGATCATCGAGATTGGTACGCCCGAACGGTCCGTCATCACCACCTGCGCCTATTGCGGCGTCGGCTGCTCGTTCAAGGCCGAAATGCGCGGCGACGAATTGGTGCGGATGGTCCCCTATAAACACGGCAAGGCCAACCGCGGGCATAGCTGCGTCAAGGGCCGCTTCGCCTATGGCTACGCCAGCCACAAGGACCGCATCCTGTCACCCATGGTCCGCGACAGCATCAACGACCCGTGGCAGGAAGTGTCGTGGTCGGAAGCGATGGAATTCGCCGCCAACCGGATGAAGGGGATCATCGACAAGCACGGTCGCCATTCGGTCGGTGTCATCACCTCGTCCCGCTGCACGAATGAAGAAACCTACCTCGTGCAGAAACTGACCCGTGCGGTGTTCATGAACAACAACACCGACACCTGCGCCCGCGTCTGCCATTCGCCCACCGGATACGGGCTTGGCCAGACCTTCGGCACCAGCGCCGGAACGCAAGACTTCGACAGCGTCGAACACACCGATGTCGTCATCCTGATAGGCGCCAACCCGACCGACGGCCACCCCGTCTTTGCCAGCCGCCTGAAAAAGCGCCTGCGCGCCGGTGCCAAGCTGATCGTCGTCGACCCGCGCCGCATCGACCTTGTCGATGGCCCGCACATAAAGGCCAGCCACCACCTGCAACTGACCCCCGGCACCAACGTGGCCGTGGTGACGGCGCTGGCCCATACCATCGTGACCGAAGGCCTGTTCAATGAGTCCTTCATCCGCGAACGCTGCGATTGGGACGAATTCCAGGACTACGCCGAATTCGTCAGCGACCCGCGCCACTCGCCCGAGGCGACCCAGCTTCTGACTGGCGTCCCCGCCGAGGAACTGCGCGCCGCCGCCCGCCTGTTCGCCCGTGGCGGCAACGGCGCGGTCTACTACGGCCTTGGCGTGACCGAACATTCCCAAGGGTCGACCACCGTCATCGGCATTGCCAACCTTGCGATGCTGACTGGCAATGTGGGCCGCCCCGGCGTGGGCGTGAACCCGCTGCGCGGCCAGAACAACGTGCAGGGTTCCTGCGACATGGGGTCGTTCCCGCACGAACTGCCGGGCTACCGCCATGTCAAGAACGATGCCGTGCGTGACGTGTTCGAATCGCTCTGGGGCGTCAAGATCGACAACGAACCGGGGCTTCGCATCCCCAACATGCTGGATGCCGCGGTCGAAGGCACCTTCAAGGGGCTTTACTGCCAAGGCGAAGACATCCTGCAATCGGACCCCGACACGAAACATGTCGCAGCCGGACTTGCCGCGATGGATTGCGTGATCGTCCATGACCTGTTCCTGAACGAGACCGCGAACTACGCGCACGTGTTCTTCCCCGGCTCGTCCTTCCTTGAAAAGGACGGCACCTTTACCAACGCCGAACGCCGCATCAACCGCGTCCGCAAGGTCATGGCCCCGAAGCAGGGCTATGCCGATTGGGAAGTGACCCAGATGTTCGCGCAAGCCATGGGTGCCAACTGGGCCTATACCCACCCCAGCCAGATCATGGATGAAATCGCCATGCTCACCCCGTCTTTCGCGGGCGTGTCCTATGAAAAGCTGGAAACCATGGGCTCGGTGCAATGGCCCTGCAACGACCTCGCCCCCGAGGGCACGCCGCTGATGCACACCCAAGGGTTCGTGCGCGGCAAGGGTAAGTTCATCGTCACCGAATACATCGCTACCGACGAGAAGACCGGCCCGCGCTTTCCGCTGCTGCTGACCACGGGCCGCATCCTGTCGCAATACAACGTGGGCGCGCAGACCCGCCGCACCGACAACGTGGTGTGGCATGACCAAGACGTGCTGGAAATCCACCCGCATGACGCCGAACTGCGTGGCGTGCGTGATGGGCAGTTCGTGAAACTCGCCAGCCGCTCGGGTGAAACCGCGCTTATGGCGAAAATTACCGACCGCGTGTCGCCGGGGGTGGTCTACACGACCTTCCACCACCCCGACACGCAGGCCAACGTCATCACCACCGACTTTTCCGACTGGGCGACCAACTGCCCCGAATACAAGGTGACGGCGGTTCAGGTGTCGCCGTCCAACGGCCCGACCGAGTGGCAAGAGGAATACAACGCCCAAGCCGCAAACTCGCGCCGCATTCTCGCGGCCGAATGATGGACAGCGTCCGCCGCCTCCCGCGCCTGTCTTTCGGCGCAGACGGGATCGCGCAGGGGGTCCGCCCCCTGCCGTCCGAGGTGGCGGTTGCCCTGTCCTTCAACGGCTCGACCCAAGCCGTGATGATGGCCACCCCGTCGGACCTGACCGATTTTGCCTATGGCTTTGCCCTGACAGAGGGAATCGCTACCCCTGACCAGATCGACTCGGTCGAAGCGGTGGAAACCTGCAACGGCATCGACCTGCAAATCTGGGTGCCTGACGCCGCGCAGTCGCGCCTTGCCGCCCGCCGCCGCACCATGGCTGGCCCCGTGGGCTGCGGGCTGTGCGGCATCGACAGCATCGAACAGGCGATGCGCCGCGTGCCGCATGTCGCGCCGTCAAGTTTCCGCATGTCGCCCGAACAGGTGAACGCGGCAGTCGCCAGCCTGACCGCGCAACAACCCCTGCATGACATCACCCGTGCCGCCCATTGCGCCGCCTATTGGACGCCGGCAGGCATCTTCGCCGCGCGTGAGGATGTGGGCCGCCACAATGCGCTGGATAAGCTGGTAGGCCATGTGGTCCGCAATGGCCGCCTGCAAGGCGCGGTGATCCTCACCTCCCGCGTGTCCATCGACATGGTGCAAAAGGTTGCCACGCTTGGCGCGCCCGTGCTGATCGCCGTTTCGGCCCCGACCGCCACGGCGGTGGACCTGGCCGAGGAAGCCGGCATCACCCTTATCGCCCTCGCCCGTTCCGACAGGTTCGAGGTGTTCTCCCATTCCGACCGACTGACAAAGGCCGCCCATGTCCGCTAATACCGACGCCAAACTGATCTACATGGCAAACCAGATCGCCCAGTTCATGGAATCCAAACCCCATGCCGAAGGGGTCGAGCTGACGGCCTCGCATATCAATGATTTCTGGGAGCCGCGGATGCGGACCAAATTCTTCGCCCTGCTCGACGGCGGCGCGGCAGGGTTCCGCCCGCTGGTCGTGGAAGCCGCGGCGAAAATCAAGCGTCCGGTCGAAGCGGCCTGAAAGCGTAAACCTTAACCGGTCTTCACGCTTTTTGCAGAATCGTCTGCACAGACTGTGCATCGGTTGTGCAGTGCGGGTCGCGGTAGTCATGGACCCCGCCACGCCAATCGGTGATGCGCCACTCGCCCGGCGTGGCACCCGCTACCACATAGTCCGGCGTGATCGGAACCTTGCCAAAGCCACCTGCAATATCAATGACATAGGTGGGGATCAGCGGCCCTGCCAGCTTGCCGCGCAGCCCGCGCATCAGCGCCATGCCATCGGCAATCGTCGTGCGAAAGTGAGAGACGCCCTTCGCAAGGTCGCAATGGTGCAGGTAATAGGGCTTCACCCCGCAGCGCAGCATTTCGCGGAACAATTCCTCTAGCGCGGGCAGGCTGTCATTCACCCCGCGCAGCAGAACCGATTGGGAAAGCAGCATAATTCCGGCACGCTGCATCGCCCGCAATCCCGCCCGCGCCGCATCGGTGAACTCGGCCGCGTGGTTCGCGTGCAGCACCAGAATCACCGTCAACCGCGTCTCGAACGCCGAAACCAGCGCCTCGGTCATGCGTTCGGGGGCCACCACCGGCACCCGCGTGTGTATCCGCAGCGTATCGACCGTCGAAATCGCCCCGATCCGCTCGACCAAGTCCTTGATTCGACGGGGGGAAAGCACCAACGGGTCGCCGCCTGTCAAAATCACCTCGCGGATCGCGGGATTAACCGACACGTAATCCAAAGCCGCTATGATCTCGTCTTGTGACAAGTGCCCTTCGTCACCCACTGCCTCGCGGCGAAAACAGAAACGGCAGTAAACCTCGCAGGTTTTGGTCACATGCAGGATCACGCGGTCGGGGTAACGATGCGTTAACCCTTTGACGGGGCTGTGAACCTCGTCCCCGATCGGGTCGCCCGATTCGTCGGGCTTGATGTCAAGTTCCTGAACTGACGGGATGAATTGGCGGGCTACCGGATCGTCGCGTGTGGCAATCGCCCCCTGCATCGCGCCGGAAAGGCGGATGCGGAACGACTGCTCGACCGGCAGCAGGGCAGGGGCCTCGGCCGCTTCGACCAGACCACGCGCCACCAGATCACCCAAGGAAACCGCCGCTTTCATGGCGCGGGGCCTATCAACCAAAGCCCGAAAGAACAAGGCCGCCCCGATAGGGCGGCCTTTTGTCGTGCATTTCCAGCGCGTTACGCTTCCGGCACCAGAATTTCACGCTTGCCCACATGGTTGGCCCGCGTGACGACATGCTGCTCTTCCATCTGCTCGACCAGCTTTGCCGCCTTGTTGTAGCCGATACCCAGTTTGCGCTGGATATAGCTGGTCGAGCACTTGCGATCCTTGGCCACGATTGCCACCGCCTGATCGTACAGCGCATCGTCTCCGCCTTCGCCACCACCAAGGCCCAGCACCATGTCGATATCGTCGGCCTTGTCATCCTCGACCCCTTCGACCACGCCCGACATATAGGCAGGCGGTCCGAAGCTCTTGAGATGGTTGACGATTTCCTCGACCTCTTCATCGGAAACGAAGGGGCCGTGAATACGCGTGATCTTGGCCCCGCCCGCCATGTAAAGCATGTCGCCCATGCCCAAAAGCTGCTCGGCGCCCTGTTCGCCAAGGATGGTGCGGCTGTCGATCTTGGATGTGACTTGAAACGAAATCCGCGTCGGGAAGTTCGCCTTGATCGTGCCGGTGATCACATCGACCGACGGGCGCTGTGTCGCCATGATCAGGTGGATGCCGGACGCCCGCGCCATCTGGGCGAGGCGCTGGATGCAGGCTTCGATCTCTTTGCCCGCGACCATCATCAGGTCGGCCATTTCGTCAACGATCACAACGATATAGGGCAGGGCGACGGGGGCGAATTCTTCCGTTTCGAACACGGGTTCGCCGGTGTCGTCATCGAATCCGGTCTGGATCGTGCGCTTGAACATCTCGCCCTTGGACAGCGCTTCGCGCACGCGGCCGTTGAAACCTTCGATGTTGCGGACGCCCATCTTGGACATCTTGCGGTAGCGTTCCTCCATCTCGCCCACGACCCATTTCAGGGCGACGACCGCCTTTTTCGGATCGGTCACGACAGGCGAAAGCAGGTGCGGGATGCCATCGTAAACCGAAAGTTCCAGCATCTTGGGGTCGATCATGATCAGGCGGCATTCTTCGGGCGACAGCTTGTAAAGCAGGCTCAGGATCATGGTGTTGATCGCCACCGACTTGCCCGAACCGGTGGTTCCGGCGATCAGCAGGTGGGGCATCTTGGCAAGGTTCGCCACGATCGGCTCACCGCCGATATCCTTGCCCAGGGCCAGCGGCAGGCGCATGTTCGAATCGCCGAAATCGCGGGCGGAAAGGATTTCGCGCAGTACTACTTTTTCCCTTACGGCATTGGGCAATTCGATGCCGATCACCGTGCGCCCCGGCACTGTCGACACCCGCGCTGACAGGGCCGACATGCTGCGTGCGATGTCGTCGGCAAGGCCGATCACGCGGCTTGCTTTCAGCCCCGGCGCGGGTTCGAGTTCATACATGGTGACCACCGGGCCGGGGCGGACCGAGACGATCTCGCCCTTGACGCCATAGTCGTCCAGCACCGATTCAAGCATCCGCGCATTCTCTTCCAGCGCCTCGTCCGAAAGTGTGTGGCGCTGCACCCCCTCGGGCGACGCGAGCAGCGACAGGGGTGGCAGTTCATAGGCGGGGGCCGGATCGTCGAAGCGCAGCTTGGGCTGCGATTCGGCCATGGCCTGACGTGACGGCGGCACGGGTTTCTTGACGCCATGCTGCACCACGGGGCGGCGGTCGGCGGCACCCAGACGCGGCATCGGCGGGGCGGGGGCATAGTCGTCCTCGTCCATCACCTCGGCTTCGGGTGCCCAATCGTCGGCAGGATCGGGGCGGAACATGTTGTCTTCGTCAAAGCCGCCCGCTTCGGGCAGCACAGGCATGCCACGGGTAACCAGCGGCGGCAGCGGCGGCAGTTGCGGGGCGGCAAGGGTCGCGGCATGGGCAGCGGTCAGCGGCGGTTCGGTCACGCGGCGGGGCGTGGTGTCGGCCACCAGAGTGACCGGACGGTTGGGCCGCATGAGGGAAGGCTCGCGGCGGCCCACGGCTTGGCTGACCACGCTGACGGGGCCGTTCGGGTTGCGGATGCGCGATTTGATCACATCGGAAATCCGCGCCTTGATGCGGTCTTGGTCGGGGCGGAAATCATCGTCGAAATCGAGCGGCGTGGGTTCGATCAGTTCCGGCTCGGGTTCGACTGCGCGGCGCATCAGGCCCGGAACCCGGGCCAGAAGGCTGACCTTTTCCTTGGGCGGGGCATAGTGGGGCGCATCGGCGAGCGTCGCCCCATAGCGCGGGTCGGCGCGCAATTGGCTGGGCGTGCCCCATTCCGACTGCGTCTCGCGGCGTTGCTGCGGCGCGGGTTCGGCGTTGCGCGACGGGCGGTCATCGAACCGGCGCGGGTCGGATTGCGCGGCGCGACGGCGCTCTTGCACCACCGCTGCGGCCCGCGCCGTGCCTTGGGCACCGCGTCCGGCAAGAGTAAGCGCCGTGTTGTAGCAGATCACCGATCCGACCATCAGAAAGCGCAGGATCGCGGCGACTTCGCGCCTGTCGAAGCCGGTTACGAAAAGCATCATCACCAGCACGCCAAGTCCGGTTGCCAGCGAGACGAACTTGATCCCGAACCCCGCGCTTCCCGGCACGATGCCGATCAGCGCGCCAAGCACCGTATCGCCGAACAACCCTCCAAGGCCGAACGAATGGGGCCAGTCGGCCCCCGGCACCAGCGAGGCCGCGTAGACCGAGGTCATGGCGACCGCGATCACCGCAAAGACGATGCGGCCAAGCGCCCGCTCTGCCCCGCGATGCAGCGTGAAGCGCAGGCCCCATGCCGCGAGGATGACAGGGATCGACCACACGCCCTTGCCGCCGATGATGATCAGCGTCGAGGCAAGGCCCGCCCCGAAATGGCCGAGGAAATTCCGCGCCGGTTCTTCGGTGGCAACCATCCAGCCGGGATCTTCGGGCGAGTAGCTTCCCAGAATCAGCGTGAACAGCAAGGCGGTGACGATCAGCACGATGCCGATCAACTCGCGCCCGCGCCGTTCAAGCATCGCCTGCATGTTCTGGTCCAGAAGCGGATCGCGCTGCCGTGCCTGATAGGATGCCATTTTGCCCGTCCCTTACCCGTACAGACAGTCGCGAAGCTTGATAAGCCCGCGCTGCATTTCGTCTTTGGGTGCCACGAGGGCGACCCTGATATATCCCTTGCCGGGGTTGTGGCCCCCGACATCGCGCGACAGGTAAGCGCCCGGCAGAACCCGCACCCCCGTTTCGCGCCACAGTTTCACCGCCGCCGCCTCGCCGTCATCGACCGGCAGCCAGAGAAAGAAGCCGCCATCGGGGTTCTGGAAGCCCTGAACGCCTGAAAACACCTCATCCGTGATGCGGAACTTGGCCTGATAGAGCGCGAGGTTTTCGGCCACATGGGTCTCGTCGCTCCATGCCCGTTCGCTGACGCGCTGGATCGGTAGCGGCAGCGGCGCACCGGCAAAGGACCGCAACTGCCGGATGCGGGCGATACTTTCCGCGCCGCCAGCCACAAAGCCCGACCGCAGCCCCGGCAGATTCGACCGCTTGGACAGCGAATGGAACACACAGACGCGTTCGGGATCGGCGCCGATTTCATCCGCCACCTGCAGGGCGCCGGGCGGAGGGGCTATGCGCCAGATTTCGGAATAGCATTCGTCGGCAAATATGCGGAAATCGTGCTTTTCGGCCAATCGCAGCAGGTCGGCCCAATAGTCGCGGCTGGCAACCGCGCCTTGCGGATTGGCGGGCGAGCAGAGGTAGGCGATGGCCACGCGGTCCAGCACTTCGGCGGGAAGTGCGGCGTAATCGGGCAGAAACCCCGTGGCGGCGGTCGCGGGCACGTAGACGGGTTCGGCACCCATCGCCAAGGCGGCGACGGCATAGACCTGATAGAACGGGTTGGGCATCAGCACGACGGGCCTTTTGCCGTGCTTTGCTTCGGGGCACAGCGCCACGGCGGCGTTGAACAGCCCTTCGCGCGTGCCGTTGAGCACCATCAAACGGTCTTCGGCCAGATCGACGCCGTAGCGCCGCGCCAGCCAGCCCGAGATTGCCGCCAAAAGTTCGGGCGTGCCGTCATTCGGCGGATAGACAGCAAAGCTGCCGATGTTCGCGGCCATCACCTCGGCCACGAAGGCGGGCATCGGGTGACGGGGTTCGCCGATGGTCATGGCAATGGGCTCGGCCCCCGCAGGGAACGAGTCGAGCAATTTCCGCAGACGCGGAAATGCGTAATCCGGCAGGCTGTCAAACCGCTCAGGAAACACCATTCTTGCCTCATATCCGGGGTCGTATCGCCCCGTTTGACCGGCACGATAGCCAAGACAGGGGCGGCGGTCCAGAAAAAGGCTGCTTCCCCCGCAAGTTGAAGGAAGCATTTGTGTCTTTTGCGCCCTTACCGCAGCGCCTTTTCCGCCGCGCAGCCCAGCCGCAACAGGCGTTCTTCGGCCATGGGCGGGGCCATCAGGCATACGCCGCAGGATGGCTCGATGGTGGGCAGGGTCAGGGCGCACAGGCCCATAAGGTTGCCGATTCGGGTATTTCGCAGCGCAAGCAGGTTTTCGGTGACGTAGTAATCGTTGTCCTGCATGAGCCGTTCGGCATTGGGCGGCAGGATCGGAGAGGTGGGCACCAGCACCGCATCATAGCCCGCGACACGGTCGGCATAGATTCGGCGCAACTGTTCCAGCCTGCGCCAACCGGCCACGTATTCCGGCGCGCTGACGCTGTCGCCCGAGCGGAAGCGTTCGAGGATGCGGGGGAACATCTTGGCCGGCGCAGCCTCGATCGTGTCGCGCCAGATGCCGTAAGCCTCGGTCGCGAAAAGGATGCCTGCCAGCGCCATCGCCTCGGCCACTTCGGGGGCTTTGATGCGTTCGATCTTTGCCCCTGCGCCGCTGAAACGGCTGACAGCATCGTCAAAGCCGCGTTCAGGCCCTTCGCGCAGATCGTCGAGCGCCACGGTTTCCAGCACCATCAGGCGGGTGCCTGCGAGCGTGCCGCCACTCAGGTCGATGGGGCGCGTGCCTTCAAGGGCGGACAGAAGAAGCGCGCAGTCTTCGACCGATTTGGCTAAGGGCCCGACCGTGTCGAACCTTTCGCACAAGGGCACCACGCCGCGCAGCGACAGGCGTCCGGCGCTGGTTTTCAGACCGACAAGGTCGTTCCACGCTGCCGGAATACGCACCGACCCGCCGGTATCGGACCCGATTCCCGCAGGCGACAGGCCGTAAGCCACCGAAGCGGCGGCGCCCGACGACGACCCGCCCGCGACCGCGTCTTCGTCGTTGATGCAGGGCGGCGTTTCGGTGACGGGGTTCAGGCCCAGACCCGAAAAGGCAAGTTCGCTCATATGCGTCTTGCCAAGGCAGACGAGCCCGCCCTGGGTTGCGACCGAAAGCACCTCGGCGTCGCGCTTGGGCACGCGGTTGCGCAGCAGGGCTGACCCGGCCTCGGTCGCCACATCCGCCGTGTCGAACAGGTCTTTCCAGCTGATCGGCACGCCATCGAGCAGGCCGTGACGCCATCCGCGCCGCGCACGGGTGGTGGCGGCCATCGCCTCGGCCCGCGCGCGTGCGGGGGTGGTGCGGGCAAAGATGCGGTCTGCCAAAGGGTGCTTGGCGATGGTGTCGAGCAGCAGTTCGGTCAGGTCTATCGGGTTGATCCGGCCCGCCCCGATCTCGCGCCCCAGGTCGGCGGCGCGCATGTTCAGCCAGGTTCTGCTCATTCTGTCCCCACGTTCTTTGCCCGAACGGTAGCGGCAGAGCAGCGCATGGACAATCCCGCCCGCAAGGCCATATTTGCCGCCATGACATATGATGCCGATATCCTGATTGCGGGCGGCGGGCTGAATGGCCCCGCGCTGGCGCTGGCGCTTGCGAATGCGGGCCTGACCGTGACGGTGGTTGACGCCCGCCCCGGGCTTGTGCGTGCCGAAGCGGGGTTCGACGGGCGCGCCTATGCGCTTGCCATCGCCTCGCGGCGCTTGCTGCAAGGCATCGGTATCTGGCCCGCCGTGGGCGACAAGGCGCAGCCGATCCACCAGATCAAGGCGTCCGATGGCTTGGCGGGGCAGGGGCCTGCGCCGTTCTTCCTGACCTTTGACGCCGCCGAGATCGAAGAAGGGCCGATGGGCTTCCTGCTGGAAGACCGTCACCTTTATGCAGCGTTTCTGGCGGCGATGGGCGCACATCCGAAGATCACGCTTTTGTCGGAGCAGACGGTCACGGGGCAGGCGGTCGATGCGTCAGGGGTGACGATCACGCTTGGCTCGGGCCAGACCCTGCGCGGGCGGTTGCTGGTTGGCTGCGACGGGCGCGGCAGCCAGACGGCCACGCGGGCGGGAATCAAGCGCGTTGGCTGGGGGTATGGGCAGACGGCGCTTGTCACCGCGATCAGGCACGAAAAGCCGCATAACGGCATCGCGCACCAGTTCTTCATGCCCGAGGGGCCGCTTGCCATTCTGCCGCTTGCCGGCGGGCACCATTCCAGCATCGTCTGGAGCGAGACGGAAGCGAACGCCAAGGCGATTCAGGCGCTGGACGACGCCGAGTACCTTGCCGCGCTGCGCCCGCGGTTTGGCGATTTTCTGGGCGAGATCGCGCTGGCGGGGGACCGCTTCACCTATCCCCTGTCGCTGTCGCTGGCCGAAACGTTCATCGCGCCGCGTGTGGCGCTGGTGGGTGATGCCGCGCATGGCGTGCATCCGATCGCGGGGCAGGGGCTGAACCTTGGGTTGCGCGATGTGGCTGCGCTGGCGCAGGTGGTGGTCGAGGCGGCGCGGCGGGGCGAGGATATCGGATCAGCCGTCACGCTTGATGCCTATCAGCGCTGGCGGCGGTTCGATGCGACTGCGCTTGCGCTGGGGATGGACACGGTCAACCGGCTGTTTTCCAACGACAACCCGGTCTTGCGGTTGGGGCGCGACCTTGGGCTTGGGCTTGTGAACCGCATTCCCGCGCTGCGGCGGACGTTCATCCGTCAGGCAGCGGGGCTGAACGGCGATTTGCCGCGCCTGCTGGCGGGAAAACCGATCTAGGCCCGACTGCCCTATGGAAGTTCGGCGATCACCGCCCGCGCTGCGGCGGCGGGGTCTTTGGCCTGCCAGATCGGGCGGCCGACGACGATGTGGTTCGCGCCATCGGAAATCGCCTGAAACGGTGTGGCAACGCGCTTCTGGTCGCCAAGCGCCGCGCCTGCGGGGCGGACGCCGGGGGTTACGATCAGCTTGCCTGCCGCTTGGGGCAGGGCGCGGATCGCTGCGGCCTCTTGCGGGCTGGCGATGACGCCGTCGGCGCCCGCTTCCAGTGCCCGTGCCGCGCGTTCGATGGTGATGGCATGGATGTCGCCCGCAACGATCATGTTGGCATCAAGGTCGGCGCGGTCGAGCGAGGTGAGGACCGTGACAGCAAGGATTTTCAGCCCCGTTCCCGCCTTGCCTTCGGCCGCTGCGCGCACCACCTGCGGGTCGCCGTGCACGGTCAGGAAGTCGAGGTCATAGCGCGCCACGCCGCGCACCGCTGCTTCGACGGTTGCGCCGATGTCGAAGAATTTCATGTCGAGGAAGATTTTCTTCCCCATCTCGCCCTTGAGTTCGTTTGCCAAGGCAAGCCCGCCGCCCGTCAGCATGCCAAGGCCGATCTTGTAGAAGCTGACCGCGTCGCCCATGCGTTGGGCCAATTCCAGCCCTTGCACCACGTTCGGCACGTCGAGGGCAACGATCAGGCGGTCATCGGACATCTGGCAACTCCTTGGCGTTTGTTGCCTGATGGAACCGCAACCCCCCTCTGTCAACACCGCTTGGATTTGGATAGCATCGCGGCGAACGGGTGGGGGCGACATGATCCTGTGTTTCGATATCGGCGGCAGCCGGATCAAGGCGGCGCATGCCACGGGTGGGCAGATCACGCTGCTGGGCGATACGGTGACGCCGGTTGGTGATTTCGGGGCTTTCCTGAACGCGCTGCGCGGATATGTCAGCCCCGCGCATCGCGCTGTTGCCATTTCCATCGCGGGCGTGGTCGATCCCGATACGCAGCGGATCAAGGTTGCCAACATTCCCTGCGCCAACGGGCGTGCGCTAGCGCCCGAGATTGAGGCGGCGCTTGGTTTGCCCGTGCTGATCCTGAACGATGCCGATTGCTTCGCGCTGGCCGAGGCGCGGCAGGGCGCGGGGCAGGGGCATCGCAACGTGTTCGGCGTGATCCTCGGCACCGGCGTGGGCGGGGGCTGGTGATCGACGGGCGGATCGTGACCGGACCGGGAGGGTTCGCGGGGGAATGGGGCCACGGGCCGGTGGCCAAGACGCAGGTACTGGGGGTGACGCTGCCCGAATTTCCCTGTGGCTGCGGGCAGGTCGGTTGCCTCGATGCGGTAGGCAGCGCGCGGGGGATCGAGAAGCTGCACCTTGCGCTGCACGGGGTTGGTGAGACTTCGCAAAGCATCCTTGCGGCATGGCAGGCGGATGACCCTGCCGCCACGCAGACCGTGCAGGTCTGGGCGGCGTTGGTCGCGCCCGCGCTTGCGATGGTGCTGAATACGGTGGGGGCGTCCATTGTGCCGGTAGGGGGCGGGCTGTCCAACGACACCGCCCTTGTCGCGCTGCTCGACCGGACCGTCCGCGCGATGATCTTGCGGCGAACTGATCGGCCCCTTGTGGTGCCAGCGCAATGCCGCATCGAACCCGGCCTGATCGGGGCTGCCGAAGCGGGGCTTGCGGCCTTTGGTTAGGGTGGAGGTCTGCGTCGACAGCGTGGGCGGGTTGGATGCCGCCGTTGCGGGTGGCGCGGACCGGATCGAGCTGTGCTCGGCGCTCGCGCTTGGCGGGCTGACGCCCTCGGCGGGGTTGATGGCAGCGGCGGGCCGTGCCCCCGTTCCGGCGCTGGCGATGATCCGGCCCCGCGCAGGCGGGTTTGTCTGGTCGCCTGCCGAGATTGCAGTAATGTGCTGCGACATCCGCGCCAGCCGCGATGCGGGCCTTGCGGGGGTGGTGCTGGGCGCATCCCTTGCCGACGGGACGCTTGATTGCGAAACGCTTTCAGCATTGCTGGCCGAGGCGCAAGGCATGACCACCACGCTGCACCGCTGCTTCGATCTGGTGCCCGACCCTTTCGTAGCACTTGAACAGGCGGTTGCGCTGGGGTTCGACCGTATCCTGACCAGCGGGCAGGCGAAGACCGCGCTTGAAGGGATCGACCTGATCGCCGCGCTGCATGCCCGAGCTTCGGGGCGGATCGTGATAATGCCCGGCAGCGGCGTCACGGCGGAAAACGCCCGCCGGTTCACCGCCTTGGGGTTGCGCGAACTTCACGGCTCTTGTTCTGTGACGCAGGCGGAAGACACAAAAGTTGCGGGCTTCGGGTTTGGCCCTGAGCTGCGGCGCGTCACCTCGGCCCGTTTGTTGCAGGCGCTGGTTGCAGCGTCAAAGGAGAGTAACGGTGCAGATCAACGTTGAATATGACCGTCCCGACGAAGGCCCGCGTTCCGGCCCGGTGCAGGTGGGCTGGTTTCTGACCAGCGACAAGGGCGCGGTGCTGTACGATCCGCCCGAACGGCTTGTGTCGCGTCAGGTCAACCGCACCCATGCCAAAAGCGCCAGCCGCTGCCCCGCCGTGATCCAGATGGAAAGCCGGTATTTCATGGTGAAATGCCCGTTCGACATCCACATCGGCTTCAAGCGCGACGACAAGGGCAAGGGTGTTCTGGTAAACCGCGCGGGCACGGCGTCGACCATCCGTGGCAACAAGCTGGGCGAGGTGCTGACGCTGGTAAGCGAAGTGGAATGGCGTTACCCCGACCGGCCCACGGTGCAGTTGTCGCTGCCCTATTGCTTCATTGCCGATGAACCCGTGTGGCTGACGCAGATAGGCACGTTCGCGCATTACCGCAAAGACCCGCTTCCCGGCACCATCTTTGGCGGGCGTTTCCCGCTGTCGCTGTGGCCGCGCCCGCTGATGTGGGCCTTTGAATGGCATGACATCGAAAAGGACCTGATCCTGAAACGCGGCGAGCCGCTGTTTTACTGCCAGTTCGAACATGATGGCCCCGACCGCCCGGTGCAGATGGTCGAGGCGGAAAAGACGCCGGAATTGCTGGCCTATATGGAAAAGATTTCGGGCGTGGTGAATTACGTCAACCAGACCTTCAGCCTGATGCGTTCGGCTGAAGCGTTGCGTCCTGCCAAGCTGCTTAAGCCCAAAGATCGCGTCTGAGGGCGCGTTACGAAAATTAACGGGGGCAAGCGGGGCGCACCCTTGCAAGGCGGCGGCTGCTCTCCCATCTTTCGAATAAGGCCGAAGCGGACGTGCCTTTTCAGGGCGTCCCGACACGGTGCTATGAAAAGGAGATATGCCGATGAACCTTGAAAAGTTCACGGAACGGTCGCGCGGGTTCCTCCAAGCCGCGCAAACGATTGCGGTGCGCGAGAATCATCAGCGTCTGGCGCCCGAACATCTGCTCAAGGCGATCATGGATGATGATCAGGGGCTGGCAAGCAACCTGATCCGCCGCGCAGGGGGTGAACCTGCGCGCGTGTCGGAAGCCGTGGCGCTGACCTTGGCGAAGCTGCCCAAGGTGACGGGCGACGCCCAGCCCTTTATGGACCCCGGTCTGGTCAAGGTGTTGGACGAGGCGGAAAAGCTGGCGAAAAAGGCCGGTGACAGCTTTGTTCCGGTCGAGCGTATCCTGATGGCGCTGACCATGGTGCCGGGCAAGGCCAAGGACGCTTTGGATGCGGGGGCAGTCTCGGCGCAAAAGCTGAACGGCGCTATCAATGATATCCGTAAGGGCCGCACGGCTGACAGCGCATCGGCCGAATCCGGCTATGACGCCTTGAAGAAATATGCGCGTGACCTGACCGAGGCTGCGGCCGAGGGCAAGATCGACCCGATCATCGGGCGGGATGATGAAATCCGCCGCACGATGCAGGTCCTGTCGCGGCGCACCAAGAACAACCCCGTGCTGATCGGCGAACCCGGTGTCGGCAAGACGGCGATTGCCGAGGGCCTCGCGTTGCGGATCGTGAATGGCGATGTGCCGGAATCGCTTCGCAACAAGAAACTGATGGCGCTGGACATGGGGTCGCTTATCGCGGGCGCGAAGTATCGCGGTGAATTCGAGGAGCGGCTGAAAGCGATCCTGTCCGAAGTGACGGGGGCGAACGGCGAGATCATCCTGTTCATCGACGAGATGCACACGCTGGTGGGTGCCGGCGCGTCCGAAGGGGCGATGGATGCGGCCAACCTTATCAAACCGGCGCTGGCGCGGGGCGAGTTGCACTGCGTGGGCGCGACCACGCTGGATGAATACCGCAAACATGTGGAGAAGGACGCGGCCCTTGCCCGCCGGTTCCAGCCGGTGATGGTGACCGAACCCACGGTCGAGGATACGATCAGCATCCTGCGCGGGATCAAGGAGAAGTATGAACTTCACCACGGGGTGCGGATTTCCGACTCGGCGCTTGTCGCGGCGGCCACGCTGTCGCACCGCTACATCACCGACCGTTTCCTGCCCGACAAGGCGATTGACCTGATCGACGAAGCCGCCAGCCGGTTGCGGATGGAGGTGGACAGCAAGCCCGAAGAGCTTGACGCGCTGGACCGCCAGATCCTGCAATTCCAGATCGAAGCGGAAGCCCTGAAGAAAGAGGATGACGCGGCGTCGAAGGACCGGCTGGAAAAGCTGGAAAGGGAGCTTGCCGACCTGCAAGATCAGTCTGCCGAGATGACGGCCAAGTGGCAGTCGGAGCGTGACAGCCTCGAGGCCGCGCGCGAGTTGAAGGAACAACTCGACCGTGCCCGCGCCGAGTTGGAGCAAGCCAAGCGCGAGGGCGATTTCGCCAAGGCGGGCGAGTTGCAGTATGGCCGGATTCCGGGGCTGGAAAAGCAGCTTGCCGATGCCGAAGCCCGCGAGGGGGACGCGCTGGTGGCAGAAGCCGTACGCCCCGAGCAGATCGCCGAGGTGGTAGAACGCTGGACGGGTATTCCGACCACGAAGATGCTTGAGGGCGAGAAGGAAAAGCTGCTGCGGATGGAGGATGAACTGGCCAAGCGCGTCATCGGCCAGCGGCAAGCGGTGGTCGCTGTGGCCAATGCCGTGCGCCGTGCGCGGGCGGGGTTGAATGACGAGGGCCGACCGCTCGGGTCGTTCCTGTTCCTTGGCCCCACCGGCGTGGGCAAGACCGAGCTCACCAAGGCGGTCGCGGCCTATTTGTTCGACGACGAGAACGCGATGGTCCGCATCGATATGTCCGAGTTCATGGAGAAGCACGCCGTGTCGCGCCTGATCGGCGCGCCGCCCGGCTATGTCGGCTATGACGAGGGCGGGGTGCTGACCGAAGCCGTGCGCCGCCGCCCCTATCAGGTGGTGCTGTTCGACGAGGTGGAGAAAGCCCATCCCGATGTGTTCAACGTGCTGTTGCAGGTGCTTGACGATGGCATTTTGACCGATGGTCAGGGGCGCACCGTCGATTTCAAGCAGACGCTGATCATCCTGACGTCGAACCTTGGGGCCTATGCGCTAAGCCAATTGCCGGACGGGGCGGATGCGTCGGACGCCAAGCGCGAGGTGATGGAAGCGGTGCGCGGGCATTTCCGGCCCGAATTCCTGAACCGTCTGGACGAGACGATCATCTTTGACCGTCTGGGCCGTGGCGATATGGGCGCGATTGTCGACATCCAGATGAAGCGTCTGGAAGCCCGCCTTGCTGCGCGGAAGATCACGCTGGATCTGACGCAGGATGCCAAGCAGTGGCTGGCGGACGAAGGCTATGATCCGGTGTTCGGTGCGCGGCCCCTGAAACGGGTGATCCAGCGCCATCTGCAAGACCAGTTGGCCGAGATGATCCTTTCGGGCGATGTGCTGGACGGGGCCACCATCCATGTCACCGCCGGACCCGAGGGTCTGATCATCGGCGACCGAGTCAGCGCGTCGCGCCGCGAGCGGCCCGTGCAGGCGGTGGTGCATTAAGGAAAACGGCTAACGAAAACGGCCCCCCGAACGCTCGGGGGGCCGACTTTGCCGTGGTCGGCCTTACATCGGCGGCAGGATGACCTGATCGATCACATGGATTACGCCGTTCGACGCTTCGATATCGGCGGTCGAGATCGTAGCACCGTTGACCTTGGCGCCGCCTTCCAGCGTGATCGTGACATTGCTGCCTTGCACGGTGGCGGCGGTCAGGCCTTCGGACAGGTCGGTCGACATCACTTTGCCCGGAAGGACGTGATAGGTCAGCACGGCAATCAGCTTGTCCTTGTTTTCCGGCTTCAGCAGGTCTTCGACCGTGCCTGCGGGCAGGGCTGCAAAGGCTGCGTCGGTGGGCGCAAAGACGGTGAAGGGGCCGGGGCCTTTCAGCGTTTCGACAAGTCCGGCCGCCTCGACGGCTGCGACCAGCGTGGTGAAGTTGCCCGCGCCGACAGCGGTGTCAACGATGTCCTTGGAATGGGCTTCGGCGAAAACGGGTGCCGAGAAAAGTGCGGTTGCTGCGGCTACCGCGAGAAAGGTTCTACGGATCATCTGGCGTCACTCCCTTGATCTGATGCCTTGATTGGCTACCAGTATACGTGACGGATGCACGCTGCGGATGACTCTGACATTCCCGTTAACAACCGTTGCCAGAGCGTGCGGGTGCGCTAAGCCGCGAAATCGTCTGTTTTCCAGACAAATCCATGTGACCAATTTTTATCCTGCGTGATTGAAACAAATCGGTCCCCTCTCCCGTAATGCAAAGGTGAAGGGGCGTGGTTTGCGTTTTCACGAAACCCTGTCACGATACCTTCTGCCCAATGGAGGACGGAATATGCCAAAGCAACCGACATGGTCCGATGTGACCCCAAAGCCGCTATGGCTGAACCGCCGGCAGATGATCGCTGCGGCGGGGGCTGCCGCCTTCGCCTCGCCCGCACTGGCAAAGATCGACGCGGCGAAAAGTCCGCTGTCGATCTCGGATGAGCCGAACACGCTGGAAGAGATCACGACCTACAACAACTTTTACGAATTCGGCACGGGCAAGGAAGACCCTGCCGCCAACGCGGGCGCATTGACGACCGACCCGTGGTCGATCGAGATCGGCGGGATGGTCGACAAGCCCGGCACCTATGATCTTGCCGATGTGCTGAAGGGCCAGCCGCTAGAAGAGCGCATCTACCGTTTCCGCTGCGTCGAGGCGTGGTCGATGGTTGTCCCGTGGATCGGCTTCCAGCTTTCGGGCCTTTTGAACCGCGTCGGTGTCCAGCCTTCGGCGAAATACGTGGCGTTCGAAACCTTGGTGCGGCCCGAGGAAATGCCGGGACAGAATTCGCCCATCCTCGAATGGCCGTACCGCGAAGGGCTGCGACTGGACGAGGCAATGCACCCGCTGACGATCATGGCGACCGGCCTGTACGGCGAGGATATGCCCAAGCAGAACGGCGCGCCGATCAGGCTGGTGGTGCCGTGGAAATACGGCTTCAAGTCTATCAAGAGCGTGGTCAAGATCTCGCTGACCGACCGGATGCCGCAGACCACGTGGAATATGCTGCAACCGTCGGAATACGGTTTCTATTCGAACGTGAATCCCACGGTGGACCACCCCCGCTGGCCGCAGGCTTCGGAACGGCGT
>NZ_CP028919.1:0-232500 GCF_003060865.1 Gemmobacter aquarius
ATGGGGCTTCTGGTCGGGGCGTTCCATCCCAATCTGGTCTGGGCGCAGGCGGTCAATCTGGACCCCGGTTCCAACAACATTCTGATCGATGGCCGCACCAAGACACAGATCGATACCCAAGGGTCCGTGACGCGGATCACGACGGGAACGGTTTCAGGCTCGGTCGGGTTCAACAGCTTTTCCGATTTCGAACAGGCGGCAGGCACGCGGGTCGATCTTTATGTGCCTGATGGGGCAGGCAGCCTTGTCAACATCGTCCGCAACGGGGCGGTCGTCATCAATGGCGAGTTGAACGGGATCAAGGATGGCGCGATCGGCGGCAATATCTTCTTTTCGTCGTCGAACGGCTTTATCGTGGGCCAGAACGGGCGGGTCAATGTCGGCACGCTGACGGTCAACACGCCGACGCAGGAATTCCTCGACCGTGTGGTGGGGGCTGATGGCACGCTAAACCAAGCGGTTGCCGACCAGTTGATGCGCGGGGAAATCCCGGTTTCGCAGAACGGCGCGATCTCGATCATGGGGCAGGTCAACGCCAAGGGCGGGATCACGCTTCAGGGCCATACCGTGACCGTGAACGGCCGCACGGGCCCCGTAAGCGGCGACGATCTTGGCCAGCGGACGCAGTTCGACGCCACGGTGAACAGCTCGGGTCTGGTCGAGGGCGGTGCGCTGGTGTCGCAGGGCGGACGCATCGCCATCGTCGCGACGGGCGGGTCGCGGATCGGCGGGCGCGTGGACGCTTCGAATACGACCGGCAAGGGCGGCGAGATTTCGGTCACGGGCGGCGATATCGCCATCGATGGCAGCGCCGAGCTGACGGCGAATGGCACCGAGGGCGGCGAGATCGTGGTCTTTGCCGGTGACGCGCTTGTGGTGCAGGATGGCGCGAGTTTCAGTGCGGCGGGCGCGACAAGCGGCGGGTTCATCGAGCTGAGCGGCGCGTCGGTCAACCTTGGGGCCATCACGCTGAAGCTGGGTGGCGGCAGCGGCAAGGCGGGCAAGTTCCTGATCGATCCGGTCGATCTGGTCATCAACGCAGGCAGTTCGATTGCCAGCGGCGGGGCCGACATCACGGTACAGGCTACGGGGACGATCACCGTCGGATCGGGTGGTGCGCTGGATTCGCGCCTGCTGACGGCGGGCGTCAGCACCGGCAATTCGGGCAAGATCACGGTCGAGGCGCCGTCGATCACCTTGGCAAACGGATCGCAGCTTCTTGCAGGCGTCACGGTCGGTTCGGGCTTTGCGGCGGGCGATGTGCTGCTGTCGGCGGTGGGAACATCGGGCACGGCGGCTAGCATCACGCTTGGCGGCGGCGCGGGGGCGGCCCCCGTCATCAGCGGGCGCAATGTCACGCTTTCGGCGACATCCTCGGTCAGCTTGGGCAGCCTGCTTGTGGGCTTGCCCGATGCCAGCGCCACCATCACCTCGACCGCGGCGGATATTACCGCGACAGGGGCATTCACGGCGGAAGCCAAGGCCGATGTGGTCGGCGGATTGTCTTTGCTGCCTTTGGGCGTGCTGCTGTCGGAAGGGTCGGCAATCGTCGATATCAAGGGCGATACGCGGATTACGGCGCAATCTGTATCGTTGTCGGCGGATACGACCGTCACGTCGAATAACAAGACGCAATCGCTCGTTCCCACCGATAGCACTGCGGATGGCGCGGTTGCGGTGTCAACCATCACCAGCACCGCCATTGCCCGCGTGGGCGGCAATGCCGTGCTTGACGTGGCAGGTGTGACCGACATCACCGCCAAGAACAGCGTCACATCCGAGGCCGAGGCGATCCCCGTTTCCGCCGCATTCGGCGCGAGTGTCGGGGTAAGCATCGTGAACGCTGTCACCACGGCGGAATTGGCCGATGCTGCCGAGGTGACGACCGCGGATCTGACGCTGGACGCACAGACCGAAATCATCGTTAAGGTCAAGGCCGGTGCTGCGGCGGGCGGTGCGACCGAACCTTCGCCCGGCAGTCAGGCCGCAACCTTCCTGCAGGACGCGGCACTTGGCGGCATGGCATCGAGCGGTGGCACGCAGGTTTCGGTCGCGGGGGCGTTGGCGATTTCCAAGATCGATTCCGCTACTACGGCGCGGATCGACACGTCGTCGCTGACAACCGTGAGCGATGCGCTTTCCGTGACAAGCGGCAGCGGTGTGTCGGCGGAACTGGTCGCTGACGGCTCGGCGGTCGAGTCGGCCATCGGCGTGGGCGTGGCGGTCGGGGTGAACATCGCCAAGGTGTCGAATCAAGCCCTGATCGACAGCGCGGTCGCGGCGGGCAGCGCCACGCTTGCCGCGCAATCTCGGGGCACCAACCTGTCGACCTCGGCCACTTCGGGTGCGGGGGCGCAGGATGTGGGGATTGCCGGATCTTTCGGCATCAACCTGCTTGATACCGCATCCAGTGCGGCCTTGGGTGGCGGTGCTGATGTGCAGATTTCGGCTGCAGGCGCGGTTGCACTGTCGGCCGAGAACGAGACGGAATCGACTGTCGAGGCGCTGCCATCCGAAGGTGGTGCGACCGGCGATACCGTGGGGATCGGTGCATCGCTTGCGTTGAACATTGTGGCCAACCGGACAGTGGCGGAACTGGCTGCGGGGTCCGCCTTGACCGGCGCTGGCGATGTGACGCTGGCGGCTTCTGCGACGCATGTGGCGGAAACCAAGGCCGAGGCGGGATCGGCGGGGGGGATTTCGATCACGCCGTCGCTTGCGTTGTCGATGGTTTCGAATGCCACCACGGCGCGGGTGGGGACCGGGTCTTTGGCGCTGACGCTGTCGGGCGATCTTGATGTGAGTGCCGCGCAGCATTCTACGATTACGACCGAAGCCTCGGGCGAGGCTGCTGGGTCTACGGCGGCGATCGGTGCTGCGATTGCCATTGCGCTGGTCGATGACCGCACGACCGCGACCACGGCGCGCAATCTGGTTGCGGGCGGAGATGTCGGCTTTGCCGCAGCGGGCGCATCGCTTTCGACGCTGACCGCCAAGGCCAGTGCAGTGGGCGCTGCGGCTGCGGAAGAGGATGGCACGGCCAGCGATGGCAAGACGGTTGACGATTCGGTGGATTCGTCGCTGGCAGACGGGTCGACCAAGCAGAAATCGGCAGGCGTTGGCGACAGCAGCCAGCAAGCGGCGACCGACAGCACGGTGGACGACAAAGAGGGGCGTTCGGCCTCGACTTCCGAAGGCAAGGTTTCGGTGGCGGCGGCGGTCGGGGTTAATGTCCAGACCTCGCAGGTTACGGCGTTTGTGCCGGATGGCGTTACCGTCGATGCCGGTGGCACGCTGAAGATCGCGGCTTCGAACAACACCGATGGCCAGATCGAGGCTACGGGCGATGCGGTCGGGCAAGAGGACGAGAACGGCGATTTGCCTCCGCCGTCGCAGGTCGGGATCGGGGCTGCGGTTGCGGTCAATCTGGTCAAGACCGGCAACACGGCGCGTCTGGGCGATGCGGTCCACACCGTTGGCGGGTTGGAGATTACGGCTGACAAGCGCGATGTTGCGGCGCTGATGGCTGACCCGGCAAGCACCGACATGCGGAGCGATGTCTATGTGGCGCGCGCCAGTGCCGGTGCGGGTGGCAGCAAGATCGGGATCGCCGGATCGCTGGCGCTGAATTTGGTCGATACGGAGTCGCGTGCGACCATTTCGGGCGCGGCCACGGTCAACCTGACGGGCGGTGGCGACATCGCGCTGACGGCCGACAACCGCACGGATGCCACGGCCGAGGCTTTGCCGGTGGGCGATGGCGCTTCGGGCGGGGACGTCGGGATCGGCGCATCGGTTGCGCTGAACATACTTGCCAACCGTTCGGTTGCGGAAATCTCGGACGGGGCCGTGATCAACGCGGCAGGCGACGTGTCGCTGACCGCCAGCGCCACCTATGCCGCCACCACGAAGGCCGAGGCGGGATCGGCGGGCGGGATTTCGATCACGCCGTCGCTGGGGCTTTCGCTGATCGCCAATGCCACGACGGCGCGGGTTGGCACGGGCGGATTGCTTGACGTAAGCGGGGACATTACGGTCGCCGCCACGCAAGAGGCCACGACCACGACCGAGGCAGGCAGTGCCGCCAGCGGATCTACGGCGGCCATAGGCGCTTCGCTTGCGCTTGCCCTTATCGATGATCGCGTGATCGCGACCACGGCCCGCAGCATGGATGCGGGGGGTGATATCGCCTTTACCGCGTCGGGTGTGTCATCTTCGACCCTGACCTCGACCGCCAGCGCGGCGGGGGCCAAATCGGGTGACGAGGCCGATGCGGGCGGCGAGGAAGGCAGCACCGACGAGGCGGCCGACAAGGAATTCCAGTCAGGGGCGACGCGCCAAGGCACGTCTGGCGTGGGCAGCGCCGAACAGAAAAGCAGCACGTCGGCGAAGGCGTCGGACAGCAGCGGGCGGTCGGCTTCATCTTCGGAGGGCAAGGTATCGCTGGCCGCCGCTGCCGCGATCAACGTGCAAAGCCATGTCGTCACGGCGGTCGTTCCCGATGCGGTTACCATGACGGCGGGCGGCAGCCTGAGCCTTTTGGCGCTTGCGACCACCGGGGCGGAAGCCGCAGCCGACGGGCAGGCGGTAAAAAGTGAAGATGGCGCCCAATCGCAGGTGGGGATCGGTGTGGCCGTTGCGGTCAACGCCGTGACCGAAACCGCAACCGCCCGCTTGGGGGCGGGGGCAACGGGCCATGCGGTCAACGGCCTGTCGGTCACGGTCGCGCAGGCAGACGGGGCCGATGTGTTTTCAGCCTCGGCCATTTCGGGCGCGGGCGGATCGAGCGTGGGGATCGCCGGATCGGTCGCGCTGAACCTTTTGACGCTGGATGGATCGGCGTTGGTTGCGGGCAATGTGAACGCTGGAAGCGGTGCAGTGGTGATTTCCGCCGAAAGCGAGGTTGAAGCGACCGCGTCTTCTGCCCCGTCGGAAAGCGGCGCTGTTGGTGGCAGCGCGGGGGTTGGTGCATCCTTTGCGATGAACCTTGTGAACCTGACCACCGTGGCGCGGCTTGAGGACGGCGTGGGCCTGACCGGCGGCAGTAAGTTGAGCGTTGGTGCGGATTCTAAACTGACGACCGAGACCGAGGCCAAGGCCGGTGCGGCAGGCGGGGTTGCAATCGACGCTTCGGTTGCGCTGACGCTGCTTGACCATCGCACCGAAGCCCGCGTGGGCACCGGGGCGGCGCTGTCGATGGGGGCGGGTGCTGTCACGATCAGCGCCAGCAGCGAGGGCACGCACAAGGCCACGTCCGAGGGCGAAACCAAGGGCAGCAATGTCGCGGTGGGGGCGTCGGCCGCCGTCATCCTAGGGGATGGGGCGCAGAACGGGGCGTTGAAGGATACGTCCGTTACCTCGGCCACGCTTGCCCGCGGTATCGACGCGGCGGGGTCGCTGTCGATCGAGGCCACGGCAAGCAACACCTATGACGCCAATGCGACCGCTACGGCGGGTGGCGGCAAAGAGGAGAAGAATAACAGCACTACGGGCAAGACCTCGTCTTCGGCCGATACGCTGGACAAGACCAAGGACAGCCAGAAGGACCAGAACGGCGGATCGGGCGGCGCCAAGGTCACGGTTGCGGCGGCTGTCGGGGTTGCAGGCGCGCAGGATGTGGTCACCGCCCGGATGGAGGGTGTGACGGTCAATCTGGCGGGCGATCTGGAGGTTGCGGCGGAAAGCACCATCGGTATTGCCGTGTCGGGCATCGGGGCGGCGAGCAACCCCAACAGCCGTGTCGGCGTGGGCGTGGGCGTTGGCCTTGCCATTCTGAACACCACGACGAGCGCCACCATCGGTGACGGTGCTAACATCACTGCAGGGGCGGTGACTGTTGCTGCAACGTCGGAAGAAAATACAGGCGACTACAAGTCGAAGATCGCGGCTATCGGGGCTGCAGGGGCGACCGGCAGCAGCGTGGCCGTGGCGGGGGCGCTGGCCGTTGCGATTTCGACCGGACAGGCCGAAGCGCGGCTTGGCGATGATGTGACCATCACCGGCAGCGATGCGGTCGAGGTCACGCTGGATAACACCAGCCAGTTGTCGGCCAAGGCATTTGCCGCCTCGGGGTCGAGCAGCGGTGTGGCTGTGGGTGCATCGATCGCCGTGGTCTATTCGGAAAAGGACTATGACGCGACCATTGGTGCGGATGCCGACATAACCGCGACTTCGGTCAAGGTTCAGGCGACCAACCACCGGATCGAGGGTGCGCCGGATTTCGACATTACTTCGCTGTCGAAGGTCCGCGATTTTTCGGCGGCGCTGACGGCTGTCGGCAATGCAAAGCTGCTCGGGGATTCCAACTATTACGTCGAGGCGATCGGCGGCGCGGGCGGCAATGGCGTGGCGCTGCAAGGGTCGTTCGCGGTCATGGTGTTCAAGGACGACATGACGGCGGCGGTTGGCCCCGACAGCAAGATCGACGTTGGCACCGGCAGCGTGACGCTGGGGGCGGATTCCGATTATCTGGCCAAGGCGCTGTCTGGCGCTTTGGCGGCGAGCCTGTCGAGCGCGGGCGTGGGTGTGTCGAGCACCGTCATCGTCAGTGAAGGCGATACGCTGAGCCTGCTGGATAGCGGTGTTATGGTCGATGCGGGCAGTTTCACCAATTCGGCCTCGGCGGTGCAGGACATCCGCAGCTATGCGGCATCGGTGGCCGCAGGATCGACTGCGGGCGCATCGGGCGTGGCGGGGGTCATCACGTCAGACAACAGCGTGCAGGCGTTGATCGCCAAAGGCGCGCGGGTCACGCTGGCAGGGCCGGGAACGGCGGCGTTGACGGCTGACAACGACTTCAAGGTCTTTGGCCTTGCCGCAGGTGCCGGTGCCGGTGGAACCGCCGGTGTCGGGGCGGCGGTGACGGTGGTCACGGTCAAGAACGTGACACGCGCAGCGCTTGGTGACGGCACATCGGCTGCGGATCGGGCCGAGTTGAACACGGCGGGCGCGGTCAACATCGGTGCGGATGCGACCGAGGATATCACGCTACTGGCCGCCGCGGGCGGGGCTGCGGGAACGGCGGGAGTCGGCGCTGGCGCTGGCATTTTGGTGTTCGACACCACGACCGAGGCATTGGTGGGCACATTCGCCCGCGTGGGGCAGAGCGACCTTTCGGGCAGCCTGACGGTCAGCGCCAGCGACGAAAGCGACATTCTGGTGATCTCGGGCGCATTGGGCGGTGGCGGCACGGTCGGGGCGGGGGCGGGCGTCGGGGTCGGGGTGATCGACAAGGCGACCAAGGCCGAAATCGGGGACAATGCGGTTGTCGATATCGGCAACGTTGTTGTGGATGCGGCCAGCCGCGAGACGATTGACAGCATCACCGCAGGCATCGGTGTGGGCGGCACGGCGGGGCTTGCCGGAGCGGTCACCGTTCTGTCGGCCTCACCCATCACCACCGCGCGGATCGGGGCGGATGCCCGTGTCGTGGCCGATGGCAACGTGGCGGTCACCGCGACGGATACCTTGCAGCTTGATATGGTCGATGGCGCCTTTGCGGCGGGCACGGTTGGTGTGGGGGCTTCGGTCGGGGTCACGCTGATCGGGGCGCAGACGCTTGCGCGGATCGACGACCGCGCCACGGTGACGGCACGGGGCAACGGCGGGTCGCAAGATTATGTGACGGGCTTTACGCCGGTGCTGTCTGCTTATGGCAGCGACAGCGATTTCCAGGCGGCAAGGTTCGATGCTGCTGCGGATGACAAGCTGACCGATCCGGATGCGGCGCAGGCCCGCACCGACGGCTTGGCGCTACTGAGCCAGCAGCGCGATGCGACCGAGGTTGTTGCCAGCGGCAAGGGCGTGATCGTGAACGCGGCGGGATCGGTTGCGACCCGTGGGCTTTCGGTGGGAGGCTCGGCGGGGGCGGGGGCGGTTTCCATCTCGGCCAATGTTCCGGTGATTACCACGCAGACGAAGGCCGAGATCGGCCAGAGTGCCACGATCAACACCGTGGCCGGAGCGGCGAGCACCGCACAGGACGTGATCGTTGCCGCGGCAAGCGACACCTATGCGCTTGGCTTTTCGGGTGCAGTCGCAGCCGGCGGTGTGGCGGGTGGCGCGGGGCTTGGGGTGATGATCCTCGATGCCACGACTTCGGCCACGACGGGGGCGGGCAGCACGCTGCGCGCCAATGGCAATATCGGTGTTACGGCGCGGGCGACCGGCGACATGGTCGGTGTCGCGGCGGCGGGTGCGGTGGGCACGGTCGGCGTGGCGGGCGGCGTGTCGGTCATGGTGCTGAAGGGCCGGACCACGGCCGAGCTGGCGGGCGACGCGGTGGCGCAGGGTAATGTCGACGTGATTGCCGATGATCGCACCCGCACTGCCGTGCTTGCGGGCGCGCTTGCGGGCGGCTTTGTCGGCGTGGGGGCGGCGGTCAATGTGGTGTCGCTGGACAAGGCGACCACGGCGCGCATCGCCACGGGATCGGCGGTTACGGCGCTTGGGCTGCGGAACGCGCATTCCGTGTTTACCGGAACCGATTTCAATGCGGTGTCGTCAACGGCGCGCGGTGTCAACGTGCAGGCCGTTTCGGGGCAGAAGGGTTTTACCCTGACCGCAGCCGGATCGGCGGGAGGCGCGGTTGGCGCGTCGGGCGTGATTTCGCTTTACCTGATGAATGTGGCAACGGCGGCGACCATTGCGGATACTGCGTCGATTAACACCGCTGGCGGCAATGCCGGTGCCAATGCGGCGCAGGATGTCTATGTCGTGGCGCGGGACGATACGGCGACATCCTCGGCTTCGGGCGGGGTTGCGGCCGGAGTTCTGGGCGGGCTTGCCGGTGTCGTGGATGTGGGCGTGTTCAAGAACAGCACCACGGCCAGCATCGGCAACGGCGTGACGCTGAACGCGCGGCGCGACCTTCAGGTTGCGGGATTGTCGCAGCGTGCGGGCGAAGCCTATGTGCTGGGCGCGGGCGGCGGTTTTGTCGGGCTTGCGGCGGGGATCGCGGTTTACAGCTATGGCGATGGCGTCACACCGGGAGGCGATGCCGACCGGAACCTTGCCGATTCAAGCCAAGGCGGGGCGGTTTCGATTTCCAGCCTGACCAGCACGGCACAGAGTCAGGCGAGTGACGGAACGGTCAATAACCAGCTTGCAGCCTCGGACCGGTCGGAAATCAGGACGGTCAGCGCCGATGTCCAGGCCAAGCGGGCCAGCATCGACGTGGCTTCGGCTGTCGCGCCGTCGCTGCCGGCAGGCACCTCGGCCAATATCGGCAATGGCACGATCACGGTCGGCGGCGCTGTCGGTGTCGCCAGTTCGGATGACCTGACGGTCAGCCTGACGACGGGGGCTGTCGGCGGCGGTGTGCTGGCAGGCGGCGCGGGGATCTCGGTGCTGGCGGTCGATACCGGCAGTACGGCGCAGATCAACGGAACGGGCAGCATTACGGCGGGGTCGGTCGCAGTTGCGGCCCGCACCGACCATGATTTGCAAAGCACCAGTGCAGCCGGGGCTGCAGGTACCTTCGTCGGCCTTAGCGCCACGGTCGGTGTGATCAATGATCGGTCGCGGACCGTTGCCCTGTTGCAGGGCAAGACCGTTACCACCGGAGGCGCTGTCAGCGTCACCAGCACGGCGCTGCGGAGCGTCGAGGTGTTTTCGGGCGGCGTGTCCTTTGCCGGTGTGGCTGCGGTCGGTGCAGCTGTCGCCAAGGCCGAAATCGGGGGAACGGTCAGTGCCACGGTCCACAATGCCAATATCGCAAGCGGGGGCGCAAGGGCGCAAAGCCTGACCGTCTCGGCCAGCGCAACCGATACGGCCGATGCCGAGACCATCGCCGCGGGCGGCGGGGTCGGGGCGTCGATCCAAGGGTCGGTTGCCTTGGCCAATATCGCGCCGATCGTGCGGTCGGTGATCGATGCAGGGCAGGCCTTTGTCAGCGGCGTGGTTTCGGTTACGGCAAACTTTACCGGCGCTGCCACATCCGAGGCAACGGGCATTGCAGGGGCAGGCGGTCTGGCTGTCGCTGCATCGGAAGCCGACAGTTCACTGGGGGCCACCCTTTTGGCCACGATCACCGGCACGGCCGTGATCGACGCGCAGCAACTGGATGTGATCGCTACGGCCATCGTCAACAACCTGCGCGCCAAGGCATCCGGATCATCGGGCGCCTTGGTCGGGGTAAATGCCACCAGTGCTTCGGCACGGAACACGAACCGCACCGAGGCGGTGCTTTCGGCGGGATCGGTCACGGTGACCGGCGATGCCGGGATCGAGGCCAACTCGTCGGGTGAAGCCCGCGCCGAGGCTTCGGGTCTGGCGGTCGGTATCGTGGCTGCGGGCTTCAACGTAGCCTCGGCGACGACGAGTGCGACGACTGCGGCCAGCGCAGGGGCGACTGCGGGCATTGCGGCTGGCAACCTGTCGGTCCGCGGTGTTGGGGATGCCACAAACACCGCCATTACCGTCGCAGGCAGCGGTGGCCTTATTGCAGGTTCGGCGGCGACGGCAAAGACGGCGTCTACCGCCACCACCTCGGCCACGCTGACCGGAACGGTCACCGTGGGTGATCTGGTCACTGTAGCGGCCGAGCAGGACACGCGTTTCAACGGGTCGGTCGACACGACGCAGGCGTCATTGGTCGGGGCAAGTGGCGCGACGCTGCGCCATGACGTGACGAGCACGGTGAATGCGGTGATCGGCACCACCTCGTTGACCGCGAAGAACCTGACCTTGTCGGCACGCAACCAGACCGACAATGATTTCCTGCCCGGCAATGGCAACAATGTGCGCTCGATTTCGGGTGGCTTGGCCAATCTTCCCTCGGCGGGGGCCACGATCAACGTCACGCATAACACCACCGCACGGGTGAACGATGCCGCCGTGATCCGGCTTGCGCGGCCGGGTGTCGGGGCTTCGGCCTTTGTGCAGGAAGCCTATAACCGTGTCGGCGCGCATCAGATCGTGTCGCTTGACAGTGGCGGGGCGATTGCCACCGCCGATGCCGTGATCAACATGGACGTGACCGCCAATGCCAGCGCGATTGTCGGCGCAGGGGCCAAGGTCGATGTCGATTACGGCGATATCCGCATTGCCGCCTGGGGCGAGGCCGACATCGACCTGCGGGGCAATGCCACGACCTATGGCCTTGCGGGTGCGCCTTCGGGCGATGTGACGATCGACTATATCGGCAACAACAGCGTCACCCTGGGCAACAACGCGCGGATCGAGGCGACCGATGGCGATACGCCGACAGACGGCACCGCGCCGCGCTATGCCACGATCACGATTGGCGCCGGATCCGGGCCTTTGGGCGAGACGGCTGATCTGAATTTCAACGCAACGCTCGATCTGTTCAACAAGACCGCGATCCCGATCTTTGCGACGCCCGACCCGCGTGTGACGGTAGCAAACTCTGCCAATGTTATCATGGGAACTACCGCAACCCCGGCAGTCGCAGGCGACCCGCGCGGCATCCGCGCGGCGGGCGACATCCGCATTTCCGCGACCCGTGGCAACATCACCGCCACTGCGGTCGGCACCGGAAAGGACATTTACCGCGAGGGGCTTGCCAAGCTTGCTTCGGCCGTGTCGAACGCCTTTGGCGGCGGCGACGTGACCTTTGACTATCATGGTGGCTCGACCCAAACCGATGGAGGGACGGCGCGCGCGCAGATCAACGGGCTTGTCGAAACCGGCATCCAGCGCAACAAGACGCTGATACTGGACGCCTGCACCACAAGTGCGGGCTGTGTGTCTGCGACCGGAAATATCGAATATGTGCTGTCTGGCCCCTTTGCCGTTGGCACCGACATTCTGGACCGTGTGGCCGAGTTGACAAGACTGATCAGCGACTACGATTCAGACCCTGTTGCCAAGGCCGCATACCAGAACGAGTTGAAATTCCTGCAAAACAAGCTTGTCGGGCTGGGCCTTGCCACGTTCGACAGTGGCGGCAACTTTGTCGCCGGCAGCTTTGTCGGCCCGTCGCCCAAGGCGGCGCTGCTGGCCGAGATTGCCGAAATCTCGCGCAATATCGACACGCTGGCGGTGCAGTTCCGCAGTGCGGTTGCCGCAAACATCGTGGGCAGCCTGAGCGATGTGGCCACTACGCTTGCCGGAATTTACACCAACCCGACTTTCGGGTTGCAAGCCTCGTTCAACACTGCGGACACTGCTATCAGGCAGTTGGCCAATTTCGGCGCAAGCGCATCTTACGCGACGACACTGACCGGTATCGGGACGACGCTGTCGCAAGGCGTGACGGCGGTACAATCGGTCATTACAAACATTGGCTCGCTGATAAGCGAAAGCGACGCCAACCAGACCCTTGTCGACACCATCGTGACGGCGCAGGCCGCCCTGCGCGCTGCGATTGTCGCCGGAAATACTTCGGCTGCGACGACGCAGAATGGCGTCATCGCTACGGCGCAGGCATCGTTGTCCACCAATCTTTCGCAGATTGCGAGCCTTGCAACCACGATCCTTGGGGACATCGACATCGCGCAAGCCCGTGCCACATCGGTGCGCGACGGTCTGAACACGCTGATCGACACGACCATTCCATCCACCCCCGTCACCGGCACCGATCCTGAAAAGGCCATCGCCACCCAGAAGAATGCCGATGATGCGGCTATCAAGACGGCCTTGCGCGCGGCGGCCACCGGCGGAAATCCGGCCACGGCCGGTGCACTGACCAAGATTGGCAACAGCAAGACCAGCCTCGATACTCTCGCGATCAATCTTGAAAGCTCGATCGGGACGGTGCAAAGCGCCACCGCGACACTGCGCGCCAATACCGGCGTCACGGCGGGCACGCTGGGGGGCAGCAACTCGCTGACCCAGTTCATCGGACTTGGGAATGGCTATTCCCAGACCTTTGCAACGAAAACCCAAGCGGCGGCTGTCGCGTCGAACACGGCCAACGCGCCGCTCGCTTACCGGATCGACATTGCCGATACGGCCACGCGGCTTGGCAATATCTTCGTCACTGCCGATCAATTGCAAACGAGCGGGACCGGTTCGTTGCTCGCACCGGGCAGTGCGAAGATCCTGATCACCAACAACACGGCAAACACGCTGAATATCGGCAATCTGATCGTCCCCGATTATGACGCGGGCAACGTGCGGTTCAACGGCGTGCTGGTCTATGGTGCGGACAATATCACCACGCTGAATGCCGGGGGTGTGGCGTCGGGCTTCGGGTCTGACAAGATCGAAACCTCGCTTACGTCGAGCCGTGGCGAAGTGACCATCCTGTCGACCTATTCGCCGGAATCCATCGCCAATGCGGCAGATCGCAAGGTCGCGCCCGACATCATCTTGAAAACCGGATCGCTGATCGAAAACCTGCGCGGCGCGGTGCGGATCGAATCTGCTGCCGGAAACGTCTATACCCAAGGCCGCATCAACGCGGGGTCGGTCAGCATTCTGGTGAAGAACGGCGATTACGTTGCAAGTTATGTCAACGGGTTCAACCATATCGGCGGTGATCCGGCGAGCTTTAGCATCAAGACGTCGACCACCGAGGGCGGAGCGGGCATTACCGCGAACGGAGCGGTTTCGATCGCGGCGCGCTATCTGAACATCAACTCGACCATCCAGTCGGGCATTGCCAACTGGAACCTGACGTTGAACGGCACGCCCACGCTGACGGCAAGCGCCGCCGCCATCGGTCTGGCGCAAAGCACCATCGACACCGCGCTGGCGGCCAACCCGACCCTTGCCACGATCAACGTGGTGAACACGGCGGGCCAGACCGTGACCATCAGCCGTGCCCCGCTTGGATTTGATGCGGCGGCGCTGAAGACGGCGGTGGACACATACAAGGCGGCTGTGCTGATAGACGCCAATACCAATCCGGTCGTCACGCTCAACGTCTTTGGCACTCCGACGCTGGTCAACATCAAAGATTACCTGTCACCGCAGGTGGCCTATACGCTGCAATTCACCAAGGCCGCGGCCGAGGCCTATGTGGCAGCTACGCCCAGCAGCGATGGTCTATTTTCGGTGGTCAAGGCGGCGGCGGCTGACAATATCGGCGCGTCATACGATGCCAAAGCACAGCAGTTCGTGGTCGACGGCACCTCGGTGAAAGGCGGGTTCATCCAGCTTTTCGGTCAGATCATGAACACCACCTCGTCCACCTCGGTCGCCAAGCTGAACGTGCTTGACGGTTTTGGCACCATAAACATCACCAACTCGTCCAACATCGCCGTCGTGCTGCGTAACCTGAGCACGGGCGAAGATGCGACCGGCACGCTGCGCGGTGTCGCGGGGCGGATCGAGATGACCGATGTGACGGGCGTCAACGCGACCTCGCCGTCAAACCCGGTGGTGTCGATCCGCAAGACGGTGTTCACGCGCGATTATGTGCCGGGCGATGCGACCGGCACGGTGAAGATCTCGACCCAGACCGGAACGATCGACAATGCGACCGGAAATCTGATCTTGGGCGCGGCTGTCGTGACCGATGGCGCGGACCGGACAACGACCTACACGCCTTCGGGCACGCAGCGCTACGTCTGGACCACGGGTGGTGAATTCCGCAACACGGTGAACTACGCGCAGACCGACACGCAGGTTTTCGGGACATCGGCGTTCACGATCGACTCTATCACGACGGCCACTCAACAGGGCGCTCCCGTTTTGCTGACAACCTATCGTCTGGCGGATGGCACCTATGTCACCACGGACAGCACCCTGACCGGCGGGCGGCTGACACAAGTGAACGGGGCCTATTTCAACGACCCGCTTTCTGTCGCAGCCAACACCTCGAACGCCTCGCTTGACGCGACGCAGCTTGCTTCAGGCAACAGCAGCACGTTCGACAATGACTTTGTGAAGACCGGCGAAAGCGGGCGTGACTGCAACTGGTGGACGCTGTGCATCGTGTCGGACATCACGACCTATTTCCGGCTGACGCAGGACTACACGACCATCACGACCAATTCGCTGAAAGCGAATTACCCCATCGGCGTAAACTTCATCGGCAGCAACACCGGTGCGATCAACGTGACTTCGGCGAATTCCGATGTCGTGCTGACAAGCAACGTAAACTCGGTCGCGGGCAGCGCTTCGATCACGGGTGCGAACATCATCCAAGGCGATCTGTCGGGCGAAATCGTGGCGCGCGGCATCACGCTTGCGGCCAGCGGCAGCGTCGGCGGGTTGACGGACGCGCGCAATGTGGCGGCACCGGTCGAGGCGGCGCTTGCGGTGCGCCTGACGGGGGCGGATGCGGGAACGGGGTCGCTTTCGGCTACCGCCGCTTCGGGCAATGTGTCGCTGCTTGCGCGGGGTAAGCTGATCGTCGACCAGATTTCAGCTGCTGGCAGCGTGCTGAGCGATAAGGGCAAGGTCGAGATCTACGCCCTTGGCGCGATCACCGGCAAGGATGCCACGGCCAAGATACAGGCGCCGCGTGTGATCCTGACCTCGGCGAACGGGGCGGTTGGCAGCACGGCGGACGGTGCGCTTTTGATGGTCAACACCGGCTTTTCGGCCAATCCGGCGCTTCGGCCGTTCGGCGATCCATCGCTTGATCCGCTGTTCAACCCCAATGCGCTGCTTGGGCTTACGGTCACGGCTTCGGGCGATATCGGCATCCGTTCGGCAGGCTGGAGCGGTAATACCGACGGCACCATTTTGGCTGATCGCGTGCGGTCGAGCGGGGGCGATGTGCGCCTGTCCGCCACGGGCCAGATTCTCGACAACAACCCCGTCGAAGGTATCGACCAGCGCACCTATGACCAGTTGCTTGGCTATTGGGAGAGCCTTGGGCTTTTGGCGAACGATGCCGCACGCGGTGTCGACGGGTCGGTGAACACGGCAAAGACCGCCAATCTTATCAAGGCGTTCGAGACAGCGACCACTGCGTCTTACAACCAGTATTGGCAAATTCGCGGGACCGGCGCCTATGATGCGGCCAAGGTCGTGACGGTCGATCCGGCGTCCAGCCTGTTCCGCGTGCTCGATGCACAGTTCCGCGCCGATGCCATCGCCAGCGGTGCGCCCGATGCGAATGCCTATGTCACGCAGCGCATCGCGGATTATGAAGCGCAAAAGACGGCCGAGTATCACCGCCTGAATGGCGAAGTGGGCGGGCTGACCGCTTCTTATGACGCGGCCTATGCCTATACGGCGACCGACGCGCAAAAGGCCAGCCTGACCGACGGGTCGGTCTGGACCGAGCGGGAATTGGCATTCTCGCTGGCGCCGGGGGCGTTGAAAACCGTGACCGGCACCAATCCGGTGCTGAAAGACCCCAACGTATCGGGCCGCAGCGTCACTATCGAAGCCGGTCGCGGCATCGGCGAAACCGTGGGCGCAGGCACCCTATCGCCGGGTGTCGCGATCCGGGGCGATACCGATCCGCGCAACCTGACGCTTGACCAGAAGGTGGCCCTAGCCGCTGCCGAGCGGAGCGACCTGCAACTGACGGTCGGGCCGGTGCGTCTGCCGGTGAATGCGACGACCGAACAGATTGCGGCCTATAACGCGGCGATTGCCTTGGGTCTGGGCGCACCGGGCGCCAGCACCACGCTGCTTCTGGGCGCCGAGTTCACCAGCCTGACCGCGACCCAGCAAGCCGCCTTTAACGCGGCGGCGCTTGGGCTGATCGATCCGGCCACGACCGTGCTGACGGTGCTTAGCAAGCGTCCGTTGAACTTTGACGCGGCAGAGACGCTCAACATTGCGGTGCCGAATGTCACGGGGCCGACGTCTGATATCGGGGCGGCCTACCTCGCATCGCGCGGGGGGGCGACGCTTGGATCGATCAGCACGTATGGCGAAACGCGGATCAAGGTGTTCGGCGATATCGTCAATGCATCGACAAGCTCGGTCCGCACCGGCACGCTGATCCTTGAATCGGCGCAAGGGTATATCGGATCGCCTACGGTCGCCTTGGCGCTTGATCCGCGCAGCGGGGCCTCGGTCACGGCGCGGGCGCAGAACGGTGTGAACCTGGGCTTTGCCGGAAATGCCGTCATCGACACGGTATTCTCGCCCAAGGCGGTAAAGATCACGGCGCAAGGGTCTATCCTGAACGCCAACAACGACGATCTTATCAACGTCCTTGGCGGCGAGGTGAACCTGCAGGCGGTCACCGGCACGATCGGCACGCTGTCCCGTGCGCTGAATGTGGGTGTCAGCATCGGCGGCAAGATCGTCGCCGATGCCTTGGGCAGCCTGAACCTGTATGGTGCGGCAAACGCGCGCTTTGTCATCGGTTCGGCCATGGCCGGATCGACGATCAGCCTTGGCGCCTTTGGCGAAAGCACCATCGACGGTCCGGTTGAAACCGACGAGGCCATCACGATCACTGCGGGGGGACGTGTCGTCCTGACCGGATTGGCAGAGGTAAGCTCGACGGCTGGCACTGTCAGGATCGCTTCTGCCTCGCTGAAAATGCTCGACGGCGCCGAGATCACCGCCGAAGGCGCGGTGACGGTTGTCACCACGGGCGATGCCTTGGTGACGCAGGTTACGTCGAACAGCACCTCGGCGACGGCGGTTTCTGTCGATGCGGGCGGGCGCATCTTCTCGGGCAAGTCGCCGGTCACGGACATAACGGCCATGGCGACGGGTGCAGGGGTCAGCCTGACGGCGGGCCTTGGCATCGGAGACAAGACGCAAGCCAACCTGACGGCGGATGTAAACACGGTCACGGATACGCCGAACCGTTTGCGGATACGCACCAACACGCTGGCTGCAACTGCGACCACGGGCGATATCGTGCTGTCGGCCGAAACCGCGATGACGCTGAGCAATGTCACGGCGACGGCGGGGGGGATCGATGTGCTTGCCGCAAGCACCCTGTCGGTCACCGCAGCCACCAGCGCGGGGGACCAGATTTTCGACGCGACCGGTGCGCTGACCTTTACGCAACTGACCACCACGGGCAGCGGCGATATCACCGCTACGTCTGACGGCACGGTAACCGGCGGCTTTGTCACCTCGGGCGGGTCGGCCTCTCTGACGGGCAGCACTGTCGGATTTGATACGATCACCGCAGATGATGATGTCACGCTTACCGCTGTGGTTGGTCCTGTGACGGGTGGTTCGGTCACGGCGGGGGGCGATATCGGCGCCACCGGCACGGGTGTGACACTGGGCACGCTGGATGCTGGCAGAGATGTCACGCTGGATGGCAAAACGGCGCTGGTCGATGCGACTTCGGTCACGGCTGGTGGCAGTGTCGATGCGACGGGCACCGGCTTGACGCTTGGCACGCTGGATGCGGGCGTGGATATCACGCTGGACGGCAAGACCGCGCTGGTCGATGCGGGTTCGCTGACTGCTGGTGGCGATATAGATGCCACGGGAACGGGCCTGACTATCGACGCGCTCGATGCCGAGGGCGATATCACTCTGGCCGGCAAGACGGGCGCGGTGACGCTGGTCACTCTCGATGCGGGTGGCAACTCTAGCATCACGGGTGCGGGCGTGGGCTTTGATACGCTGATCGCCGGAGGGGACAGTGAAATCTACTCGACCGGCGATATCATCGGCACTCTGGAGCAGGCAGGTGAAACGCTGATCAACGTCGCCGGTTTCGGCGCGGGCAATAGCGGCAAGCTTGATGTCAAGACCATGCGCGCGCGGGTGATGGAGCTGCAATCGACCAGCACGCTTGATGTCGGCCGGCTCGAGGTTGCCGAAAGCCTGACGCTGCGGGCCGATGTCATCACCGCGCTGGATGTGGCCCAGGTGCCGAGCGGTCCGGATCCGCTGTCGCTGGTGGTGACAGGGGCGAATGGCGGCGTTGCGACCAAGGCGACCCTGTCGGTCGATGCGGTGGCAGGTCTGGTCATCCCGACCTTGCGGGTTTCGGAAACCGTGCTTGACACGACGGCGCGGCAAGTCACCGTCGAAAGTGCGGAATTGCCGCTGCAAGGCACGTCGCCCATGGCTGGCACGCTGCTGGTGGAGACGCCTGACCAGACGGTGCTGGTCGATGCACGGTCGATCACGCCCAAGGGCACGCCTGATAGCAATGTGCAGATCTTTACCCAGGGCGCGCCGCTGTCTTTCGCCCTGAACGGCACGGTCACCCGGACGGATGGATATGTCGTCACCTTCGACGAAACCGTGCAGGTTACCAATGTTCTGGGTGTTCCGTTCGCGGGGATCAGCACGGCGCGGGATTCGGTTCGCAATCTTTTGAACAGTGCCGATGCGATCATCCTGCCCGGCGCGTTCGGGTCGGTTACCGTCGAGGAAGACCCCGACGTTGCGCTGCTTGATGGTGAAGCGGTGGTGATCGACGGCGTCGCCTACAAAGTCTATGTTCCCGGCAACGGCCCCGCAGTGTTGCTGCCGCAATGAAGGTAAATGGTAGAGTGATGAACAAGCCGAACATGCTGCGCTTTGGTCTGCTGGGTGTTGTGTCGATTGGTGCGGCGCTGGCGGGGGTGCCTGCCGCCGCGCAGGATCTTTCGACGCGGCTTCTGACCGAAAGCGAACGTGCCGTGGCGGCGAGCGATCAGGCCGCATCGGTCGATCAGGCAGGGCCGGGCGTCATCGCCGATCCGCTGACGCGCCGCGATCTGCCACCGCCCGGCGGGCCGACGCTTTTGCTGGAAAAGGTTGCCTTCACGCCCGAGTCTGCCTTTCTGAGCGCGGAGGAGCTTTCTGGCATCGCTGACCGCTACGTGGGCAAGCGGCTTGATTTCGCAGGAATTTCCACGCTGGTCCGCGATGTGAACGATCTTTACGCCGCCAAGGGCGTGGTTACGGCTGCTGCCATCCTTGGCCCGCAAGACCTGACGCGCGGCGAGCTGGTTGTCACGCTGATCGAAGGTCAGGTCGGGCTTGTGTCGATCGTGGGCGAACGGTTGACCAAAGACACCTTCATCACCAACCGTGTGCGTTTTGCCAAGGGGCGGACGGTCGACGTGCCGACCGCGGCCAAGGATATCAGCTGGTTCAACCGCACCAACTCGGCGCAATTGCGGCTGTTGTTGCAGCCGGGCGCGGGCTTCGGCATGACCGATCTTGCCTTTGGCGTGACCGAGCCGAGGGTCAGCCAAGGCCAGCTTTCGGTTGACAACAATGGCATCACATCCACCGGGCAGACGCAGCTTTCCTATGTCTACCGGCGCTACGGGTTGCTTGGTCAGGACGATACGGCGCTTTTGTTCATGAACGTCTCGGAAGGCAGCCGGTCGATCACCGCGCGTTATGATATCGCGGTCACACCGGGGGGCACGCGGCTTGCCTTTACGGCGGCGACTTCGTCCTATGATGTGATTGCGGGACCGACCGTATCGCTTGACCTTTCCGGTAAATCGCGATCCGGCCAACTGGTTGCGACCCAGCCTTTGATCGCTACCGACCGCGTTCTGATAGAAGCCTCGCTTGGAGCATCGCGCGAAACCACCGAGTCGACTTCGGCGGGTGTGCCTATTGTCACGTCCAGCACGTCAAAGCTCGCGCCGGGCCTTAGGCTTGGCCTGACCGGCGAAGGCTGGGATTTGAACGCGCAGGTCCAGTATGTACATGCCACTGTCGATGACAGCATCGCTGGCAGCAGCGATGATTTCAGCATCGGGGTCGGCAGCATCGACGGCAGATACACCATTGACGAGACAACCCGACTGGTTGCGCGTGGTTCATGGCAAGCGTCTTCGGCAAAGCTCTTGCCCGGAACACTGCTGTTCAGCATCGGCGGGCCGACGACGGTGCGTGGCTATCCGGCGGAAGGTGTGGCGGGCGACAGCGGCTATTATCTTAACCTTGAATTGCACAAGGCGATGACAGTCGGTTCGCGCAATTTTGACGGCTATGTTTTTGCCGATGTCGGAGCGGTCTATTCCACATTCCCCGAAGTTACGCGCCTCGCCTCGGCCGGAGCCGGGGTGAACGTTCCATTGAACGAGCGGATCGATCTTGATTTCAACGTCGCGTTTCCGCTGCGGGATGCAGTCGCTGATCAGGATGACGTACAGCTTTCACTCGCACTTCGGCTGTCGCATTTCTAGGACGCGAAGCAGGAACGTGCCACGGGCATGCGCCACTGAGCGGCAGGTCGGCGCGCGCAGAGTTTCGGGGCGGATTTCGCAGATGCCTGCCGGCACTATTCCACGCTGGCGGCAATCGCACGGGCAGCAAGGGTGATGCGGCAAGACCCGGTGTTTTCGGGGAAGGACGCAAGGACGGTGCGAAGCTGCCTTGTGCGGACGAGATCGCCGTCATGGGCGGCCTGCAGCAGGTTAAGGGCGACGACGACCGCTTCATGTGCGTGAAGGGGTGCGAGATGTGCTTTGGCCCAGGTGGCCCAATCGGCTTCGTCATCGGCCAGTGCGGCGAACCAGAGCGCGGCGAGGGCAGGGCGCGACGGGGCGAATGTGCGGAGGGTTGCCCCTGCGGGGCTGTGATAGGCGATCATCTGATGGCCTCTATCATGGTCGACAAGGGCGTGTATCTCACGGTGAAGTCGAGAAGCGGCTCCATCCGGATTTCGGGGGCCAACGGGCCAAAATGGTCTGCGACGATCCGGTTTGCGGCATCGAGGAAGCGGGTGCGCTCTTCCTTGACGCGGGCCATCGTGGCGCGACGGACCTCGGCCCGTGTCAGGCGGCGCGAGAGCATTTCGGCGACGCCGTCGCGGACGGCTTCGGGGGTATCGTCGACGATCAGCGCGGTGTCGGGGGAGTAGAAGATGTCGCGCCCGCCGACCGAGTCGATCGACACGACGGGCAGGCCGGCGAACAACGCTTCGCTTGACGCACGCATGCAGCCTTCGACCGACGAGAGGGCCAGGGACACCCGCGCCGAGGCCAGGGCGCGAACCATCTCGGGGCGCTTGAGGTAGTGGTATTGGCCTTGGCCGAGTTGATGATTGACGAAAAGGGCGGTCGGGCAGGTCTGTTGCAGCAACTGCATCTGGGCTTCTGCCACCGGACTGTCGGGGTTGGCGTAGACGAAGAGCGGCTTGGTCAGCTTGCTTGCCAGTTCGTGGCGTTTCCACGGCTCGAGCCGCGCGACATAGATCGCGTCCGACATCGGCAAGTCGGGATGCGGGTCTGCATCGCAGGTGACGATGCTTTCATCGGCGAAGAGATTGGGGTTGCCGGGCACCGACGGCACGCCATGCGCGCGGTAGCGTGCGGCTTCGGCATCCGAGACATGCATGGCCACGAAGACATGGCCCGGATTGCACGCTTCGGCCTGCCTTATGGCAGCGAGAAGCGCGGACAGGTCGGGTTGTTCCATCGTCCAGGTCGGCTTGAGGAAGTGCACCCCCCTGCGCGTGCCAAAGGCGGGGTGCGGTCCGATCATCCATTCGGCAAGGAACGAACGGCCATATTGGATTGCGGTAAAGCTGATGACCGGATCGGCCGAATAGGCATGGTTGTAGCCGCCCTCGTCCAGCAAAAGGTGGTTGCGCGGAGTCATGACCTGCGCGGCGTGCGGCAACGAGGTGGGAAGGATATCGCGCAAGGGTTCGTCCCGGGCGTAATCTGCCAGACCCAGACCCGCCAGCGCGGTTTCGATTTCAAACCCGTTGGCGATCTTGGCGGTCCAGTGCGCGGCCCTGTCCTGCTTTACGATCCAGTCTTCGGTCACTGCCGAGGAGAGGTCGGCCGCCACGCCGATGTCGCGCAGCGCGGCGCCAAGGCGGGCAAAGCGGGCATGCGGCGCGATATCGAGATCGAATTCGTAGGACAGCAAACCGCGCGGAACGCCGCTTTTTCTGACCTGATGATGGAAACCTTCGAGGATGCGGTCGGTATCGAAAGCGTCTTGCAGGAAAGGCGCAAGCGACAGGGTCGGTTGCAGACCGGTCGTATCGACGCCCAGAAAATTCTGCAGGATGTCACCCTTTACCGCCGAGATGTGACGCGCGATCCGGCTGCGAGTCAGAAACAGCACCGAGACATGGGGACGGCGCAGCAGGGCATCGAGATGCGCGGCGGAAAGCTGGTCGGTAAGCACCTTGAGCGATAGCGAGGAATGACCCACCGACCGGGCCGCCGCGCAGAGTGCATCGAAGAAACCGACGGGATCGGCGGCGCGGGCAGCCAGAAGCGCATCCTTGTCATCGTGATGGAGACCGAGACGAGGTTCGAGGGCGGCTTGGCAGTCGGGCAGATGTTGCAGGCCTTCGACGCCGTGACCGGCGAATACCTCGAAAAAGGCGGCATGGCCCGGGATGCTTCGCAGCATCGAACAGAGAAGGTTCGATCCTGTCCGCATCGCGCAGAGGATCAGGATGATCCGGAAGGGGGGCTGTGCGTCTTCGGGTGTCATGACCATTTGTCCCAGTCCGGTGTGGTGTCGAGCAAACCCATCCGGGTCAATTGTGAAACGCCCCGGTAGCTGCGAGCCCATAGACCGCGGCGAATGCCATTGCCTTTCAGGCGGGCCAGCATGTCGCGGTAGAACCTGCCACCGAGAAAATGTTCGCCACGGTCGACCGCTTCGGCAAAGCGGGCGGTCGCGTCGCCCACGAATTTGTAGTGCAACAGCGCGGTCGTCACCTTGGCGACCGGAAGGTGCGTGTGGAAATGGTTGTTTTCGAGAAACAGCACATCGGGGTCAACGTGAACGAGCGGGGATTTCGTGATGAGGAACTGCCGCCCCGTCAGCCGGCCGCGCACGCCACCCTGCACGACACGGTAGGGCGGCAGGACGCCGGGAAATATTAGATAGCCGCTGTCGAAATAGCGGTGACCGGCAAAGCCCTTGGCGGCCGAAGCAGGGGTCGCGAACATGTCGAGCATGAAGGAGGCGAAACAGCCCGAGCCGGTCTGTTCGCCGTAGCGTGCCAGATCGTCGATGCTGCGGCCCTGATCGGAGCCCGGAAATACGAGATGTTCGTCGATATCGACGAACAGGGCCCAACGCCCTTGGGCATGGGTCTGGATCAGCGGGTTTATCCACGCGACACCATGCGCCGAGGCGCGAAAGCTGTCGGTCTGATCATATGCGATGACATCGGGCTGGGCGCAGAGGTATTCGCGCGTGCCGTCATTCGACCCGTTGTCCACGATGACGAATTGGCGGACGCCAAGGCGGCGGTAATGGTCAAAGAAGGCATCGAGATAGTCGATACCGTTGAACACAACGGCAAAGACCGTGACCAACGCGGCGGAGGTTTTTGCTGCGCTCGAAGCGGGGGTGGGTGCTGCGGTATCGGCCGCGAGAACGCGGAAGCTGCCACCGGCGATATGGTCGCGCCATGCGCGGCGCACGCCGTCATGATTGCCCGAGGCCTGATCGAAGCAGAGTTCGACTTCGCGGATCAGACGCGATGTGCGGAGGCCTTCGGACAGGCTGCCCAGATGCGCCCGTGCCGTATCGGGTTTGCGATTGGCGATCAGCAAGGAAAGATACAGGCGGTGAAAATAGCTGTTCCCGCCTGCCCGTGGCAGGGCTGCTTGCATGACGCCCAAGGCCTCTTGCAATTGGGCAGGGCGACGCGCCGCGTTCAGCAGGTAGCTGGCGTATTGCATCTCGGGGCCGGCGTGGTTGACGGCCAGCGCATGATAGGCGCGATACGCCTTGCGGACGGCACGCGGGGACGTTGCGGGATCGGTCGTCGCGACCGTCAAACGGAGGCGAAGCGCGCTTTCTTCGGCCGGATCGTCAAAAAGTTTCAGGATGGCCCGGGCCTTGGCGTAATCATCTGCGTCCAGCGCGATGAGTGCCCGCAGTTCCAGCGCCGCCGGTTCACCCGCCATCGCGTCGGCCGAGCGCAACAGGAGAGGTGTAACCTCGTCCAGCCGGTCGAGGCGGAGTGCTACATGGCGCATCACCTGCGCGACGTGCGGGTTGGCAGGGTAGAGTGACAAAAGCGCCGAACCTTCGCCGAGGCAATCGGACAGGCGGCCCAATGCTTCAAGCGCGGAGATGTAAAGATAGGCGTCTTCGGGCGTTTCCAGCGCAGCAATGCCGCCCGCCGCTTGGACGAAGTCGCAGAGTGGGCGGTATTGCGATGCGGCGCGGAAGGTTTCGAGCATCGCGCGCATCAGGTCGGGATGTGACGGGATGGCCATGTCTTTGACCAGCGCCAAGGCGCAGTCGGTCTGATCGGCTGCAATCAACCCGCGCAACTGCGCCGCCTGTACGGGGCGGATATCGTGGTCGAAAAAATGCGTCAGACGTGCGAGACGTGCCGCGCCGTCTTCGACATGGCCCAGCAGGAAATCGGCCCGTGACAGTGCGTCGAGGATGGCCGGTTTGTCCTGTTCCGCTTCGGGCAGGCTGAGCAGCACGATCCGCAGGGTTCTTGCGATATCGGTATTGCCACGCAAGACCTCGTGCAGCAGCCAGCGCGCCACCAGGTCCATATCCTTGGGGAAACGCTGGACGGCAGCGCGATCAACCCAATGGAGCCAATCATTCGCGCGGGCTGTTTCGGCGCGATCGAGCAGGATCAGGAAATCTTCATAGCTTTGGCAGCTTGCACGCAGGCGGTCGCCCTCACGCCCGTTGAAGGGTGGAAGGGCCGCGTTCGGTCGACCGGCAGTGATCGAAAGCTGCAACGCCGCCCGCGGAAATCAGGAAACGTAGGCGGCCGAGAACCCGTCAGCAGAGTTCGCATTCAGCACCAGCCGGAAAGTGGCGTCCGGCATATTCTGGAAGTTCGCAGTGCGTTCGATAACGATCGCACGGGCAATTGCAGCGAATTCCGCGGTAAGCGGCGACGCCCCGCATGCTTCGAGGTAGGCGATATAAACCTCGGTCCGGTCCTCAGACTGAACGAAGTTCCACAAGGCATCGCTTTCACCTGCGCGTCCGGGGTCGCTGCATACCTCGCCCACGGACTGTGCAGAGGCTGATTGTGCCATCAGGGCCGGAGCCAGAGCGGCTGTTCCGAGGGTAACGGCCAAGCGTGCAAATATTCTTTTCATTACAAACTCACTCTTTAGGACTACTATAATTTCATGATGTGTTCCAAAATACGAAATCGGTCAACAGATTTCTTTGCATGTTTTCTTGAGATTCCGCCGGGATCAGCACGTCCAGTGGTTCCCTGTCCGCGCTGTTCCCTGTCCGCGCTGTTCGTTGGCGCTGCGGCAACGGGACGTGGCGGTTGACGTTCAACTCGGGGGTGTTCAGCGTAGGGAAATCGCTTAGTGTTGGTCTATCCATCAGTAACAGGTAGACAGACATGCCCGGCACCAAAGGTTTCGTTCGCGAGATAACGCTTCCCCAGGTTCACGACGCGCGCGGCGACCTGACCTTTATCGAAGGTGGGACGCATGTGCCATTCACCATCCAGCGCGTTTATTACCTGTATAACGTTCCGGTCGATTCCGAACGGGGCGGACACGCGCATCGAGAGTTGGAGCAAGTCATATTCGCGCTGTCAGGCAGCTTCCGCGTCAAGATTGATGACGGGTACGATACCTCGGAGTATTGGCTGCGCGACCCGCGGCGCGGGCTTTACATGAGCCGTCTGGTCTGGCGCGAGATCGACAGTTTCAGCCAAGGGGCAGTTTGCATGGTGCTTGCCTCGCACCATTATGACGAGACCGATTATTTCCGCGATTATTCCGAATTCAGGGCCGCTGTGGCGCAGTGAAATGACCCCGAGGCGTCCAGCTGCCCGAGGGCAAAGAGTGTTTCAGGATGAAGCATATTATACCTAAGACCCTTGCCGCGCTTCGGGTTCTTTTCGGATTGGTGCTTTACGGTTGGGTGCGCGAAGCCCCTGTCGGGCGCGTGAAGCGCTGGGTTCTGCGGGCGTTGTCGCGCAAAGCCCTGCGTCCGGTGGCGATGGGTGCAGGGGCGAGCCGCAGCTACACACTGCAACCGCCGTCTTCCTTTGTCGTCGCAAGCCCTGCATTCGTAGGGATGGCGCCGGTGATCACGGAGGGGCGTTTTCCCGAGGTGCGGGCGCATCTGGTGGAGGATGCCGTGGTCAGCCCGTATGCGTCGGGTGTGGTTCAGGGTGAGCGGCTTCTGGTGCCCGACATCATCCTGAAGAACCGGCACCGGCACAGCACCGACGGGGGCAATCTGTACTGGCTGGGGCAACGCAACTGCGTTGGGCGGATCATCAGGCAAGAGACTGTGGCCGAAGGGCTGTTGATCGGTGGGGCGGGTGCCTTCAACTGGTATCATTTCGTCATGGAATGTCTGCCGAAAGCCTATCTTGCCCGTGGGCTGCCGGAAGAGATGAAGGATTGGCCGTTGCTGGTGCCGGAGGAATGCATCCGTGTTGCGGGATTCGAGCATGCGTTGAAGCTGTTTTCGGGGGATCGCCCTGTTCGGCCTGTTCCGCGCGGTGCGGCTGTTCAGGTCGGGCGTGCGGTCACGTTCGACGAGGTGAACTATGGCCCGTTCAACCTGTACAAAGGATCATGGCCCGCCCCGGACGATTACTGCCAGCATGACGACACGCTGCGCCAATACATCTCTGTGCTTCGTGCCGGGCTTTTAGGCAGCGAGCTGCGCCCTAAGCCTGTGCGCCGCATCTTTCTGGTCAGGCCGGCGACACGCAGGAATTACAATCAGGATGCACTGGTCGAGATCGCCAGCCGCTACGGGTTCGAACCCCATGCTCCGGAAAAACTGCCGCTCGCCGATCAAGCCGCATTGTTTGCTGATGCCGAGATGGTCATCGGCGCATCGGGGGCCGCATGGGTCGGCATGGCCTTTTGTGCGACCGGAACGCGCATGCTGAGTTGGCTTCCCCGCGAATACAGCGGTTTTTGCTGCTATTCGACTCTGGCGCACCTGCTAGGGCACCGGATGCAATTCGTAAGGGCCATTCCAGACAGACTGCTCAAAGACACAGCCGATGCGTTTGACCACAGCTACAGGTTGGATGAAGGTGACTTTGAAGCCGCCTTGCAGTACATGATCGATGGTAAATAGGCTTTCGTGCCAGCGCGGAATTGACGGCACGGCGCGGCGTTTGAAAAAGGTGCTAAGTTGATCCCCTTTCTTGATCTTGGCCTTTCCTATCGCGCCTTGAAATCCGAAATCGACCAAGCAGTGCATCGGGTTCTGGACAGCGGATGGTATATCCTTGGCCCCGAGGTCGAGGCGTTCGAGGCCGAATGGGCGGAGTGGTGCGGGGCAGGGCATGCGGTCGGTCTGGCGAACGGGCTGGATGCGTTGATCCTTGCCTTGCGGGCGCTGGATGTCGGGCCGGGGGACGAGGTAATCGTGCCCTCGAACACCTATATCGCTACATGGCTGGCGGTCACGGCGGTTGGCGCGCGGCCGGTGCCTGTCGAGCCGGATCCCGCGACATATAACATCGATCCGGCGCGCATCGCCGCGGCGATCACCCCTGCTACGAAGGTTTTGCTGCCGGTCCATCTTTATGGCCAGCCTGCCGACCTCGACCCCATCCTCGCGCTTGCACGCGAGCATGGGCTTTTCGTGGTCGAGGATGCGGCGCAGGCGCACGGGGCACGCTACAAGGGGCGGCGGATTGGCGGGCATGGCGATGTGGTCTGCTGGAGCTTTTACCCCGGCAAGAACCTTGGCGCTTTGGGGGATGGCGGAGCGGTCACCACCAACAGGGCCGATCTTGCGGACCGCATCCGCATGTTGCGCAACTATGGCAGCCGCCAGAAATACGTGAACGAGATGCTGGGTGTGAATTCACGGCTCGATCCGGTTCAGGCCGCGGTGCTGCGGGTCAAGCTGCCCCATCTGGAGGAGTGGACCGGACATCGGCGTGCCATCGCTGCGGCCTATGATGCGGGGCTGCGGAACCATGGGCTTGTGCTGCCGCATGTGCCAGACTGGGCCGATCCGGTCTGGCATCTTTATGTGGTGCGAAGCGGATGGCGTGACGGTTTGCAAGCGCAACTGACCGAGCGTGGCATCGGCACGCTAATCCATTATCCGATCCCGCCGCATATGCAGGAAGCCTATGCCGGACTAAGGTTTCAGGCAGAAGCTTTTCCGCTGGCGCGTCAGCTTGCAGCCGAAGTGCTGAGCTTGCCGATGGGGCCGCAGTTGCCGCTGGCGGATGCGGGGCGGGTGATCGCGGCCATGCCGCGTGCGGTCGCATGACGGAGCAGAATTCCTATCGGTCGATCCTGCGATCATCGGCCATCATAGGCGCCGCACAGATCATCGGCGTGGCTGGCGGGTTGTTGCGGATGAAGGCCGTAGCGGTGCTGACCGGTCCGTCTGGCGTCGGGCTGGTGGGGCTTTACACCAGCCTGATACAGGCCGCCGCCGTGGCTGCTGCGCTTGGATCGGAAAGCGCGGGGACGCGGCAGATCGCGGCATCCCATGCAGAAGGCGGGGAGGAGGCGCTTGGTCGCGCGCGCCGGGCATTGTTCTGGGGCACGCTGGGACTGGCCTTGATCGGGCTGGCCGGTTTCTTTCTGGCCGCTGGCTGGATTGCCGAAGCGGTGGTCGGCGATCCGGCACAGGCAACCCCGTTGCGGTGGCTGTCGCTGGGCGTAGCGATCAGTGTCGCAGCCGGTTACCAGACCGCGCTTTTGACCGGAACACGCCGGATCGCGGATATTGCGCGCATCGGGATCGGGGCGAGTTTTCTGGGGTCGCTGCTTGCCTGTGGTGCGCTTTGGATGTGGCAGCAGGACGCAATCCTTGCCGTCGTGCTGTTGCCGCCTGCTGTCACGCTGCTTTTGGGATGCATCGTCATCGGCCGCATCGGCCCCGCGGCGGGAAGGCCACTTGGCCTGCGTGCGCTTGCGGGGGAATGGCAGGGGCTTGCGCGGCTGGGTCTGGCGTTCATGCTGACCGGGGTAATCTCTTTGCTGGGGCATCTGTTGGTGCGGGTCTATGTCCAGCGCGAGTTGGGAACCGAGGCGCTTGGTCATTTTCAGGCGGCGTGGACGGTCAGTTCCACCTGCCTTGGTCTGGTGCTTGGTGCGATGGGCACCGATTACTTTCCGCGGCTGAGCGCCGTGATCACCGATCGTGCCCGCGCCGTGCAGATGGTGAACGAACAGACCGAGGTCGGGCTGTTGCTGTGCGCGCCTTTGCTTCTGGCGCTTCTCGGATTCGCCCCTTGGGTGATTGCGCTGCTGTATTCGGCGGAATTTGCGCCTGCGACCGATATCCTGCGGTTCCAGCTTCTGGGCGATCTGCTCAAGGTTCTAAGCTGGCCCTTGGGCTTTGTCATCGTGGCGCGCGGGGCGGGGTCGACATTCGTTGTGACCGAAAGCGTCGGCATGGCGCTTTTGATCGGGATGGTCGTTGTCGGAATACCGCTGATCGGGCTGGAGGCGACCGGCGTAGCCTTTTTGGTCACCAATGCGCTTTATCTGCCACTGGTCTGGTGGTTCGGCGGTCGACCCATCGGCTTTCGTTGGAGCCGGAGCGTAAAATTGCAGGCGGTGGCTCTGGTGGGGGTTGCAGTGCTGGTCGATCTTTGCAGCCGCTATTCGGCACCTATCGGCGCTGTAACGGGGGGAATGGCTGCCTTGGTTTTCGGGGGGCTTGCCGTGATCCGACTGTCGCACCGCGTTACCGAGGGCGGGACTGTCGGCAAGGTCGGCAGCGTTTCAAGGACCATCGCTTTGTGGATGACGAGATGAACGCTGTGCCTTGCACAACCGGCCGGAACCCCGCGGTGACCTTTGCCATGTTCACCTTTAATCAGGCGCCCTATGTGCGCGAGGCCGTGCTTGCGGCGCTTGGTCAGGATTGCGAGCCGATCGAGATCATCCTGTCGGACGACTGTTCGTCGGACGATACGTTTGCGATCATGCAGGAAACTGTGGCGGCCTATCGCGGGCCGCATCGTGTCATGGTGCGGCAAGAGCGGCCCAATCGCGGATTGATCGGGCATATCAACGCGGTGCTCGGAATCGCGGGTGGTGAGTATATCGTGCTGGCCGCCGGAGACGACCTGTCGCGCACCGACCGTGTCGCGGTCCTGATGCAAGAGATGGCGGCCAGACCGCTTCTTATCCATTCGGGCTTCGACTTCATGGATGAGGCAGGTCGGCCGCTGGCGATGAAAAAACCCTATGAGGCGTTGCTGACGGGCGATCTGATGACCATTGCGGCGGCACGTGCCCTGTATGTCGGGGCGACGGGGTGCTGGCACCGCGATCTTTTCGAGAAATACGGGCTGATCGAGGCGGCAGGAGCTTACGAAGACCTTGTCATGGGCTATCGGGCCGCACTTGCTGGCCGTGTCGCCTATGTCAACCGATCCTTGGTGCGCTATCGGATCGGCACCGGCATAACCACGCGACCCGAGGACGCACGGGCAAAGGTCTTGCGGACCTGCCGCGCGACAATCGCGTCGTTCGAGCAGCGGCTTGCCGATACGCGGAGGTTTTTTCCCGCGCGGGGGGATCTTATCGCGCGGATCGAGAAGGAACGGCTGCGCGAAGAGGCGGTGATTGCGTGGTATAGCGACCGACCGGCTTTTCTGCGCCGTTACGCATGGCGGGTCTCGGTGCAGACCTATTTCGTCGGCGCAGCTCTTGCCCGGATGCGCCAGCGGTTTGCTGCGGATTGACCGCTTAGGCCGCGCCGCCGCGCTGTGCCAGATAGGCCAGCCGCTTCATGTCCTGCCGCGTGCGGGTGATGCCCGACAGGATGAAGCCCGAGAAGATTGCGATCATTCCGCCCAGACCGAGCGTTCCGCTGGCGATCAGGGTGGGCAGGCGGGGGACGACGCCGCTGGACTGGAATTCCGCGAGGACGGGCAGAAACATCAGGAGAGCCATCAGGATAGCCGTTGCGCCCGCGCCGCCGAAGACCGCGACCGGCCGTTCGAGCACCAAGAGGCGGAGCATGGTTGCGAGCACGCGCATTCCATCGGGAAGGGTGCGCAGCTTGCTGGCCGATTGCGCGCTTCTTTCGCGGTAGGGCACGTCGATTTCGGTGAAGGGTGCGCCGATCTGGAACATGTGCAAGGTCAACTCGGTCTCTATCTCGAAACCGGCCGAGCCGAGGGGACAGCTTTTGACGAAGCGCCGCGACATGACGCGGTAGCCCGACATCATGTCGCGCAGACGTCGCCCGAACAGGCGGGCTGCAAATCCTGTCAGGACGAGGTTTCCGAAACGATGGCCGGGCCGGTACGCGGCAGAGGAACTGTGCTGCCGCGCGCCGATCACCACGTCGAGCCGTTCGGTGAGCATGCGGTCGATCATGTCGGTTGCGGCGGCGGGGTCATAGGTCGCGTCGCCGTCTGCCATGACGTAGATGTCGGCGTCGACATCGCGAAACATGCGGCAGACGACATGGCCTTTGCCGCGCCGCGGTTCGTAATGCACCGTGGCACCAGCGGCCCGCGCGACCTCGGCGGTGTTGTCGGTCGAGGCGTTGTCGAAGACATGGATTTCTGCTGCCGGAAGGTGTTTGCGGAACCCCGCCACCACCTGCGCGATTTCAGCCGCTTCGTTCAGGCAGGGCAGGATCACGGCGACACGCAACGCGTGGTCGCTGTCGGGAACTGTCCGGATCACCTGGGGATGTACTGCATTCATTTCGCCGAAACCTGACAAACCTGTAATTTATTCACTTCTTCCATCGAATTAGGCCTGTGACAAGCGAAACGCGTGTCGCTAAACCTTGCAAAAGGGCGGCGGTGCCGGGGATTTTGGCATCTTCGCGGATTTCGCAAAGGTATGTCTGTTTTGGTCAAAGGGCGGGTCGACGGGAATCTTCCGGTTTTTACGCCTGCGGCGGCAATCGACCCTCAATTGGTCGCGGCGCCGGGGACGATATGGGCAATCCGCGCCCTTGTCGCAGTTCTGGTTTTGGGGCCGGTTCTGGTGATATGGGCCAACGCGACCTTTGGCATTTCGCGGATGCTTTACCTGCTGGTCGATTTTCCGGGACTGGCCGTATTCGCCTATGTTGCGGTTGGCGCGCTGGTCCTTGCGCGGGTTCCTGTCGTTCGCAGGGCGGCTGCGGGGTTTGCCCTTTCAGGCCCCGTCTGGCCGATCTGCCTTGGCACGCTGGCCGTATCGGTGATCGGTGTGCCGCTGGTCTATCACGGCTATGCGCTGTCGATGGACGAGTACATGACGCGGTTTCAGGCGGCGATCTTCGGCTCGGGCCAGATCGCGGTGGTCCTGCCCGAGGAGTGGCGGCCCTTTGGCCGGGCGCTTTACGGTGGTTTCACCAGCTATGACGCGACGACCGGCATCCTGACAAGCAATTACCGGCCGGGGATGGCCGCCCTTTATGCGGCGTTCGACCTTGGCGGGATCGGGCCCTATACCTCGGCGGTGCTGAATGCCGTGGCGGTGGGTCTGGTCGCCCGTGTCGCACGGCAGTTATACCCGGGCGACAGCGCGGCGCCGGTTATAGCTGCTGTGCTTCTGGCGACGTCGCAACAGGCGCTTGCCGCCTCGCTGACGAGCTATGCGATGTCGGCGCATATGTGCTTCAACTTGCTGTGGCTGACGTTGTTTCTGAATGACCGGCTGTGGTCGCATGCGCTGGCGGCTTTGGTCGGGGTTGCGACCGCTTCGCTGCACCAGATCCATCCGCATCTGTTCTTTGCCGCACCGTTCCTGCTGACGCTGTTGCGCCCGTTTCGCCCCGGTCTGGTGCTTCTTTACGGGTCGGTCTATCTGGCGGGTCACGCTGCGGTCTATGCGTGGGACTGGGTTGCCTTTGGCCGTTTCGTCGCCGAGGCTGCCCCGCCGACGTTGACAGCGCCGGTTCAGGCCGAAGCGGCGACGGCGGGTATCTTTTCGCGTGTCCTTGCCATGTTCCATCTGCCGAGCGTCGAGGCGCTGGCGACGGTCACGGCCAACGTCGCACGGATGTTCGGCTGGCAAAGTGCTGCGCTTGTTCCGCTTCTGGTCTTTGCGGCGCCGTCGATCCGGCGGAATCGCCGTTTGTGGATACTGGCGGCAAGCATTTTGCTGAGCCTGCTGCCCTATCCCTTTTTGATGCCGGATCAGGGGCATGGGTGGGGCTATCGCTACCTGCACGGCCTGCTCGGCATCCTTGTGCTGCTGGCGGTTCCGGGGTGGCGGGCGCTGGGGGCCGACAGGGGCTATGCCAGAACTGCGGTGCTGTGCCTGTTGGTTTTCACGCCGATGGTGATGATCCCGTTTCGGGGCATCCAGATCGAGCGTTTCGTCGGACCCTATGCGAGTGCCAGCGAAATGCTTTCGGCAAGCAAGGCCGAGGTGGTGTTGACCGACAGTACACGCGTTACGATCGGCAGTGACATTCCGCGCAATTCACCGGTCGGGCTGCGTGCGCCCGTGGCGCTGGACGATGCCTATCTGACTGTCGCGCAGATCGAAAAGCTATGTGCCCGTTACAGTGTCGACGCCCCGAAGCCCGAGGCGTTCGAGGCGTTGGGGCTATTCCTCAACCCCGGGGTATGGCCTGAGCGGGCCGAGTGGTATGCCGGGCGCAACAGGGTTCTGGACGGGTGCCGCAAGTGACCGCGCCGCAGCCAAGTGTCGGGATCGTGGCGGATTTCCTGTTTCAGGGCGGGGCAGAAACGGTCATCGACCTTGTGGCTGAAACCTACCCCAAGGCGCAGATTTACGCGCAGGTGCATGATGCATCCGCGATGCGGCATTATCCGCATATCGAAACGGCCAAGGCGCAGGGACGGCTGACGCTGGGATTTGCGGACTGGCTGTTGGCGACGCGCCCTTTCCGCTGGGCTGCGCGCCGTGGTGTCGGCCTTTATCACTACTACTGGCTCTATTTTCTGACGGCCGTCTTCGAGAAGACGGCGGCGCATGATGCGGTGATCGTTTCCTGCGCGGCGCAGTCGAAGCTGGTGCGTCTGCCGGCATCGGCGGCGGTGGTGGTCTATTTCCACACGCCGACCCGCTGGCTGTACAAGGGACTGACGACCGAAGCCGACCTTGCCGCGATCCCTGCGCCGCTGCGCCTGATCATGCGGGGCATCGCCCCGATTTTGCGGGCGCTCGACCGGTTGGGGATGCGGCGTTTGCGCGGGCATGATCCGCTGTGGCTGTGCAACAGCAGCTATATCAGGGACAAGCTGACCGAAATATACGGCATCGAGGCGACCGTGCTTTACCCACCCGTCGATACCTTGCGCTTTACGCCGTCGAAAAGGGCGCCCGAGGATTTCTTTCTTTACCATGGCAGGATCACCCTGCAAAAGCGCGTCGATCTGGCGATTGACGCCTGTCTGTTGGCCCGCAAAAGGCTGGTCATATCGGGGCAGGCTGTCAGTCAGGAAATCCGGCAGCATCTGACCGACCGCGTTTTGCGTGCCGAGGCCGCCGATCCAAGTTTGCGGGGTCTGGTGACCTTTCTCGGGCGGACCGATGATGCAACGCTTGACCGGCTGATGGCGACATGCACGGCGCTGGTGTTTCCGCCGCGCGAAGATTTCGGGATCACCCCGATCGAGGCCATGGCGGCAGGGTGCCCGGTCATCGCCTATCGCGCGGGCGGGGCACTGGACTATTTGTCGCCCGGCGTGAACGGAGCATTCTTCGCCGAGCAGACGCCGCAATCGCTATCGGTTGCGATTGCCGGGTTCGATGTCACCCGCTACGACCCTGCCGCAGTTGCGGCATCTGTCAGCCATCTGTCGCGCGATGCGTTCCAAAGCAAGCTGACCACTTTGGTAGCACGCCAATTGGCCAAAGGGCAGCCATGACCCAGATCCATATCCTGATGGGAATTCGCAACGGCGCGGCCTTTCTGGGCGAACAACTCGACAGTCTTGCCAGTCAGACGCATCGCGATTGGCGACTGACCTGTTCGGATGACGGATCGACCGATGGGTCGCCCGACCTTGTGCGAGGGTTCGCAGAAACCACCGAACAGCGCGTCGAGGTCATCAAAGGTCCGCAACAGGGGTTCAGTGAGAACTTTCTATCGATGGTCCGCGCTTTGCCTGACGATACCGGCCCCGTCGCCTTTGCCGATCAGGATGATATCTGGCTGTCCGAAAAGCTGGAGCGCGCGCTTGCAAGCCTGCCTGTCGACGGGCCTGCACTCTATGGCGCGGCGACCTATATCTGGACGCCGGACCTGAACCGCGAAAAGCCGACCGCGCCGCTGCGGCGACCGCCCTGCTTTGCCAATGCTCTGGTGGAGAATTACGCGACCGGCAATACGATGGTCTTGAACGCCCCGGCCGCGCTGCTTTTGCGGGATGTGTCGCGCAAGGTGGGGCCGCTTTATGCCCATGATTGGTGGGCATATGCCTATCTATCGGGCATCGGGGCGCGGCTGGTCTATGATCCGCGCCCTTGCCTGAAGTATCGCCAGCACCTGTCGAACGAAATCGGCGCGGGCGAGACGTTTCTGAAACGCCAGCGCCGCAATCTGGCTGTCGGGCAGGGGCTGTACCGCAAGAAAGTGGGGCAAAATCTGGTTGCCCTTGCGGCGATGGAGGATGACCTGACGTTGGAAAACAGGTCCATCCTTGGCAGTTTTGCCGCGGCGCGGGACAGCGTGAACCCGCTGCGCCGTTTGTTCGGCATCTGGCAGAGCGGCGTTTTCCGGCAGTCTTACAGCGACATGGCAGGTTTCCTTGCCGCAGGGGCACTGGGCAAGGTCTAGGTGTCCGGGCTGCTGGGGCTTGCCTTGTTTCCCGACCGCCTTGGCGGGCGTTGCGGTCTGCGCCGCGGTGATCGCTAAGCTGTGAAGGAAAGGGCAGGGCAGGGGGTTGAATAGTAAGCAGGCTTATTATATCTGCAGCTTATGGAACACAGGATTGAAAACCTCGGCGCTCTTTTGAACGACGCTTCGCGCGCCGTACGCAGACGCTTTGAATATCTGACCGCCGAACACGGGCTGTCCGTCCCGCAATGGCGGCTGTTGCGCCACATCCTGATCAACGGGCCGTGCAACCAGACCATCCTTGCCGATCTTCTGGATGTCGAGCCGATCAGCGTATCGCGGATGATCGACCGGATGGAACAAGCGGGCTGGCTGAAGCGGGAGGCCCATCCCGATGACCGGCGTGCCCGCATCATCGTGCCGACTGACAAGGCGCGGCTTGTGGCACCCGAGGCCCGGGCCACGGCGGAAACCGTCTATGCCGAGGCGCTTTCGGGCCTGTCCGACAGCCAGCGCCATGCGCTGCAAACAGCCCTTCTGGCCATTGCCAGCAACCTATCCAAACCCGACACCGCCGCCCTGCGCCGCGAGAGTGAGACCGCCCAATGAACGCCCCCGCCAAAGACCTGACCACCGCCGCCGCACCTGCCGCCGCACCCGTGGCTTCGCCCGCCAAACCTTCGCGGATGAGGAAGACTGCGTTGATGCTTTCAGTCCCGCTTTTGCTTGCCGGAGGGGTCACTGCCTATTGGTTCAGCGGGGCAGGGACGGAATCGACCGAAAATGCCAATCTGCATCAGGCGCGCATCTCGGTTGCGCCGACTGTCGGGGGGCGGGTGGTCAGCGTGAACGTGACCGAACTGCAGCAGGTCAAGGCGGGCGACATCCTGTTTCAGGTCGAACCGGAGCCATATAAGCTCGCCCTGGCACAGGCCGAAACCGCCGTGAATGGCGCAAGGCTTCAGGTCGAGCAGATGAAGGCGGCCTACAGCCAAGCCGTGGCACAGGTGAAGCTGGCGCAGGATGATGCCGCATATCTGAACCGTGAATACAACCGCCAGCAGGCGCTTGCCGCCAAGGGCGTTGCGACGCCGAGCGATGTGGATAGCGCGCGCCACCTTGCGCTTCAGGGCGAGGAAAAGGCCACACTTGCCGAGTTGAACGTAACCACCGCGCTTGCGGCTTTGGGCGGTGTTGCCGACAGCCCGACCGACCGGCACCCTTCGGTCGCGGCGGCGCTGGTGGAGCTTGACCGCGCCAAATACAACCTTTCGGTCACGACGGTTACGGCTCCAGCCGATGGCGTGGTCTATCAGGCAGCGTCGTTCCGCGAGGGTGCGATGCTGAGCCCCGGTCAATCGGTCTTTGCGCTGGTCGAGAATGGCGATGTCTGGGTTGACGCGAATTTCAAGGAAACGCAGTTATCCGACATTGCCGTGGGGCAACCTGCGGAAGTGACGTTCGACATGGCGCCCGGTCGGCATTTCAGCGGCACAGTCGAAGCGATCGGCGCGGGCACGGGGGCGGAATTTTCGCTGCTGCCTGCGCAGAATGCGACCGGCAACTGGGTCAAGGTGACACAGCGCGTGCCTGTCCGCATCCGGCTTGACGATCCGGCCGAGCTTGCCGGGCTGTCTTCGGGCCTTTCGGCGGAAGTCACCGTCGATACGTCGAACGGGCAAACCATGCTTTCGGCCCAAGCCGCAGAATAAGAACCGCCATGTCCGCTGCAGCCTTTGCCCAACCCGCCCCCTCGGTCCCCGAGGTCAAGCATCGTGGCCTGATCACCGTTGCCATCATGCTGGCGACGATCATGCAGGTCTTGGATACCACGATTGCCAACGTGGCACTGCCGTCGATGACGGGCGATCTGGGCGCCTCGCAGGATACGATCACATGGGTGCTGACATCCTATATCGTAGCCTCGGCCATCGTGACGCCCATGACGGGGTGGCTGGCCGACCGTCTGGGAAAGCGCGAGCTTTTCCTGATCTCGATCGTCGGTTTCGTCGCCACCTCGCTGGCCTGCGGGCTGGCGTGGAGCCTACCTTCGATGGTGGCATTTCGACTGATGCAGGGCGTGTTCGGCGCGGCCATCGTGCCGCTGAGCCAGACCTTCCTTCTGGACATCAACCCGCGTGAAAAGGCGGGGCAGGCGATGGCGATCTGGGGCGCGGGCATCATGGTCGGGCCGATCATCGGGCCGACCTTGGGCGGTTGGCTGACGGAAAGCTACAACTGGCGCTGGGTCTTTCTGGTCAACCTGCCTGTGGGAGCCTTGGCGCTTGCGGGATGCCTGATCTATCTGCCCCGCGCGCCGCGCAAGCAGCGCAGCTTCGATCTGACGGGATTTGCGATGATCGCAATTGCAATCGGCGCGCTGCAGCTTTTGCTTGATCGCGGAGGCGAGGTGGACTGGTTCGCATCAGGCGAGATCTGGACCTATGCCGTTTTGTCGGCAACCGGTTTCTGGATGTTCGTGGTGCATATCCTGAACACCGACAAACCGTTTCTGGAACCGGCGATGTTCAGGGACCGGAATTTTGCCACCGGTCTGGTCTTTATCTTTGTTGTCGGCATCATCCTGCTGGCCAGCCTTGCGCTGTTGCCGCCGATGCTGTCGCGCATCCTTGGCTATCCGGTCATCACCACCGGTATGGTCATGGCGCCGCGCGGGGTGGGGACGATGATTTCGATGCTGATCGTCGGGCGTCTGGTGCGTAAGGTTGACCCGCGGATGCTGGTGATTGCGGGGCTGCTTTTGACCGCCTTGTCGCTTTACGAGATGACGGGCTTTACCCCGCAGATGGATTCGATTCCGATCATCCGCTCGGGGGTCGTGCAGGGGCTTGGGCTGGGACTGGTATTCGTGCCGCTTTCTACCGTGGCCTTTGCCACCATCGAGCCGCGCTTTCGGGCGGATGCGACCAGTCTTTTCAGCCTTGTGCGGAACATCGGATCGAGTATCGGGATTTCCATCGTCACGCTGATGCTGACCCGCAACATCCAGATCAACCATACCGAGCTTTCGGCCGCGATCAGCCCCTACAACCCACTTTTGTGGCAGACCAGTCCTGCCGCCGTGCTTGGCGATCCGGCTGCACTGTCGCGGATGGACCAGATGGTGAACATGCAGGCATCGATGATCGGCTATGTCGACGATTTCTGGCTGATGATGTGCGTGACGCTTGCCGCAATCCCGCTTGCGCTGGTTCTGAAACGCCCTGCGACGCCCTAGTGCAGCGTCACGTGAGATATACTGGGGTCGGTCAGGAAGGCGTTCGCTTCGAGGGGGCCACTGCGAAGCATAACGGCATCGAACCGCTCGCGCAGATCCTGAACCATCGCGAGGACTTCGGGCCAGTGCCCGTCACGCAGGGCTGCGCGTCCGTCGCGGGCGTCGTGCAGCGGGCGCATCGTGGTCAGCACGTAGCTCAACGCTTCGCCCTGAAAGAATTGTGATATCGTGGGAAGATATTTCACGATGCGGGGGTCTACCGACCATCCCGGCACCCGTTCGCGACCGTCGCATTCGAGGATCACGACCATATTCCACGCCAGCATAAGATCGACGCCAACCCCGAGGCGGGACGCGGCTTCGTGCAGGGTCAGGAAATCATCTTCGGAATATGTGAGCATAAGTCTTTACCTCGGCCACCCTTTAATCAGGTTAGCAGTATAGAGGTTTACCCGCGGTGGGCAGGGGGATGGCTTCGTTCCAAAAGGATGTCTGATACCCTTTGGAAGGGTTTTGAAGGCTTCAGAACCGAAGCACTTGCCGCTTGTCATCGGTCAGGGTCTGTTCTTGCAAGGTGGAAAGTATCATTTCCATTCCCGGCACCACCGCACTTTCGGGGCGCGCCCAGACCACGGCTTCGGCCACCTTTACCTGCAAGGGAGTCCAGTCGATGTTTGACAGCCCACCGGGAAACATGGCCTCGGCACTGATCGACCAGACCCGTTCCAACCCGCGCCGGTCCGGCGCGAGCCGCACAGGGCCGGTGAGGCAGGCGTGCAGGTCGTGGTTGCGGCCGGTCACGCAATAGGCGGCGGTCGATGACCCTTCGATTGCCTTCACAAGGTCGCTGTCCGGTTCGGCCAGAAACCACAACTCGGGCGAGGATGGTGCCATAAGATGCACCATGGGCTCGAAGGGCAGGGCGGACCCCTGCACTCCGAGCATGCCGACCTGCACCGTCGCCATTTCCGAAAACAGCGCCCGCCGCAGGTCAAGCACCATGTCACAGACCCCGCGACCAATCATCCACGTCGCGTTCGGCCTCTTCGCGGGCCATGCCGTAGCGCCGCTGCAAGGCGCCCACCATCTCGTCCCGGCGCCCGCCGATCTCGGTCCACTCGTCGTCGGTGATCTCGCCCCATTTGGCGCGGGCAGATCCCATCATTTCTTTCCAGCCACCGGCTATCTGGTCCCAGTTCATGACGTTTCCTTTCATGTCGGTCGAACAGGGGCAACGCATCGCGACGGAGCCTGTTCCGGAGCTGCGTCTTTTCGGCGGCGGAACCTGCAACCCGGTACGGCGTTGCATACGGATCATGAACCAGCTTGACCGCCTTGTGCCCCTCGCCGTGATCACCGTCGCGGTGATCGTGTTTTTCGCCGCGCTGGACTCGGCCGAAAGCATCCTTGCCCCCATCGTCCTTGGCATCGTCACCGGGATCGTGTTGTCGCCCCTGTCGGACCTTTGGGACCGATGGGGCTTTCGACCTGCGATCGGCGCTTTGGTCAGCCTGATCCTGGCCCTTTCTGTCGTGGGCGCGCTGATCATGGTGTTGCAGCCGATCGTCGCCCGGCTTGTCGCCCAAGCGCCCAAGGTGCTCGCCGATATGCAAGAGACCATCGACAGCATCACGACCATGATGCGCGGTCTGCGGAATGCGACCGAGGTGGTCGCCGAGGCGATTTCCGCCGAACCGGGCACCCAAGCGGCGGCGACGGCCGAGGCTGCAGGGCTGCCCACCGTGACCGACGCGATCCTGCTTGCCCCGTCTATCGTGGCGCAGGCGACCATTTTCGCCGGTGTGTTGTTCTTTTTCCTGATGACCCGCCACGAGCTTTACGGCGCCATCGCCCGCACGATCCGCACCGACACGGAACCGATGCAGATCGTCGCCCGCCTGATGCGGGCAGAGCGGCACGTGTCGCGCTACTTCCTGACCGTCTCGATGATCAACGCGGTGCTGGGCCTTTTCACCGCCGCAGCCTTGCATCTGCTGGGCCTGCCCGACGGCATATTGTGGGGATTGGTCGCGGCGTTGTTCAATTTTCTGGTCTACCTTGGTCCGGTGATCGTCAGCCTTGCGCTGCTGGTGGCTGGGGTCGCGGCGTTCGACGGGGCGATGTCGGTGGCGCCGGCTGCGGCCTATACAATGCTCAACTTCATCGAAAGCCAGTTCGTCACGCCTTCGTTCGTGGGGCGCCAGATGGAGGTGAACCCGCTTGTGGTGTTCTGCGCGCTGGTCTTCGGCATGTGGCTTTGGGGTGCGATCGGCGGCATCGTCGCCTTGCCCATCGCCATCTGGGCCATGGTCATGCATGACGAACGCCGCCTGTCGACCCATCGCCTTCCCGACAGCGCGGTTGCCGCGGCGACCGAGTCGCCTCAGGCCGCTTCGGCACGCGGCAAAAGCGAGAACCAGACCCGCAAGTAACACATTCCGCCGGTGAACTCGCGGCTGAATTCACCGCCGAGTTGTTTGGTGAAGCCGCGAAGAAGCTGGGTGCCGATTCCGGTGCCGGTGGTATCGAGGTCGATCGAACGTGCGGTTCCGGTCACGCTGTTGGCCACTTCGAGCTGGGCTTCGCCGGTTTTCTCGACGCTGAAGGTCACGACGATACGCGGGGCTGTCCCGTCTTCGGTGCCGGCATATTTCAGCGCGTTCGACAGGGCCTCGGTCAGCAAAAGCGCCAGCGGCACCGCCTGATCGACTGTCAGTTGCACGGGCTGCAGGTTGCTTTCGACCGCGACGATCTGGCCGCGCACCTGTGCGTTGCGGGTCACCTGCTCGATGATGCCGGAAAACAACGTCTGGACGCTGATCTCGGACAGGTCGGAGGTCTGGTAAAGCCCGTTGTGGATGGCCGCGAGCGACACGACCCGCTCTTGCAAGGCGCGCATCACCGAGCGCGTCTCGTCCGAACGTGTGCGGCGAAGCTGCATGTTCACGATAGATGCGATCAGTTGCAGGTTGTTCTTCACGCGGTGATGCACCTCGCGCAGCAAGAGCTCTTTTTCGCGGAGCATGTCCTCGAGCTCGGCCTCGTCGCGCAGGATGGCATCGGTCATGCGCTGGAAGGCTTCGGTCGCGTCGCGGATTTCACGCGGTGCGGTTTTCATGTCCAGCGGCCGCACGACACGGTTGCCGCCAGCGAAATCGCGTATCGCGCTGCGGAGCCGCCGGATATGGCGCGTGACCAGCATTTCGGCAGCGATCCAGGCTGCGATCAGGCTCATGGCCCACATCAGCGCAGGCATGACAAGCGGCGGCAGTGCGTTCATTGCGGCCAGCCCGCGCCGTTCGGCAGGCCATGTGCCAAGCGCAAAAAGCTCTCCCTCGACGAGCCGCACGAGGGAATAGACCCGTTCGCCGCCGCCTTCGGAGGTGGCGGTAAAGCTCGCGACTTCAGGGTCGGCCAGATTTTGCAACGGCTGTCCTTGGGGGAGCAAGGATTTGGAAGCGGAGTAGCCATCCTGGCCGGACAGGACGGCGCCTGACCGGTCAAACAGGAACAAGGAAAACCCCGAGGACGCGGCGCTTTTTTCGGTGGCAAGGGAAAGCGTTGACGCGGGTTTCGGTGAAACGGCGGCGAAACCCGTCACTACCCCGCCCGCATCACGTTCGGGGTGCAACGCGACGATGTCGACGCTGTCTTTCGCCCCGCGCATCAGTGCCAGCCCCGCGCTGGACCCGGTCAAGATGGCGGCCAGACCCCGCGATCCGACGAAACTTGGCGGAGCGGCGGGGGTGCGGCAGCGGGCCTGACCGTTGGTTCCGTAGTATCCGGCAAAGGCAAAATCGCTGCCATCCACAACGCGCCACAAGGCCTCGCATCCAGCGGTGCCGGGGCCGAGTGCGGCAAGTGCTTCGGCCATGCCCTGCGCACGTTTGATCAGTCCCAGTTTCGGCCGCACCGCGCGCAGGGTTTCGCCTGCCAAGGCCGCCTCGCTGCGCGCGCGCGCTTCGGAAAGCAGGTCATTTGCCTGTATTACGGCCATCGCGCCCACCGGCAAAAGCGCAAGCCCGATGACAAGGCCAAGCCTGACGCCCAGCCTGTCGATGAACCTGCGCGCCGCTTCGGAAGGCGCGACGGTAATCATGCCGCCCGCACGGCCGACCTGCTCATAACCGCCATGGTCGAAGGGTCGGACCCCACCAGTTCTTCGCCCTCGTCCAGTTTCAGCAGTTCTGCGAGCCGCAGACGCGCGCGGCTGGCGCGGCTTTTCACCGTGCCTACAGCTACGCCTGTCATTTCAGCTGCTTCCTCGTAGGAAAAGCCGGAAGCGCCCACCAGAATGAGCACCTCGCGGTGAACCGGCGAAAGCTGGTTGAAGGCGACCATGAAGTCGTTCATCGCCAAGCGCCCGTCATGCGCGGGTTTTTCGAACAGGCTTGCGGTGTGGACGCCATCGGGGTCTGGCATATCGCGCCGCCGCTTCCTGACACCGGAATAAAAGGTGTTGCGCAGGATCGTGAACAGCCACGCGCGCATGTTGGTGCCCGGCTCGAACTTGTCGAAACTGGACCATGCCTTGACGATGGAATCTTGCACCAGATCGTCTGCCGCGGCCATGTTCCGCGTCAGGCTGATTGCGAAAGCCCGCATTGCAGGAAGATGGTAGGGCAGTTCCTCGCGCGGGTCCATCGGGTTTTCCGGCGTGGACTTCGGCATGTCGGATTTGGAGTAGGCGCTCATTTCAGCCCCTCCCCGTCGTCGTTTTCGGCGGACGCGATCTGGCTGTCTTTCAACTGCGCGAGAAGCTGCTTGAAGCGGTCCGGCACCTCTTCGTCCATCAACTCTTGATAGACTTTGCGCAAATTCTCTTCGATGCTGTTGCGAAGGGCCGGCTTGTCTTTTTTATCGCTCATGCGTCCCAACATGCTCATCCTTGCTGACCCCCGTCTGTATCTATCACGGAACTAAACTCTGTTCACCGCGTTTGGTTCCGCCGATTACTGAACAATGGGGACAGCATAATGAATGAAGCTTTGGCCGATCCGGCCTCGATCGTCGCGGCGAACCTGCCATTCCTGCGACGCTATGCCCGCGCCCTTACCGGAAGCCAGGACAGCGGTGACCGCTATGCCGCAGCGACATTGGAAGCGATCCTTGAAGATCCAAGCGTGCTGCGAAGTGCGCCGAATGCCAAGATCGCCTTGTTCCGCGCCTTTCATCTTGTATGGTCCAGCGCAGGCGCACCGCTTGGCACGCCTGACAGCGAATTGTCGCGCCGCGCGCAGGATCATATGGCGACGCTGACGCCGAACACGCGCGAGGCGCTTTTGCTGCACGCCATCGAAGGGTTCAGCTATCCCGACATCGGGCATATCATGCAGACGAACCCGGCGCAGGCCGAAGGGCTGGTGCAGATCGCCAAGACCGAAATGGCCAATTCGGTCGCAGGCTCGGTTCTGATCATCGAGGACGAGGCGATCATCGCGATGGATATCCAGATGATCGTCGCCGAAATCGGGCATCGTGTCACCGGCATCGCGCGGACACGTTCGGCTGCGGTCGAGCTTGCGGCGCGGGACCGTCCCGATCTGATCCTTGCAGATATCCAGCTTGCCGACCAATCGTCAGGTATCGACGCGGTGAACGATATCCTGCGCCAGTTCGACGAGATTCCGGTGATTTTCATCACGGCTTTTCCGGAACGGCTGCTGACGGGAAAGAAGCCAGAACCCGCGTTTCTGATCGCCAAGCCCTATTCCGAGGCGCAGGTGCGCTCGGCCGTCAGTCAGGCGATGTTCTTCGCCTCGACCGAACCATTGATGTCGTAAGATCGGGATCCGAAGGCCGGTTGCAGAAAGAGGGAGCAAGACCCCTTTCTGCAACCGGGGCTTTGCGCGACAGGGGGACGCACACGCCAAGCCCGCAACCAGCGCCCCGTGTTTTCGGACAGGACGGCAAGACGCTGGTCCGGTTCTAACGCAGGTCCCCGGCACGGGTTCCGGCGGTCCGGGACATTTTTCCACCGCCGGCTTCGGCCAAAGGGGCGCAGATGGCCCATCTTTGGCGTCAAGACAACCATCAAGTGTGGATGTATAGCCAAACGGATGTAATACTGCTTAATGGATGGGAAACCCATCCGTAAACGCATAAGGTTGCCATAGCAGGTGATTCAAACCCAATTCCGGTGACTGTCATGTCGAACAAGGCCCAGGACGTAGCGCTCTATATCTCGAACCATTTTCACTATGTCTGGGAATCGCTCGGGTTCTTCGATCTTCAGCGCCTGCTCTACCTTGCACAGGGCTGGCACCTTGCAACGGGGAAGGGGCCGCTCTTTTCCGACAGTATCGGCGCGCACCGGACGGCACCGCTTGTGATTGCGGTGAAGGGTGTCGTGCCGTTGCAGGAAATGCTTCCCCATCCGGAACTGACACCCGAGGCCGAGGCGTTTCTGGACAGTTTCTGCACGACCTATGGCATAGCGGACGCCCGCGCGGTCAAGGAGCAGGTCGACCGCAGCGACGGCGCATGGCGCCTGACCCAGGCGATTGCCGGCGAGGGGGCCACCGTCAGCCATGATCTGATGCGCGCGACCTTCCGGCTGATGCTGCTCGACCACGCCGAAACCAGCCGCCGGATGCGCGAGACGCAGATCGCCGCGCAGGTCATGCGCGCCGAGGGCAGCAACGTTGTGGCTTTCCGGCTGGGGTAAGGGCCTGCGGATCGGCGCGGGAAGGGTTTGGTTGACTCGGGTCTGAACCTGCATACGATCAGCACAAGCGGGCAGATTGCGGCCCGTAATGCCTGAAGGTGAACGCCCCATGACGCTTGCCCGCCTTGTTGTGTGACCGGATGACCGTGCCAGAAATGTTGCGCCGGATCGAAGGTCCGAACCTTGTCCTCCGTCTGATCCGTCCTGATGACGCAGCCTATGTGCGGGCGCTGCGCACCGACCCACGCTACAACGCGCATCTTTCGCCGGTGCAGGGAACGGTCGAAGACCAGCGCCGATGGATCGAAGGCTACAAGGAGCGTGAAGCCGGTCTGGGCGAACTTTACTACGTGATCGAACGCCGCGACGGCACGCGCTGCGGGCTAGTCAGGCTTTACGACATCAAGGGGGGCAGCTTCACCTGGGGCAGTTGGATATTGGACGAACACAAGCCGCCGAAAGCTGCTTTGGAAAGCGCCACGCTGCTTTACATGGTTGCTTTCGACGGTCTTGGACTGTCAACGGCGACGTTCGATGTACGACGCGAAAATGCCACGACCCTTGCGTTCCATCGCCGTTTCGGTGCGACGGAAACGGGAGAGACCGCGCAGGATGTGTATTTCACCTATCCGCGCGAACGCTTCGAAACTGACCGGACGACCCATTGGACTGTGTGTGCATCAGTATGACATAAGATTGCTTATGCGATTTGATCATGCTTGCGGCCCGCCACAGCCAAGGCGAGCAATCCCCCTGCAGTCGAAATGTTCTTCACGATGATGGTGATTTGCCATGGATCGGCGCGGAGTTGCCAGTGGAACCAGGTCGTTCCGAGGCAGTAAACGGCGAGCAGCGGGCAGATCAGGGCAAGGCGCCACCCTGCAAGCAGCGCAAGGCCGCCGGCGAGGTTGAAGGCCGCGACCGGCCAGATCATCCAACCGGGTAACCCGACCGAAGCGATCATGTCGGTTACGGGACCCGGGTCGCCTATCTTTTGCGCGAAGCCGCCGAGGAAAAGCAAAGACACCATCAGGCGGGACAAGAAAAGCAGCGGAGCTTTCAGGGTTTCGGGCATCGATCATCCTTATCCGCGCGGTGTTTCTGGCTCTACTTTGCAATACGCGCCGAGGCAGGGAGAGTTTCACCCTGCTGCGGCAGACATCGGGTTTTGCGGTGGTCTTCGCTTGGCTCGGGTGTGGTAGGCACGGCCCTTTGCGGTCGGAGGTTTCCTGCCCACCAAGGCCTGCGGGCATTGCGCCCTCGCTGTCGAGCGATTATTAACATAGATTAACAAACGCTTTGCGCGTGCTTATGCGGCGGCTTGCGAGCTGTCGAAGGGGTGCGGTCTTGGGGCCTTATTTCGGCTGTAGGTATGCAGGGCGGTTTGGGGCGAATTGACCTGAGGATGCCGTTGATCCGATGAAGCACCGTTCGCTGTTCATCCTGTCGCCATCACTGATCACCGCTGCCGTCCTGCGGGCCTGGGTGCAGGCAGGGCACGGGATCGCCGCAGTTTGGTGGACCGGGCCTACCCCTGCTGAGGTCACGCGGCGCGCCAGCCTTGGCGGGACGGTTTTTCCAGAATTCGATACTGCCCGCCTGTTGCAGCGTCTTGGCGTGACACCCCGCAAGATACCGCCGCTGCGCCACTGGCCGGACGCGCTGGCCGAGGCGCGCAAGAGCGGCGCGGATGTGCTGGTCTCCTTGATCACGATGCAGAAGATTCCGGCCGATCTGATCGCGCTGTTTCCAGACCGGGCGGTCAACTTTCACCCTGCCCTGCTCCCGCAATATCGAGGCCCCTCGCCCACTCAGGGAATGTTGATCGACGGAACGGCGGACCGCTTCGGTGGCGTGACGCTGCATTGTCTTGACCGCGATCTCGATACCGGCCCGATCATCGCGCAGCGCGCCTGTCCGCGCAGCGCGGCGCGCGACATGTTCGAGTGGAACCACCATCTGGCCGAGGCCGCAGCCGATCTGGCGGCCCGCGACCTGCCCGCCTACCTGCGCGGCGACATCGTCGCGCGGCCGCAAGACCCCGCTTCGGGATCATACCGCAGGCTGGCACGGGGCGAGAACGAGCTTGGGCCCCATCTGACCGTTGCCGAGATTAAAGCGCGCTTTTCTGCCTTTGGCAGCAGTCATGCACAGCGCTGGCGCGATCCGTCGGGGCAGCTTTTGGCGGTCACGGCCGTTGCGCCCGCCAACGCTGGCAAAGGTCCGCTTTGGCTGCGGCGCAAGGCTGCGGACGGGGAGGTTTTGCTGAGGCGGCGGACACCGCTGTTCCAGCTTCACCGGATGCGGGCGCGGTTCGGGGCGATGCGGCGGTCGGAAGAACGGGCGGGGGGCAAGGCGTGAGCGTGCCATTGGTCCTTTCGTTTTTGCCGCAGACCGATCTGACGGAAATTTCGGTTCGCGTGACGGCTGGAGCGCGCGATTTCGGCAAGGCCCGCTTTTTGTGCCGCAGCGGGCAATCGCTGGCGCCGAACCCCGACGCATTGTTTGCGCTGGGGCTTTACCCGGCGTCGGAACTTGGCATTGCCTTGCAAGTCGAAGGCGAGGTGGACGCGGGGCTTTTGGCGCGAGCCGATGCTATAACCGGCCATTATGCCGATTGGTGGCGGGGCTGCCGCCGCGTGCAGGTCCAGGCGGATACCAGCGCGCAAAAGGCGCCACGCGCGGGTCGCGGGGCAGCTGTCTTTTTTTCGGGCGGCGTCGATTCCTCGTATTCGCTTTTGGAAAACAAGGGCCGCATCACCGCGATCATCACCATGCTGGGGCTGGATGTGCCCCTGTCGGATGCAGCCGAAACGCAGCGGCTGGAGAAGATGGCGCAGGAAACCGCAGCAGCACATGGGCTGGAGGCGGTGGTCATCGAAACCGATATGGCAGAAGTGTTCCATCCCATCGCAAGCTGGATGGAACATCACGGCTCGGCGCTTGCGGCGGTGGGTCATATGCTTGCTGACCGGTTCGACCGTGTGATCATCGCATCATCCGGGGACGAGACGGCGTGGCATTCGCCCTGGGGGTCGCATCCGGCGGTGGACCCGCTGTTCGGGTCGGTCCTGTTGGCGGTCGAGCATCACGGGTTGGTGCCGCGTTTCGACAAGATCGCGCGGGTGACGCGCGACGGGCCGATGATGGCGCGACTGCGTGTGTGCAACAAGAGCCGCAGGAATTGCGGGCAATGCGACAAATGCACCTTTGCCATGCGCGCGATCGAGGTTGCCGGGGCCGAGGCGCGGGCGGTGACCTTTCCGCCGTTCCTGCCGCGACGCGGGAGGCTGAGGATCGTTGACGATGCGTTCTTGTCGGATGTGCGGGCCTTGCATCGTGCTGCCGTCGCGGCCGGAAAGACCGACATTGCCGACGAGGTGGCGGGCGTCATCGCGGCCTATGGTCGGGGCGGATTGCGGCGGCGGGCAAAGAGCGCGATCGGGGTCGCATGGCGCATCGCACGGCACCGGGCGCGGTGGCGAAAGGCGGCGCGATGACCCTGCCTGCCTATATCATCCATCTGGAACGCGCTGTCGGGCGGCAACAGAACGTTGCGATGCTATGCCGTGCGCTTGGCCCCGAAACCACCGTCTTTTCCGGCATCGACGGGCGGGCGGTTGCGCCGTTGCACGCGCCCAAACCGCGGCGTACTGCCTTTCCGGTCTATCCCTTTGCTTTGCGGTCAGCCGAGATCGCGACGTTTCACAGCCACCGCGCCTGCTGGCAACGCATGATAGACGACGGCCACCCCGCCGCGCTGATCGTGGAAGATGACATCGCGCTGGACCCTCCGTTCCGGGCGGCTTTAGACCTTGCGTTAAAGACGCTGGCGCCCGACCGGCTGGTCAGGTTTTCACTTACCGCGCGCGAACGTGGCGAGGTCGTGGCGCAAGGGAAAGGCGATCTTCGGGTGCTGCGGCCTTCGGTCATAGGGTTGGGCATGCAGGCGCTTTTGGTGACGCGCGGGGCGGCAATCCGGCTGCTGCAAAGTTCGGTCACGTTCGACAGGCCGGTCGACACATTTGTGCAGATGCGTTGGTTGCACGGGGTCGATGTGCTGACGGTCCTGCCTTCGGGTGTGCGCGAGAGGTCGGTCGAAATGGGGGGCAGTATGATACATGCGCCGATGAGCTTTGTGGAACGCCTGCAACGCGAGACACTGCGGCCGGTCTATCGCACCGCGCTGGCGCTGCGGTCCATTGCGGCACGCCTGTGAAGCACAAGCTTGTCAAACTGCGACGATACTGGTCGGCACGTCTGCGGCCTGACACGCTTCCTCCGCTGTTCTGGCATGTCGGGGTCCCCAATTTTGGCGATGACATCAACCCTGCCCTGTTCCAGCAGCTGACTGGCGCGCAGTTCCGGTTTGCGGCGACCCGCGATGCACCGCATTTCGTGGGCATGGGCAGCATCCTGTCATCTGCGACAGAGGCTTCGACGGTTCTGGGCGCGGGACTTCTGACGCCGCGGCCGCTGGCTGCGCGGCCGCATGTGGTGGCGCTGCGGGGCAAGCTGACGCAGGCCGTGCTGGGGGTGGAGGGGACCGTGCCGCTGGGAGATCCGATGGTGCTGGTCGACCGGATATTCACGCCCGAGCGGGGCGACGCGACCGGCTTCGTGCCGCATGTCGGATCGCTTGCCTTGGCGCGCAGGATCGTTCCGCAGGGTGTCCGGCTTATCGACGTTCGGCAAGACCCGTGGACGGTGATCCGCGAGATCGGCAGATGTCGCAGGGTGCTGAGCCAATCGCTGCATGGCCTGATCGTCGCCGATGCGCTTGGCATCGAAAACCTGTGGCTTGCGCCATCGGGCGACATGCGCGGGGGCGGTTCAAGTTCGACGACTACTTTTCGACGCTCGATGCGGCAAAACCGGCCCACCCGATGACGGCCGAAGTGCTGCGAGACCCGCCCTTGGCCGATTTTTCGGTTGGCAGCTATCAGGGTGACAAGGCGGCCTATCACCGGCTGCTGAAGGCGGCGGTTCTGGAAGGGGTGATATGAAAATCATTGCCTTGCGCGACGCGGTGCAAAGGATACGGCTCGGGGTGTTGCGCCCTTTACGGATGAAATCGGCAGGCCGGACGCGGGCGAAAAGTCGTGGCGTCTTCATCGGAATAACGGGAAGTTCGGGCAAATCGACGACGACGGCGCTGATCGCCGCAATCATGCGCCGTCATGGCAGCGTTTCGGCACAGGTTCTGGACAATACGATTAACCCGTTGGTGAAAACCCTGCTCCGCAGTCGGGATGCCGACTATGTCGTTGCCGAACTTGGCGTCGGTGGCAAAGGCCAGATGATCGAAATGGCCCCGCTTTTCCGTCCCGATGTGGCCGTTGTCACCATGGTCGGGCTGGAACATTACAGTGCCTTTCGCAGTCGCGAGGCGATCGCCACCGAAAAGGGCGAACTGGTGGCCGCGCTGTCCGGATCGGGGTTGGCCGTGCTGAACGGCGACGATCCCTATGTGATGGGAATGGCCGCGCGCACGGCGGCACGGGTGGTTACTTTCGGCCATGGCGACGGGGCCGATTGCCGCATCGTTTCGGTTTCGGGGGGCTTCCCGCAGGGCGTGACGGTCACCATCGGCTGGCGCGGGCAGGTGATCGACTTTCCGACCACCTTTGTGGGCAGGCATTTTGCCGTTCCGGTCAGCGCCGCGATTTGCTGCGCGCTCGAACTCGGGGTGCCGGTTGCTGCGGTGCGTGACGCGGTAGCCACGTTCCAGACGCTTTGGCTGAACCTGAGCGTCCATGCCATTCCGGGTGGACCGGTCTTTCTGGCCGATTGCAAGAAAGCGCCGCGTGGCACGCTTTCGCTGGCCTTTGATGCCTTGGGCGCTGTGTCGGCTCCCCGCCGCCGTGTCGTGCTCGGGATGATTTCCGACGATCCGGGCAAGCGTCGCGCGATCTATCGCGACGCCGTGCGCGATGCCCTGGCGGTGTCGGACGAGGTGATTACGGTCAACGAGTTCGGCGGTCGGTCATGGGCATCCGAAGCGGATGTCGCCGCAGGCCGCTACCGCCATTTCACCACGACGCGCCAAGCGGCCGATTACATCGCGCAGACTGCCATGGCGGATGAGGTGATCATGCTGAAAGGATCGTCAAACCTGCATCTGGAACGCATCCTGCTGCAGTTTCTGGAAAAGGTCAGGTGCTGGGAAGCCGACTGCGGACGAACCGATAGTTGCGTGTCCTGCGGTCTTTACCAGCACGACCATGCCGAGCATCGTCGCCTGCGAGGGGCGATGAGGGCGCGCAGAAATTTGCGTGGGCTTTTGGGGACGCCGTCCGAGCCCCCTGCCCTTACCCCGCCGGGCTAGGCGCGCAAATGTTCAAGGGCGCCGGCGATGCTTGCGCGGCGAACGGGTGCGGCATAGCGGGTCGTGACTATGTTGCGCCCCGCCTCGGCCAGCGCCGCCCGCAATGCGGGCTGGCTTGCCAGACGCGCCAGAGCGCGCGCAAAGTCCTGATCGGTTTCGGCAGCCAGATAATCAACCCCGTCCCGCAGGCCCAGACCCTCGACCGCTTTCGCGGTTGCAACGATCGGGCAGCCGACCGCCAAAGCCTCGATCACCTTGATGCGGGTTCCACCGCCCTGCGCCAAGGGGATGGCCGTGGCCGTCGCGCGGGCATAAAGCGGGCCAAGGTCCATCGGGTTCACAATCAGTTCGTGCCCTGCCTCTTCGACCCGACGCATCACGCGGACCGACGGGTTGCGCCCCGCGACCACAAGCTGCGCCGAGGGTTCATGACGCGCCAGCGCGGGCATGATGGTGCGGCACAGGCGCGTAACTGCCCGGCGGTTGGGCAGATAACCCAGATGCCCGACGAACAACACGACGGGCGCGGCTGTGGTGTCGTGCCCGTGCATGGGAGTTGCGGCGCACCAGTCGGGCACCGGATTGGCGATGACCTCGACCGTCGTCGCACCGAGGTGGCGTTTTGCCAGTGCCGCATCCTGTTCGGAACAGGTCCAGACCATGCTGGCCAGTTCGACCGCCCTGCGATCTGCCCAGAGTTCTGCAAGGTGGCGTTTGCGGTTCAGCGCATCCGCCACAGGGCGCAGCATTCGGGGTAGCCGCGCACGGTCGGTCTCGGCCATCAGCAGGCTTTCGACATTGTGCATATCGAGGATCAACGGCAGTGCAGGAAACCTGTGGCGAAGCACCTCGAGCGCTTGCAGAAGGGCTACGCCTTCGATCAGCACGAAATCGGGCTTTAGCCGCGCTACGGTTTCGACCAACCGCTCTATGTCGCGCGGGTCGAGGGGCTGGGTGGTGCGTGCAAGGGCGCGCGTTTCACCATCGGCCTGCAGGCCAAGCGTTGGCGCGCTTGCTTCGTTAACACAAATTGACAAATCCGACAGGTTCGCCCTATTGCGAAGCTCGTAGCCCGATGCGACATCCCCTGTCTTTTCGAAAAAAGTGATTTGAATAAATGGCATCTTACGCTCCGCCGGGAGTGCCACGTCTGATACATCAAACGTGGAAAAACAATAATGTGCCCGAAGGTATGGGCTTTCCCGAAAGTTGGAAGGCCTGCAATCCGGGTTGGACGTACCGGTTCTGGACCGATGACGACCTGCTGGAATTCTTTCGTCAGGAACGCCCCGATCTTCTCGATCTTTTCCTGAGCTATGACAAGCCGGTGCAGAAGGCTGATCTGGCGCGGTATTGCATCTTGCACCGTTATGGCGGGATCTATGCCGATATCGACACGCGGTGCCTGGCCTCGGCCGAGCCTATCGCGGGCGACCGCCGTGTCATCCTGTGCGAGGAGCCGCCCCGCCACCGTGAACCGGCCTTGCAGCGCGGGCTGAAGACCATGTGGTTCAACGGAACCATGGCCAGCCCGCCGGAGCACCCGTTTTGGGAAGATGTGATCGCTGCATGCAGGCTGATGGCACCACGGCGCGCTTTCGATGTGCTGGAAAACACCGGCCCCTTGCTGCTGAGCGCCGTCGTGGAACGCTGGCAGGCGAAAGCGCCCGATGCGATGGCTTTGCATTCCTGTGGCCTGTTTGCGGAGAACGATGTGCATGGCGGCGGCTTTGACGGCACGCATTACGGCCCTTATGGCGACCTGCGGTTGTCTTCGCATCTTTGGGCAGGCAGCTGGTTCACTATCCGCCACGACCGGTGGATCCAGCGCAAGGTGTCACGGCTGCATCAGGCGCGTGACTGGCTGTTCGGCGGGCCACGGCTTGACCCTGCAGCAACCCTCGGGGCGCTTGATTGCGGGTTTCTGGACCGACCGATAGCCCCCACTGGGCCGGAAGCCGCGGTCCTTGTGCTGGTACCTGTGCGAGACGCCGAGGACGATCTGCCGCGCTGCTTCGAGCTTTTGTCGCGGATCGACCATCCGAAGGAAAACCTGCATGTCCGCTTGGGCCATGGCGACAGCCGTGACGGAACGGCCCGCGTCTTGAAGGAGCTGGTCGCCAGGCACGCGGGCGATTTTGCATCCGTGGCGGTGGTCGATCTTTTGCGGAACGCGCCACAAGTGTCGCGTGCGCTGCGGTCACGGCGCGGCATCCAGAGGGCGCGGCGCGCCGGGATCGCAAGAGCGCGCAATGACCTTTTGACGGCGAGCCTGACCGATGAAATCGACTGGGTGCTTTGGGTCGATGCCGATGTGATCGACTACCCGCAAGGCGTGCTTGGGCGGCTGCTTTCCGAGCGCGAAAAGATAGTGACGCCGGATTGCGTGCTGGAAGCGGGAGGGCCGAGTTTCGACCAGAATGCGTTTTTCGAAAACGGCGTACCGACGCGTCCGGTCTATTACAAACAGGTGCGTGACGGCATTCTGCAACCGCCATCAGACTGGTGGTATAGACGGCATCTTTCGGACCTGCGTTATCTTGACCGCGTACCGTTGCATGGCGTGGGGGGAACGATGCTGCTCGTGCAAGCCGATATTCACCGCGCAGGAGTGCGCTTTCCCGAACGCCCCTATCGCCATTTGATTGAAACCGAAGGGTTTGGTCGGTTGGCGCGCGACGCCGGTGTCGTCCCCATCGGGCTGCCCAACGTGCAGATCATCCATGCAAACCGCTAGCGCCACGGACCGGCGGATACCGGCGCTGGTGCTGACCTGCCGCATCGCACCGCCTGAACGCCGCGCTTCGGCACTGGCGCAATTGGCGGGACTGTCCGATCTGTTGCGCGTCGAAATGGTCGACGGGTTCATCGATAGCGATGATAGCACGCTTCGTCTGCACGATCCTGTGCAAGAGCGACGCTGGACCCGCCGCCCCATGACCCTGCGCGAGGTCGCGACCTATGGCACCCATCGCTGCGGCTGGCAGAGGCTGATCGAAACAGGGGCGGATCACGCCCTGCTGCTGGAGGATGATTTCATCCTGACCGATCCGGCGGCCTTGCGGCGTCTGCTCGAAAACCTGCCCGCTTGCATGGCGCCTGATGTCGACATGCTGAAACTGTTCGACTTTCCCGACAGCACAAGCAACGGCTGGGCCTTGCACCGCGAGGTGGCGGGGGAAACCCTGCTCTTTCCGCGTTACCCGAAGGTGGGCGCGGTAGGCTACGTGCTTTCCGCGCGAGGCGCGGGAAAGTTCTTGTACCGTCAAACGGTGTTTCGGCCGATAGACGAAGATTTACGGTATTACTGGGAGCTTGGCCTGCGTGTCTGGACATTGGCGCGGCCGCTGGTCAGGGACGGGTCGGCGACGCTGGGGGGCAGCCTGCTGGAAGAGGAAAGGAAGGCCTTTCGTCCAATGCGCGCTGCCGGTGGACGGTTGCGCTTTCACCTGATCGGCGGGCATCGACGGATCCGCAACCTTGCGGCCTTTGCCACTGCATGCTTGCGCCTGAAGGACGTCACGCTGCGAAGGTCATGGCACCGGTCCTGACCGCAAAAACGCCCGAGGGAACCTTTTGACGCGCGCTGCGTTCGGGTCACTGGGCGGACCGGGGCGCGACATGATTTGCGATAACGCGGCAGACTGGCCGATGGGTTCAGGTGAAATGGCCCGGCGGATGCGTGACCTTGACTGGGACGCAACGCCGCTTGGCGCTCCCGACGCATGGCCCTTATCACTGCGAATTCTGACCGAGGTGATGCTGGCCGCCAAGCAGCCTATGTTCGTGACATGGGGCGCGGATCGAACGACGCTTTACAATGATGCCTATGCGGAAATCCTTGCCGACAAACACCCGGCGCTCGGTCGGGCGATAGAGGATATCTGGTCGGAAATCTGGGAGCCCGACCTGAGGCAGATCGTCGCCCGCGCCTATGAGGGCGAGGCGCTGCACATGTCGGACATCACGTTCCAGCTGTTCCGGAACGGCGCGTTCCGAGAGGCGCAATTCTCGTTTTCCTATACCCCTGTCAGCGATGCGGGCGGGCGCGTTCAGGGCTTCTTTTGCCCCTGCCTCGAGATCACCGATGCGATCAGCGAGGAGCGCCGCGCCCGGTTTCGCGAAGGGCTGGCCGAGACGTTGCGCCGGTCGGCTGACCCCGAAACCATTGCCCATGAGGCGGCCAGCCTTTTGGCGCGGCATCTCGGGGCAGAGCAGGCTGCCTATCTGGAGATCGACGAGGCCGGTGAATTGGGCACCGTTCGCCGCGACTGGACCAGTGGCACATTGCCCAGCATGGCCGGAACGCACCGTTTGCAGGATTTCGGAGAGGCTTTCGCCGCCGCGCTGCGGGCGGGAGAAAGCATAGTCATACCCGATGTGGGCGACACGGGCGCTTTGCCCATCGCGCCGGATGCCTTTGCCAAGCGTGGCATCGGGGCAGTGTTGCACGTGCCGCATTTCCATGACCGCCGTCTTGTCGGGGTGCTTGCGTTGAATGCCGCCAGACCGCGTGACTGGCATCCGGCAGATGTGGCGCTGGTCGTGGAAGTGGTGGAGCGCATCAACCGCGCGGTCGATCGTGCCCGTTCGGAAAGGTCGCTGCGCGAGAGCGAGGCGCGGCTTCGCGTCAGCGAGGACCGCCATGCGCTTTTGCTGAAGCTTAGCGATGCGATCAGGGACCGTCGGGATGCGAAGGACGTCTTGCATGCGGCGGCACAGGTTTTCGGAACCCATCTCGGTGTGACCTTTGCCGGTTTCGCCGAAGTTGACGGGGATGGTCTGGCAAGGACGGATGGCCAATACAGTTCCCGCGGCCAAACCCCGGCCTTCGCCAACCGCGCCGTGGCAATCGACAGCTTTGGCAGGTCGATTGCCACGGCCCTGCGTCTGGGGCAGACGGTGATCGTGGCGGATATGGCGACGGCGCATGGCTTTACGTCGGCGGAAAAGGCGGCAGTGCGGGGGCTTGGCGTCAGGGCCTTCGTCCTGTCGCCCGTGCTGTGGCAGGGGAAGCTGGAAGCCTATCTCTTTGCCGCAAGCGACACGCCCCGTTTCTGGACGAAATCCGAGGTCGATCTTGTGCGCGAGACGGCCGAACGTACTTTTTCGGCGTTGCATCGCGCCCGCGCCGAGGCGGCGCTGATCGAAAGCGAGGCACGGTTCCGCGCGCTTGTCCATTCGACCTCGGACATCGCCTTCCGTGTCAGTGCCGACTGGACAGAGTTGGAACATGTAGATGCCTTGGGCCGGCCCTTGCACAATGCGGGCAGCGAATGGATCAGCCTTTATGTCACGCCCGAGGACCAGCCCCATGTGCGCGCGACGCTGGATCAGGCGATCAGGGCGAAAGCGCCGGTCGATCTGGAGCACAGGTGGAGAAAGCCGGACAACACGATAGCCTGGATCCGGATGCGGGCGGTGCCGCTTTATGATCCGTCGGGCACGATCTACGAATGGTTCGGGGCCTCGACCGACATTACCGAAAGCAAGCGGCTGGCGCATAGCCAGAGGGTGCTGCTTTCGGAACTGGACCACAGGGTCAAGAATATCCTTGCCGTGGTGCAATCCATCGCACACCAGACCTTCCGGCCTGCCGACGGTCCGTTGCCGGACGAAGCGCGGCGGCTTTTGGGCCGGATTTCGGCCTTGGCCGAGTCGCACAGGCTTTTGGCGCGCAGCAGTTGGCAAGGGGCGAGCTTTCGCGAATTGGTCGACGGGGCGGTCGCGCCGCATCGCTGGGGCAATGCGGACAGGATCACGGTCGATGGCCCCGATCTGCAAATCAATCCGCGGGCTGCACAGACGCTGGTGCTTGCCCTGCACGAGTTGGTGACGAACGCGGCAAAATACGGTGCGCTTTCGCGGCCCGAGGGGATGTTGTCGGTGATCTGGGCGGTGAGCGGGGTTGAAGATGCCCGCAACATGACCCTGTGCTGGTCTGAAACACTGGGGCCGCAGCTTGCCGGGGCGCCTGCCCGCCGGGGTTTCGGCTCGCTTCTTATCGAACACACGCTGGCTTTCGAGCTTGAAGGAAGTGCAAAGCTCGATTTCGCGCCGGACGGGTTGAAGGTGCAGGTGGAATTGCCGTTGCGGAACCTTGTTCCGCAGGACACGGCACACCCTGTGGCCGCGCCTGCCGACAGCGCGCCTGCGTCTTCGGGAAGCGATATTGCCATATTGAAGGGCAAGCGCGTTCTGGTCGTCGAGGACGAACATCTGGTCGCGCATGAAACGGTCTGCGCGCTGGCTAAGGCAGGGTGCGAGGTGATCGGGCCGATGCCCAATCTGAACACCGCGCTCGCTTCGGCAGGGGCGGCGGCACCCGATGCCGCAGTCCTCGACATCAACCTCGGCAGCGATCTTGTCTGGCCTGTCGCCCTTTTGCTGAGGGCGAAAGGCGTGCCCTTTGTCTTTGTCACGGGTTATGCCGCGCCGGTCGACGTGCCAGAGGCCTTGCAAGATGTGCTTCGACTGGAAAAACCGCTCAGGCCGGATTGTATCATCCAGAGATTGGCCGACGAAGTGGCGAAGTCTGGCGCAACCTATCGCATTCCGGCCTTGGCGTGACGGGTCGGGTCTGCCTGACTTGCAACTGGCGCTTTGCGCTTGTGCTGTTCATAAGTGTGCGAAAAGCTGAAAGTATCTGACAATGGTTGATTTCGACAAAGCCCTGAAAACCCTTTCTGTGGTGTCGGCCCCCCCCGTGACCGTGACCGAACATGCACAGCGCGTGCAAAAGCTGGCGGGTGTGATGCGCGATCAGGGCGTGGATGCGCTCTGGTTGGATGCGTCTTCGTCCTTGACCTATTACACGGGGCTTTCGCTTCGCCTTTCCGAACGCATCCACGGTGCGCTGGTTCATCGGGACGGTTCGTTGACCTATATCACCCCCGAGTTCGAACGGCCCAAGCTGGAAAGCATGATCCGTCTGGCCGGACGTGTTGCGGTCTGGGAGGAGGACGAGACTCCCTTTGCCCTATTTGCCGATCTGGCCCGTGGCCGGCTCGCGCTCGACCCCGACACGCCTTACCGCTTCGTCGCGCAAATCAGCGCACAGCCGGGGCTGACGGTGATGGACGCGGGTGCGATGACCGGCGCTCAGCGGCGCATCAAGTCGGCCAGCGAGATCGCGATCATTCAGGCTGCGATGGATGCGAGCTATGGTGTGCAAAAGGCCGTCCATGCCGGTCTGCGTGCCGGCATGAAGGCGAGCGAGGTGGCAGATTTCATCGCAGCGGCCCATGCCGCGCTTGGGCTGGCGCATACCTTTGCCGCCGTGCAATTCGGCGAAGCGACCGCCTATCCGCATGGCGTGGCCCATGACCAGACGCTGGCGCAGGGTGACATGGTCCTTGTCGATCTTGGCGCGCGGCTGCATGGCTATCATTCCGACATTACCCGCACATACGTCTTTGGCACCCCGACGGAACGGCAAGCCTATTTGTGGTCATGCGAACACAAGGCGCAGCAGGCCGGATTTGCCGCCGCGCAACCGGGCGCGCTGTGCGAGGTGGTGGACAAAGCCGCCCGTGACACGCTTGTTCATGCGGGCTTTGGACCGGGATATTCGGTTCCGGGCCTGCCGCACCGCACGGGGCATGGTCTGGGGCTCGACATTCACGAAGAGCCGTGGATCGTCAAAGGCAACAAAACGCCACTCGAGGCGGGCATGTGCTTTTCCATCGAGCCGATGCTGTGCGTTTACGGCGAATGCGGCGTAAGGCTCGAGGATATCGCCTATATGACAGATACCGGCGCACGTTGGTTCTGCCCTCCGGCAAACCGGCCCGATGCACCCTGAACGGGTGATCGCAGCGCGAAATTTTACCAAAAAGAAAAAATATGTTGTCAGTGACCCGCGTATCGACTTGAATACAGAGCAAGTTTTCACTGGCCAGCAGAGCACGTCCTTGCGGCCTGCAAGAAAACAAAAGACTTCTCAACCCGAAGGGAGAACACTCGTGAAGAATTTCCTCATTTTTGCATCGGCGCTGGCGCTGAGTGCGGCGATGGCCGAAGCAAAGACGTTCGTCTATTGCTCGGAAGCCTCGCCTGAAGGCTTTGACCCTGCGCCCTACACCGCTGGCGGCACCTTCGATGCCTCGGCACACCCGATCTACAACCGCCTGACCGAATTCAAGCAGGGCACGACCGAGGTCGAGCCGGGTCTTGCGGAAAGCTGGGAAGTGTCGGCTGACGGCATGGAATACACGTTCAAACTGCGTCAGGGCGTCAAGTGGCAGTCGAGCGACACGTTCACCCCGACGCGCGATTTCAACGCCGATGACGTGATCTTTTCCTATGACCGTCAGGGCAATGCCGAAAACCCGTGGCACCAGTATATCGCTGGCATAACCTATGAATACTATACCTCGATGGCGATGCCCGAGCTGATCAAATCGATCGAAAAGGTCGATGACTACACGGTCAAATTTACGCTGAACCAGCCCGAAGCGCCGTTCCTTGCCAATATCGCGATGCCCTTCGCGTCGATCGTGTCAAAGGAATACGCCGATGCGCTGATGGCGGCGGGAACGCCCGAAGACCTGAACAACCTGCCGATCGGCACTGGCCCGTTCAAGTTCGTGGCCTACCAGAAGGACGCAGTGATCCGTTACCAGAAGAACGCCGATTACTGGGGCACGGCTCCGCTGATCGACGATCTGGTCTTTGCGATCACGCCCGATGCCGCAGTGCGTCTGCAAAAGCTGAAAGCCAACGAATGCCAGCTGATGCCCTATCCGGCACCTGCCGACATCGAGGCGATCAAAGCCGATCCGAACCTGAAGATGGACGAACAGGCCGGTCTGAATGTGGGCTATCTGGCCTATAACACGACCATGGCGCCGTTCGACAATCCGAACGTCCGCAAGGCGTTGAACATGGCGATCAACAAGCAGGCCATCGTCGACGCGGTGTTCCAGGGCGCGGCTGTGCCTGCGAAAAACCCGATCCCGCCGACCATGTGGTCGTATAACGATGCCGTGCAGGACGATGCCTACGATCCGGAAGCCGCCAAGAAGATGCTGGAAGAAGCCGGCGTCAAGGATCTGTCGATGAAGATCTGGGCGATGCCGGTGCAGCGCCCCTATATGCCCAACGCCCGCCGCACGGCAGAACTGATGCAGGAAGACCTGTCCAAGGTCGGCGTGTCGGTCGAGATCATCTCCTATGAATGGGGCGAGTATCTGCAAAAGTCGATGGAAGCGGGCCGTGACGGTGCCGTGATCCTTGGCTGGACCGGCGACAACGGCGATCCGGACAACTTCCTGTCGGTTCTGCTCTCCTGCACCTCGGCTGGCGAAGGCGGGGCAAACCGCGCCTTCTGGTGCAACGAGGACTTCTCGAAGCTGTTGCAAGACGCCAAGGTGACTGCCGATCAGGCCGAACGCACCAAGCTGTACGAACAGGCGCAGGTGATCTTCAAAGAGCAGGCCCCGTGGTTCACCATCGCACACTCGACCCAGTATGTGCCGATGTCGAACAAGGTGTCGGGCTTCAAGATGAGCCCGCTTGGCGATTTCACCTTTGATACGGTAGATATCGCCGAGTAATCGGTTCAACCCAAGGTAACCTGACGCGCGGGGGCGCATGTCCCCGCGCGTTGTTTCAAATCCGGGCGCGCATGATCCGTTTCATATTCTCCAAGCTTCTCTATCTGGTCCCGACCTTTCTCGGGATCACGGTCATCGCCTTCAGCTTCGTGCGGATCCTGCCGGGCGACCCGGTGCTGTTGATGGCGGGCGAACGGGGGGTCACGCCGGAACGTCACGCGCAACTGACCGCGCAGCTTGGCTATGACAAGAACATCGTCCTGCAATATTTCGATTTCCTCGGCCGGCTGTTCCACGGCGATTTCGGCAATTCGCTGGTCACCAAGAAGCCGGTGCTGACCGAGTTTTTGACGCTGTTCCCTGCCACGGTCGAACTGGGTCTTTGCGCCATCATCATCGCCACGCTGATCGGCGTGCCGGTGGGTGTTCTGGCTGCGATGCGGCGGGGAAGCTGGTTTGATCAGGTTTCAATGACGGCGGCGCTGGTCGGATTTTCCATGCCGATCTTCTGGTGGGGGTTGCTGCTCATCATCTTCTTTTCCGGCATCCTTGGCTGGACGCCGGTTTCGGGCCGTATCAGCCTGATGTTCTTCTTTCCCGACGTGACCGGCTTCATGCTGATCGACAGCCTGATTTCCGGTCAGGACGGCGCCTTTGCCTCGGCGCTGAGCCACCTGATATTGCCTTCGGTGGTACTTGCCACGATTCCGCTTGCGGTGATCGCGCGGCAGACGCGGTCCGCCATGCTCGAGGTGATGGGCGAGGATTACGTCCGCACCGCGCGGGCCAAGGGCATGCCGCCGTTCCGTGTGATCGGCATCCATGCGCTGCGCAACGCCATGGTGCCGGTGGTGACCACCATCGGCCTGCAAATCGGCGTGCTGATCGCGGGCGCTATCCTGACCGAGACGATCTTTTCTTGGCCCGGCATCGGCAAGTGGATGATCGATTCCATCTCGCGCCGCGATTATCCGGTGGTGCAATCGGGGCTTTTGCTGATTGCGGGGCTGGTGATGCTTGTGAACCTGCTGGTCGATCTGACCTATGGCCTTATCAACCCGAGGATCCGTGTCAAATGACCGACCTGTCCCAACCCGACACGCCTGTCCGTCTGTCTGATGCCGCCATCCGCCGCCGGATGCTGGCCGAGTTCTGGTTCTACTTCCGCCAGAATCGCGGCGCGGTCGTCGGGCTGGCCGTTTTTCTTTTGCTGGTCTTCATCGCCGTTTTCGCGGCGTTGATCGCGCCCTATGACCCGACCGCGCAGAACCGCGAGGCGCTGCTTGTGCCGCCGTTCTGGCAAGAGGGGGGTAGCATGGATTACCTGCTTGGCACCGATGCGGTGGGGCGCGACATCCTTTCGCGGCTGATCTTTGGCGCGCAGTATTCGCTGTTCATAGGTGTCGTCGTCGTCGCCATCGCGCTGGTCGGCGGTGTCGTCATCGGCCTTTTGGCGGGTTACTTCGGCGGCTGGGTCGACAGCGTGATCATGCGGGTGATGGATGTGATCCTCGCCTTTCCGTCGCTTTTGCTGGCGCTGGTGCTTGTCGCCGTTCTGGGGCCGGGCCTGACCAATGCGATGATCGCAATCGCAATCGTCTATCAGCCGCATTTCGCCCGCCTGACACGCGCCGCCGTCATGTCGGAGATGCGGCGCGAATATGTGACTGCCGCCCGCGTGGCCGGGGCCGGAAATATGCGTCTGATGTTCCGCACCATCCTGCCCAATTGCCTTGGGCCGCTGATCGTGCAGGCGACGCTGTCGTTTTCTTCCGCCGTGCTCGACTCGGCCGCCTTGGGATTTCTGGGCATGGGGGCGCAGCCCCCCACGCCGGAATGGGGGACCATGCTGGCCGAGGCGCGCGAGTTCATCTTGCGGGCGTGGTGGGTGGTGACGCTGCCGGGTCTGGCGATCCTGATTTCCGTGCTGGCGATCAACCTTATGGGCGACGGGTTGCGCGATGCGCTCGACCCCAAGCTGAAGCGGAGCTGACCATGCCCCTGTTGAACATCCGCAACCTGACCGTCACCTTTGCCACCGCCACCGGCAGCTTTACCGCGGTCGACGGGGTCGATGTGCAGGTGGAAAAGGGCGAGGTTCTGGCGATTGTCGGCGAAAGCGGGTCGGGCAAATCGGTGTCGATGCTGGCGGTGATGGGGCTTCTGCCCGACACCGCGACCGTCACCGCCGACGAGATGACCTATGACGGGCGCGACATTTCAGACCTGACCGGACCCGAACGCCGCCGCCTGATCGGGCGCGAGATCACCATGATCTTTCAGGAACCCGTCGCCTCGTTGAACCCGTCGTTCACCGTGGGCTTCCAGATTGAGGAGGTGTTGCGGCTGAACCTGGGGCTTGATCGCGCCAAGGCACGTGCGCGGGCTATCGAGCTGTTTCAGGCTGTGGGAATTCCGCAGCCCGAGGCGAAGATAAATGCATATCCGCACCAGATGTCGGGCGGGCAATGCCAGCGGGTGATGATCGCAATGGCGATTGCGTCGAACCCGCGCCTGCTGATTGCGGATGAACCGACGACCGCGCTGGATGTAACGATCCAGAAGCAGATCCTCGATCTGTTGATGAAATTGCAGGAAGATTACGGCATGGCGCTGATCCTGATCACGCATGACATGGGCGTGGTTGCCGAAACCGCCGACCGGGTGGTGGTGCAATGGAAGGGCAAAAAGATCGAGGAGGCAGATGTGCTGAGCCTTTTTTCATCACCGCAGCACCCCTATACGCGGGCGCTTTTGTCGGCGCTGCCCGAACATGCCACGGGCGACCGCTTGCCCACCGTTTCCGATTACTTGCAACACGCGGACGCATGATGACCAACGAAACGACCGTCGTCGAAGGCCGTGCCATTGTGCGCGACTATGCCATGCCCGGCAGCCTGTTTGCCCGCGGGTCGGTCATGCGGGCGCTCAAGGGCATCGATTTCAAGGTGTCGAAAGGCAAGACGCTGGCCATCGTGGGCGAAAGCGGGTCGGGCAAATCGACCTTGGCGCGGATCATCGCGCTGATCGACGCGCCCACGTCCGGCGCGTTGCTGATCGACGGCGAGGCGGTCGACATCAGCCGCCGCCGCCCGTCGCCGGCGCTGCGATCAAAGGTGCAGATGGTGTTCCAGAACCCCTATGGCAGCCTGAACCCGCGCCAGAAGGTGGGCGATGTGCTGATGGAGCCTCTGGTGATCAACACTACCCTGCCCGCGACCGAACGGCGCGACAGGGCCGAGGCGATGCTTCGCAAGGTCGGGCTGCAGGCCGAGCATTTCAACCGCTACCCGCATATGTTTTCCGGGGGACAGCGCCAGCGCATCGCGATTGCGCGGGCGCTGATGCTGAACCCCTCGCTTCTGGTGCTGGATGAACCCGTTTCGGCGCTTGACCTGTCAGTTCAGGCGCAGGTCTTGAACCTGCTGGCCGATTTGCAGGATGAATTCGGGCTGACCTATGTCTTTGTGAGCCACGATCTTTCCGTGGTGCGCTATATCGCGGACGAGGTGATGGTGATCTCGAAGGGCGAAGCGGTGGAACAGGGCACGCGCGAGGCGCTTTTTGCCAACCCGCAGCACCCCTATACCAAGTCGCTGTTCGCGGCGACGCCGGTGACCAACGTCGAGGCGATCCGCGCCCGCATCGACCGCCGCAAAGCCGCCCGCGCTGCGACGGTGTGACAGACGGAAGATCGGTAAAAGACATTGTCCGCGAAGGCCTTGGCTGATGTGATCTGATGTGATTTCGGGTGGATGCAGGGCGGTTTTCTGCGCTCTACTCGTCGTTACAGACGAAACCGGACAGCCCAGACATGACGGAACTTTTCGGCCAGACCCATGACGCGGCAGGGCTTGCGGCCCGAACGGGAAACCTGTCCCAGATCGGCGGGGTGCGGCTGGTCACCTGTGGCGATGGCCTGGAACGCGGCATCCGCATGCTGGAATTCCGCACCGGATCGGGGCTGTCGTTTTCGGTTCTGGTCGACCGCGCCATGGACATCGCCGATGTTGCCCACAAGGGCCGCGCTATCGGCTGGCATTCCCCGACCGGCTTTCGCCACCCTGCCCTGCACGAACCCGAAGGCGAAGACGGGCTTGGGTGGGTGCGGTCGTTTTCGGGTTTTCTGGCCACCTGCGGACTGGATCACATCCTTGGCCCCGAAGAAGTGGACGCAAGCAGTTACGACTACCCGCGCCGCAACACCGTGCGCCACGGACTGCACGGGCGCGTCGGCGCCATCCCCGCCCGTTTGACAGGATATGGCGAGCGGTGGGAGGGCGACCGTTGCATCCTTTGGGCCGAAGGCGTGGTGACACAAGCCGCCGTCTTTGGCGAGGTTTTGGAATTGCACCGCCAGATCGAGGCCGATCTGGGTGGCAATGACATCCGCCTGACCGACCGCGTGGTGAATGCGGGCTTTTCGCGGACCCCCCATATGATGATGTATCACGTCAATATCGGCTGGCCGCTGCTCGACGAAGGGTCGCGCTACCTTGCGCCGGTCGGCGATGTCGTCTGGACGTCGCATGCGCCAGACCTTGCTGTGCAGGACACGGGGTATCGCATTTGCACCGCGCCCTCGGCCACGTTCCGCGAACAGGTCTGGGAACATGCCATGGTGGCGGACACAGGGGGTATCGTGCCCGTTGCTCTGGTCAACGATAGGCTGGGTCTGGGGATCGTCGTCGAAAGCCGCCGCGATCAGCTTCCCTGCGCGCTTGAATGGCAAAACTTCCGGTCGGGGCTTTATGCTCTCGGGATCGAACCTGCCACGCATCATGTGCTGGGCAACCGCTTTGCGCGGGACCGGGACGAGATGATCTGGCTCGAACATGGCCAATCGCGGCGTTACGACCTGCGCTTTTCGGTGCTCGATGGCGCAAAGGAAATCGCTGTGGCAGAGGCGCGGATTTCGGCAATCGCCCGTCAGCCCGAGAGCGCGTTTCCAGCCCCGTCTGGCAACTTTGCCCCACTTGACCACCAGATCGGGTCCGCCGGATGACACACAGCGCAGCACCTTTCGCCCCGCGAGACTATAGCCTGACAGGGCCGGAAAATGCCCGTGCGGTGGCGGCGGGTCTTGCCTCGGCGGAATGGTATCACTCGGACGTGCCGCGCAAGGCGATGAAAGACTTGATGCAGCGCAGCGACGGGCCTGCGCTGCGCGATACGGCGCTTTGGCTTGGGCTGCTGCTTGTCACCGGCGCGGGTGGGGTCATGACATGGGGCACGCTTTGGGCGGTTCCGTTCTTCCTCGTCTATGGCGTGCTTTACGGATCGGCCTGCGATTCGCGCTGGCATGAATGCGGGCACGGCACCGCCTTCCGCACGGGATGGATGAACGATGCCGTCTATCTGATCGCCAGCTTCATGGTGATGCGCAACCCGACAAGCTGGCGCTGGAGCCATGCGCGCCACCACACCGACACCATCATCGTCGGGCGCGACCCCGAGATCGGCCATTTCCGCCCGCCGCAACTGCTGTTGGCGGCACTGCATTTCATCGGTATTCCAGACATCTGGCTGCACTTTCGTGTGCTTTTACGTAACGCTGCCGGCATCATCACTGCGGACGAGGCGGACTACCTTCCCGACGCAGAACGCCCCAAGGCGATCTTTTGGGCAAGGGTTTTCGTGGCGATCCATCTTGGGGCGGTGGTCTGGGCGCTTGCCGCGTGGTCGGTCCTTCCGCTTATTCTTGTGGGCGGGCCGCGGATCTATGGCGCTTGGCACATGGTCATGACCGGTCTGTTGCAGCATGGGGGGCTGGCCGAGGATGTGCTTGACCACCGCCTGAACAGCCGCACCGTGCTGATGAACCCTGTCAGCCGCTGGATCTACTGGAACATGAACTACCATGTCGAGCATCACATGTTTCCCATGATCCCCTATCACGCCCTGCCCCGCTTGCATGAGTTGATCAAGGGTGATCTGCCGGTGCCCGATCGGTCCATTGCTGCGGCCTATGGCTCGATGCTGCATGCGCTTTGGCGGCAGCGCAGCGATCCGGCGCGGCAGACCGGATGATCAACCGCGATGATCCCCACGCCGTTGTTCCGCAGAGATGTCTGCCCGAGCGCGGCTACAAGGTCGTGGGGCGACAGCCCACCTATGTCATGCACGCGACACGACGCGACGAGGGGCAATTTCGCAGCAAAATCGCGGATTGCCGCCGCCAGATCATGCAGGAATTCGCTGCGGCCCAAGGGCAGGAAAAAGTCGAGGTGTGCCGGGCGCGACGGCAACGCCACCTTGTCCTGATAGGGCGGATAGCCAAGCGCCTGCGCCGCCGAATTCACCCGCTGGCGGTTGGCGGCCGAAACGCCTGCGCGCCCGTTCAGCACGCGGTCAACCGTCGCGGTCGACACCTTTGCCATGGTGGCAATGTCAGAGATGGTCGCTTTTCCCATGCCTGCCTTCCGGAAATGCTTCAGGCCCAGCCGCTGCCGACCCCAGCAAAGCAATTCCGCGCCATCTGTGCAAGGTGCCCTGACCCGAGGCTGACATGACCGTTTCAAGGAATTGCGCGGCGCCTGAAAGACCCGTTTCGTGCCAAGTCCTGAAAGCGGGTGCCCAAGCTGTTATTGACTCGGGCGTGATGACAATCAACGCTGGCGTCTTGCGGTCGCGGCTGCACTTAACCGATAGAAAAAGGTGCTGTCATGTCGGGCTCTTCCACCGAACAGATGCGACAGGCCGACGAAGTGCTGCGCCGCAACACCGCGATCTTGCGCAGCTTTTATGACCGCTCGGGTTTTTTGATGGGAGTCGTCGAACTTGTGCCCGGCGAAGCCGACATCCTGCATGTCTACGATAATCCCGCGACCGACCGCTTTTTCGGAAACGCTCCGGGCAGCACCGCCGGAAAGTCGGCCCGCGCCTTGGGTGTGCCGCAAGGCGTGATCGATGTCTGGGTGCAGAATTACCGGGAAAGCGAACGATCCGGGAAACCTGTGGCCTTCGACTATCGTCATCTGGCCGCCGATAAGCAGTCATGGCTGCGTGTCTCGGTCACCAAGATCGAGGACGGGGCAGACGGCCGCGGACTGTTTTCCTATATCGCGCAAGATGTTTCCGACGCAAAGCAGGCCGAAGAGGAGCGTGAAAGAAGCGAACTCCGCCTGAGCAAACTGTTCGAGACCAGCCCGCAGCCGATGTGGATCTTTGAAACCGAAAGCCTTCGGATCAGAAAGGTGAATGCGGCAGCGGTCCACCATTACGGCTATTGCGAGGCCGAGTTTCTGAGCCTGACAATCGCAGATCTGCATCCGCCCGAGGATGTTGGACCGCTTCAGACAACTGTGGCCTCAAAGCCTGCGGATCGGCCGGCAGCCGACGGCGTCTGGCGCCATCGGCGCAAGGATGGTTCGGCAATCGAGGTCGAGGTGGTCAGCCATGGAGTCGATTACGACGGCAAGCCCGCCCGATGGACGATGATCATGGACGTCTCGGAACGCACGGAAGCCGAGCGGCGCCTGAAGCGGAGCGAAGAGCGGCTGGCCGCGGCGCTGGAAGCCGGAGGGCTTGGCGTGTTCGACTCGGTGCTGGGCGCGCAGGTGCTGACATGGGACCAAAGGACCATGGACCTGTGGGGATTCAAGACAGGGGAAACGGTCACCCCTTCGGCGTTCATGGAAGCTGTCCACCCCGAAGATCGCGAAAGCGTCGCGCTCGCGCTGCAAACCGCCAGGGAAAAGCGTGGTCCTAATTCGTTCAGCGCGACCTACAGGGTGCGAAACCGCGTCGACGGGATCGAGCGATGGATACGCGCCGAAGGCGGCGTCATCGAAGACCCGGGAAAGCCCGCGCGCTTTGTCGGCACGGTGCGTGACATCACCCAGCAAAAGCGCACCGAGACCGCGCTGAGGGATCAGCAACGGCTTCACAAAACCATAACCGACAATGCGAGCCTTGCGCTTTTCATCATGGACGAAAAACAGCAATGCGTGTTCATGAACCCTGCGGCCGAGGCGTTGACCGGCTTCACGCTTGAAGAACTGAAAGGTCGCCCGCTTCACGATCACATCCACCATACGCGGCCCGATGGCACGCATTATCCGCTTGGCGAATGCCCCATCGACCAGGCGCTGCCAAAGAACGACCGCGAGACGGGCGAAGAAGTTTTCGTTCACAAGGACGGTCATTTTTACGATGTCAGGTTTACCGCAAGCCCGATCCGCGACCAGTCCGGCATGCCTGTCGGAACGGTGATCGAGGTAGAGAACATCACGGAACGCAAAAAGACCGAGCACAACCTGCTTTTGCTGATGCGAGAGGTCAATCACCGCTCGCGCAACATGCTGGCCGTCGTGCAGGCGATCGCAACCCATACGGCATCAAGCAGTACGCCCCGCGAGTTTGTCAAAACCTTCAGCGACCGCCTTCGCAGTCTTGCCGCCAATCACGATCTGCTTGTGCGGAACGAATGGCAAAGCATCGATCTGCGCGACCTTGTGGTGTCGCAGCTCAAACCGCTGGGGGGTGAGACGTTCGAAAAGATTTCAGTGTCCGGACCGGCCTTGCACCTGTCGCCGGCAGCGGCGCAGGCCATCGGCCTTGCGCTGCACGAACTCGGGACCAACGCGGTGAAATATGGCGCGCTGTCCGGACACGGACATGTGCAGGTCGAATGGGAAGTGACCGGGGCCGGGCGTTTGCACATCCGCTGGACCGAAGCCGGCGGACCGGTCGTCAAAGCGCCCGAGCGCAAGGGTTTCGGATCGCGACTGATCGCCGAGATGACCGAGATGAGCCTTGGTGGTGATGTCCAGCTTGATTTAGACCCTGCAGGTTTGCGCTGGGTTTTGACAGCCCCGCTCTCGGCGGTGCTGCAAGAGTCGACACACCTGCAGGCCGATACGCTGAAACCCTGACAAACGAGCGCGAACGAAACCGCGCCTTGTCGGCAGAGTTGCGGTCTGTGCAGCGATCGATACAAGGGAACCATTGCAGGGTGGACGACCACCTGATCAGGACGAGTTGGATGAAGACAGCAGCCATTTGTACGGTCAAGGATGAAGCCCCCTATATTCTGGAATGGGTCGCCTGGCATCGGCTTGTCGGGTTCGACCGGATCGTAATCGCCCAGAACTCATCGACCGACGGAACGGTCGAGATTCTGCACGCGCTGGACGGCGCCGGCGTGATCGACTTTGTCGAGAACAGCGCGCTTGTGAATGGCAAACCGCCGATCTCCTATCAGCGTCGCGCCTATGAAAAGGCCTTTAACGTTTATGTCAAAGGACAGTGCGATTGGGCCATCGCGATTGATATCGACGAATTTCTGCTGCTTCGCGGCGGTCTGACTCTTGGTCAACTGATTGCCTGTGCAGGCGACGAATACGATCAGATCCGGTTGAACTGGCGGCATTTTACCGCGTCAGGACATACAAGGTTCGAAGACGCGCTGACAATCGAGCGGTTTCAACACGCCCAGCAGCTGGAGGGGCTTGCCACCAAGGCTGGCTGCGTAAAGACGCTGTTTCGGGTGGATGCGGCCGTCACGCTCGACGCGCATTCGCCCAAGGAGACCGTCAGCGGCGCATTCAAGGCAATCGACGGTTCGGGCCAGCCTTATACGCCACGCTACAAGCCCTTCATGCAGGTCGATCCGAACCTGTGCCGACTGGCCTATCTTGCACATTACCGCAGCAGGGATCTGGAAAGCTTCATTCTCAAGTCTATCCGTGGAACCCCCGATTTCTATCCAACCGAAATTCTGGATTCGCAGTACTGGCGGAAGGCAAACTCTTTTCCGACGGTGCCGACTGACGAATTGTCGTCGCGCAGTCTGGCTGTGCGGCGAGAGATCGATGTGATCGACGGCCTGACCAAGGGGGCAGCGCGAAGCCTGCATGAGGCTGCGGTCGACGCCCGCATCAAGCGGATCGCGGACATCATGCAGCGCGATGATTATCGGCTTTTGGCCACAGAGTTGGACGACAGCTATTCACCCCTATAAGCGTTTTGATCCAAAAGCCCCTGCGAAACTGCAGCGGCGCCTAAGGAGTGCAGCATGAGCAAAATAGTCGTCCTGTTCGCTCATAGCCGCACGGGGACACATATGCTGCGATCAATCCTGTCGCAGGAAACCTGGATCCGCAATCATGACGAGCCGTTCAACCCTGCGATAGAACACTGGAACAAACACTCGTTTTTTCCGCACCTTCGCCAGCATCTGGCGGGAACGGGCGCGATGAACGTCGTTGCGGCCAAGCAGGTGGTTGACGCCTACTTTGACCATTTGGAGCACTCGCTGGGCGCGTCGAGCGGCTTGGTCGACCTGAAGGTAGGGCAGATCGGCGCGATGGATTGGCCGCCGTTCTTGCAAGGAACGGTGCCGGTCATTCTGGACCGCGTCATGGCACGGGGATGGCCCATCGTCCTGTGCCGACGCCGCGACCAATTGGCCGCCTATGTCAGCCAGAAGCGGGCAGAACAAAGCGGCGTCTGGGTCCGGCGGGAAGGGAAAGCGGCGGATGATACAGAAGGCGCCGCGCTGCACATCGACCCCGCCCAGCTTTTGCGCTTTCTTGCCCAGCAGGAACGGGTAACCGCAGATGTGGACCGCTGGATTTCGGGCTACCCATCAACGGCCCTTATACATTACGAGGATTTCGGACCGTTCCCGTTTCTTCCCGACCCCGTACGCGAGATCTTTTCCGCCGCTTTCGCGCGGCCACTGCGACGCGGGGTCAAGACCGACACGGTCAAGCTGATAGCCGATCATCACGCCCTGATCGTCAATGCCGATGAAGTGCGAAACGCTTTGCTGCAGCAGGGCTATGCGCAATTCTGGCCAGAAACTGCACCGGATTTGCCACGCGTCGACGGGACGGCAGACGATGCGGGCCGCGGCGCAATACCTGCCGCGGGTTCTGCAACCATCGTTACCGCCGCGCAGGCAAAGGACCGTGCCGCAACGCTAAAGGCCGATATCGCGGCGACGTTGAAGACGGGCGTTACATACAAAGCAGAACGCCATGCCTTGGCCGATGTCGCGGTGCAGGTTGGCCACTTTGACGACAGCTTTGTGCATCGTGCCAAGAACGCGCCTTTTGCCCAGTACCACCTCGAGGGGGTCGCCTCGTTCGCACGGCTTATGTTCCAGGCCCGCCGCAGGGACTATCTGGACGATAGGCCCAAATATCGCTGGCTGATCGATGATAAGCTGATTGGCCTGAGGTTCGCCGAGTCTTTGGGTATTCCGGTAGTGCCTTACCTTTTTTGCGATGCGGTGGCCGATGTACCTGCTACCCTTGCCAGAATGGGTTATCCGGCGGTGGTCAAGCCGCTGGGTGACGCGAATGCGGCCAATGTCTTCATGATCTTCGAACCGGGCCGCGTGGTCGAACACCAGACCCGCCAAACCATGAACGAGACAGCCGCCTTGGCGCGCATGGCGCAGACGGGGCAGTCAAAATGGCTGGTGCAGCGCTATATCGGGCCGCTCGAGTTTGGCGAACAACCGGTGACCGAGATCAAGTCTTACATGTTCTACGGCGAGGTGGGTGTCATCAACGAGGTGACGACCTATCCTGAAATCGCGCTTTGCGAATGGTCACCCGACGGGCGCGAAATCGACTCGGGCCGCCCCATCAACCGCATGAAGGGACGCGGCTTTACGCCCGAACTGGTTGCGGATGGTGTCCGCATGAGCCTTGCATTGCCCGCCCCGTTCCTGCGGGTGGATTTCCTGTTCTGGCAAGGTCAGCACTATTTCAACGAGGTCTCGCCGCAGCCGGGGTCTGCGGCAGAGCAACCGAATTTCGACCGCGCGCTCGGCGATCTTTATCTCGCGGCCGAGGCGCGGTTGCTGGACGACCTTTTCGAGGGCAAGCCCTTTCCGGAAATTCGCGCGCTTGCCAAGGCAGTGGCGGGCGAAATGACGTGAGAGAGGCACGCCATTCGCAGCATTCGTCTTCTGTCCGACCGACTAAAGTTTAGGTTCTTATCCAATTTTAATGGCCGTCACTCCGGTCTTGTATTGACTTTCAGCTGTCGAGAATCCCATGTCGTTAAGATTCATGTAGATGAACGAACTCAGTTTGGAGATGGAATTTGAACCGTGCACAGATCGTTGCAATCCTTGCCACAGCCGGCGCGTCGCTTACGGGTCCTGTGACCGCCCAGACCATCGAACTTGCGCGCACCCTTACGGGCGGCAATATCCAACTGGCCCAAGCTCAAATCAATCAGTGCGTGAGCGTGGGTGACATCGTTTGCTGTGTGGACGGATCGGGTGCCGGACAGAATTCCGGATCAGACTCCGATGGCGGGATCTGCGGTCCAGCCCTGCTGCAAATCTCGGTGCCGACGCCTTACGCCGGCTGACGCTGGCCTCGGCACGTTCTGAAATTCACCCTTCGGGAGAACATGTTCGCCAATCGGCGTTCATGTGTTTTAGGATTATTAGCGCATGAACAATGGCGGCGCGTGCTCTGTCATCATCACGCATTACAACTCGTCGCGGTTTCTAGAGGCGTCCCTGCGGTCAGCACTTGACCAGACGGTTTCGCCTGTAGACGTCGTGGTCGTCGATGACCATTCGGACGATGCAGAATGGGCCGCGGCGCGGGATTGTGTGGCGACCATTGGCGATGACAGGATCAGGTTGATCCGGCGCGCGTCGAACGGTGGCCAGATCAATGCCATGTTTGACGGAGTCGAAGCGTGCAGCGGCGATTTCATCAGCTTTCTGGATCCAGACGACATTTACGAGCCGGATTTTGTCGAGGTGATGCTTGCGGCACACTTGAACCCACTCCGCGTCGCAGCGGTTGCGACCTGCGAGATGGGGCGCTACCGGGTCGGGGGCGGGGTTCTTTCGCGGACCTATACGGGCTTCAGGCAAAAGGCGCTGGCCGAAAACAAGCTGGACGTGATCGAACAGCATTTTCGCAAATATGGCTATTCGAAATACCACAACCCATGGGAAACCGGCTGGCTCTGGTCGAATACCTCGGGGCTGATGATCCGCAAGGATGCGTTGCGGATCATCAGACCGAACGGGCTAGCGGACAGCTTCCGCCATTCCGGAGACGTCTATTGCGCCTATGGGGCGCATATGATCGGCGGGACCGTCTTTGTTGACCGGGTGCTTAGCTGGCGCGGGGTTCATGATGCCAATACCGCGCACCCTTCCGCTTTCCTGTCGGGTCGGCAATCCGCTTTGAAGCCGTCTTTCACGTCAGAGGCGGACGCGGTGAAGGCGGCGGTTCTTCATGCATTGCTTGCAAATGGGATTTCCGACTATCTGACAGTCCAGCAACTGGGCGAGGTCGTGACAACGCATTTCACCCGCGACCGTCTGGGCAGTCTGTGCGCGGATAGCCGGGCTATTGCAGACATGATGATGCGTTTCGGGGCTAACCTCGACTGGGCGAAGGACGGTTCGGGCGATGTCGCTTAGGCTGGCGCTGGTCACTGACCATCCGCTGGCACATGGAGGAGGACGTGAGCGGAGCATCATCGAGCTTTGCCGTTCCCTGAGGTTGATCGGAGAGGATGTGACCATCATCGCTCCGCCGGGTGCAAGCGATGCGAGACGTGAACCGGATGCGCCGTATCTTTCGACCACCACGGTCAAGCTGACCGCTGAACGGCTGCTGGAACAGGGGTTTGTGGACATTGCGATCTACAATGCCGAAGATCTGCGGTCCTTCGTTTCGACCAACCCCAAACTGCGCCGCAAGCAGGTTCTGTTTGTCCGGGACGTCGAGGAAGTCAAACGCTGGGAGCCTGGATCGATACCGGATGATGTTCGGCTGTTGGCCAATTCGCACTTTGTCGCATCGCGGATTTGGGAAAAGACAGAGAAACGTGCCGAGATCGTCGAGCCGCAGTTTACCTTTCACCCTGACCGGCCCGTTGCCGTTGGTGACTATGTCACATTTATCAATCCGGTGCGCCAGAAGGGGCTGGAACTGGCCTGCGCGATTGCCCGACTGCTGCCCCACCGCCAGTTCCGTTTCGTAGAAGGCTGGAAGCAAGTCGAGAGCCAGCGCCGCATGCTTGCGGGGATGCTGGTCGACCTGCCGAATGTGGAATTCGTGCCGTGGCGGCAGGATGTGGAAACCCACTACCTCGGAGCGCGCGCGCTGCTGGTGCCCAGCCAGTGGGAAGAAGGCTTTGGTCGTGTGGCGGTCGAGGCGAATGCCTATGGCGTGCCGGTGCTGGCTTCCGACATCGGCGGCTTGCCGGAAGCCGTGGGTCAAGGCGGGTGGCTGATCGATCCGCAAGCGGAGCCCGGGGTCTGGGCAGCGGCGCTTGAAGAAATGTTACACGATGGCAGCCAACGCAGCACCTTGCTTGAGGGCGCTGCCGAAAATGCCGCCTATCACGTTGCACGCTCGCAAAGCGCGGCCCGACGGGTCGTAGAGTTTGTGTCGCTGCCGGACCGCCTGCCTCGTGTCCCTGCCCGACCGGCCCTGCCATGCGTCGACGTCATCATGACGCATTACAACTATACCGGCTATGTAAGCACGGCGATTGCGAGTGTGCTTGGACAAAGCTACGGCGATTTCCGGCTGACCATCATCGATGACCGCTCGAGCGAGGTCGAACGCAGCGCCCTGATACGGATTGTAGAGCAGTTCGCCGATCCGAGGATAAATCTGATACTCGGCGAGGAGAACCGCGGACAGATCGGCGCTTTCTTTCATGCATTCGGCAGGTGCACGTCGGAATTCGTGGCGCTGATCGATCCGGATGATGTCTATATGCCGGATTTTCTGAAGCTGATGCTGTCGGCGCATCTTAATCCGGTCTTACCCACCGGGATTGCCACTTGCGAGATGGTGACGTTCCAGCACGGGTCAGGCGATCTGACGCGGTTTTTCTCACGCACGCGGCAAAGGCAACGACTGGAGGCGACTAAGGCGGAGGACGCAGATTTTCATGGCCGGTTCGGCTATGGCAAATACTACCCGCCCGCGGAAAAAGCTTGGGTCTGGGGGACGACATCAAGCCTGATGTGCAGGCGGTCGTGTATCGAGAACATCGTCCCGGATGGCGGGGTCAAGTTCCGGTTCGATCTAGACACCTATCTGTCCTTTGGCTGTCATGTTCAGGGGGGCACCCTGTTTCTTGACACCCCGCTGGCAGCGCGCGGGCGGCATGGGGGCAACGTGGCCTTTGCCGATGAAATCTTTTCCGACGGGCAGAACCGCAACAAAGCCAGTTTTCAATCGGGGATGAGCGACCTGCGCGTCGCGGCCATACGACAGATCGCTCTGGCGAAGTCGATGGGGCAGGACGAGATCGTCGAGTTCAGCAAATTGCTACCGCAAGAAGAGCGTGCCGCATTCCTTGGAGCAATGTCATGATTGCCCTGTTTGGTGCGATCTGATCCCCCAATGTGAGGTGGACGATACAGCCTAGCGGCGCGCGGAACCTTGCAGAATATGGCCCAACCATTGCGGTCCTGCTGGATTTGTATCGAGGCAGACAGGAATGATGCAATCATTGGCCTTCAGCCCGATTTCGGCGCTTTTCAGTGTGTCCGGATCGGTCAGGACATACCAGCGCGAAAGGCTTGAAAACCGCTCGGCTTCGCGCAGTAACGCGGATTGCGGCTCGGGTCCTGGCATTAACCATGAGACGGCAGCCAAGCCGCCACAGTCGGTGAACAGGATCGGGCTTTCGCCAAGAACCCGTCGCACCTGTGAATGGCGCAGGTCGAGAAACAACGCCATCGTCGGGCTGCCGGGCTGGGCGTCGAGCACACAGCCCCATTTGGCTTTGAACCAGATCGGTCCTTTGCCAAGAAAGGGCATCGAATAGCCTAGCTTTGCCGTGGGAAGGCCCAGCGTTACGGCGCGCTGCAAGCTGCCGACAAGCAAGGCAAACACGATTCGCTGTTGCCGCAGCGTCCCATCCACATCGCGGATGCGGCGCAAATCCTCTTGCGTGGTCGCATTCCTGATATCGGCCATCAGCGCGTCGACCGGTGGCGGCAGCGCTTTGTGCAAAGCGATCCGCAGGGGCGCGGTGATGGAACGCGCGTCGGGATCGACAAGACCGGGACGGTCACCTTGCGAGAACAGGATGGAAAGTGTGCCCTTTGCTCCAAGCTCGGCTGCGCGGGCAACGAGGGTCGACCGGCTGCATCGCCCCTTGGTCACGACGCAGGCGCTTTCGCCGCAGAAGAACGCGGCGATACTGGGGCCGCGCTCTATCGCGCCAGCAAGCCAGACTGAGGTGCCCCTGGATTTGTAGACGCTTTGCCGCCTAACTTTGAGGCTAGGAGGCCGACATGGGGACGAGCAATTACAGCGACGAGTTCAAGCGTGACGCGGTGCAGCAGATCCGAGTGCGTGGGTATCCGGTTCGTGAGGTTTCGCAGCGCCTCGGGGTGAGTTCGCACTCGCTTTACAAGTGGCTTCGACTGTTTGCCGAGCCTTCGGCGAAGGTCGTCGGCGTGCAGGCCTGGTCCGAGAGCGGCAAGGTCTACGGCTATCGCAAGCTGGCTGACGATCTGCGCGATCAGGGGGAGCAGGTCTCCGGGAACCGGGTCGCCCGGCTGGCTGGCCTTGCGGGCATCGCCGCCCAGATCGGCTACAAGCGCCGCCCGGGACGATATGGCGGGAAGCCTGCTGTGGTCGCGTCCAACACCTTGGGCCGCCAGTTCGAGGTCGATGCGTCCGACAAGGTCCGGGTGACCGACATCACCTACATCGAGACCCACGAGGGCTGGCTATACCTGTCTGTCGTCATCGACCTCTTCTCGCGCCCCTCGCCATGGGCCTCGGACCAGTGGCGGCACCATGGCTCGAGGTGGGCTGGTCCGCCCAGCCCCGCATGACAACCGACCTGCCGCTGCAGGCCCTGCTTGCAGCCGTCTGGCGGCGCAAACACACGAACAATGGCATGCTGTCGCCAGTTGACTTCGAAATCAGGCAGCAGAAACTGAACGAGGCAGGTGTCTAGGAAACTAGGGGCACCTCAGACATCGCCATCCGGACCGTGAAACCAGTTTGTGCGCGGGAACGCGGCTTCGATGCTGGCCACCACCTTCGACTTTATACCGAACATGTCCAAGCCGTCCTTCCGCTGCCCCAATTGCGTCAACCGAACCCAACAGCAGGCGCAGCAATCGGTTCCGGCAGGCGAGCCGGCACGAGGGTTGGCTTTGGCCCGCTGTGAGGGAGTTGCGTGGGTCGTAACCCCGCTGACCTATCAGTTGACCGCGCTAAGCATGACCTTCGGCTGGGTTGTACGCACCGGGGACGGTTTGGCTGTAGGCTGCCCTTATTCCTTATCCCCGATGTTGCGCTGACGTTCGATACACTGGCGATCATTCTGCCCTGCTCGGTGGCCATTGCGGTCGTGGGCCTGCTGGAATGCCTCATGACGCAAATCTAATCCCCTTAAAGCCCGTTCAAGACCGCCTCGGTGTCAGGCATCCGCTTCAAGCTGGACCCGATCCGCTCGCGCCAGCGCGGGCCGCGCGACAGAGCGTCGCTATAGGCTGCGCGCAGGTCATCGGGCCGGTCTTCGGCCAGCACGCGGATGAGGAAGGCCGACTGCCCCCTGTCCTTGCGGGATTTGGCCTGATCGGGGCCGGACTTGCGGCGATCGGCCACGATCAGCTTGTGGATGGCAAAGCGTTCGGGGCGCGGGATATGGACCAACACGCCGGACCGGTACAGCGCCAAGGCGGGGATCGGTTCGGCAATCAGAAAATTCAGGTAATGGAGTGCCTGTGCGCTGACCCCGAGCGAGGGCAGCGGCTTGACCGTCTCGTCTCCGAAGGCGGGAGTCAGGAATTCCACCATCGCCGTTCCACGGTTCTGCCGCCATTTCCAGACCTGCCGCCCTTCAAGTGCGGGAACGGGATCGAATTTAAACGCTTGCAGGATATCGCCCGGCTCTTGTTCGACCCGATCGCCCAGAGCGACAGACAGCCGTTCGAAACTGGCAAAATCGATGTCGCCGGTCTGGGCAAGTTCTTCGGACTCAAAGCGCACACCCAATTCGCCCTGATAAAGCGCGTAAGCGGCGGTGCCCACCAATGTGCCGCCCAGACGGAAAACGCCTGCGCGGGCAAACGCCAGCAGCAGCGAACCCGTGTCGCGGTCTGTCGCGATCAATCCTTCTGCGCGCAGGATGCGGGCGAGGCGTGCCATCGTCTCGCGCCTCTCTTCGCCTGCCGCCTTAAGGGAAGCGGCTTTTGCCAGACGCGCACGCAGCGCATCAGATCCTTCGCCGAGGTAGCGTGACTTCATTTCGGTCCCGATGCGGAACTTGTCATAAAGATAGACCCGCCCGTTGCGATGCCGCTCCTCGACGCTGCCGATCAGATCGGAGGCGGCTTCGTCCTGATGCAGGCGCAACAAATCCTGATAGGCGACTTGCGCTGTCCGGGAAAAGGACGTGATCCGCATTGGCTACGCTCCCTGTTATGTGCAGCAGCGTATTTTTTGCTGCACATCTTGGCAAGTATGCATCAAAAAAATCTTTGATGCGCAGCGTTCGGGGAGGCGAACACCGGCAGAGCGCTAGAACTGATGCCTGTGCCAAGGATCTGATCGCTGAAGGAAAATTTTTGCGTTCCGGCCTGCCCTCGGCCTCGCCCAAGTGCTCTTGGTACGCTCGTAGACAGCGTCGTTCAGCATGGTCTTTGCCATCTTCAACTGCTCTTGCAGCTGTTCGATCAGCTTGGCTCTCTGTTGCCGAGCCGCGTTCGGCTTGGCCTTGCGGGCCATTTCCACAAGTTTGATCTTATCCGACACGCCCTTCAGTTGCTTAAATCGACATCACTTCGATGTGGACACAAAGGCGGTAACCTACTCCCCTCATCGATTGGATGCCGGGCGCGGGCGCACCACAAGCAATCAGCTTCTTGCGGAGGCGACCGACCTTCACTTCGACATTCTCTTTACTGATGTCTCCACCACTCCCGAACAGTGATGCAATCTGCCAATGCTCCAAGCTTTGCTGTGCCGAACGTGAAAAACTTGCAAGGACGACGAGCTCGGACTGAGTCAATCGTGCCTCGCCTTTCGGCCCGGAGACGAGCATCCGGAGCGGCGACAAAGTAAAGTCCGCACCAGCACCCGCCGATCCCAACGTGATGCGCCTGCCAAATCCGGACACTACGGCCCGCAATTCGTCGAGCGACAGCGGTTTCACCAGATAGAGGTTTGCGCCGATCTCGTAGCAGGACACACGGTCGGCGATGGCCGCGCGGGCCGAAACGACGACGATCCCGACTTCGGGTTGTGACCGCCGGATGCGGCGGGCAAGGCTGATGCCGTCCTCTCCGGGCAGGTTGATGTCGAGGATGTAGAGATCAATGATGAAACCGAAGGGCTCGTCGTCGACGTCCTCGGCCAGCGGCAGGCCCACAACCTCGTGTCCGTCCGCTTGCAGAATGCGGATTTCGCGCGATTGGGGCAGTGATTTCGCGCGATCGCGGGCGCTTGTTTCACGGCATCGCGGGCAGCCATTTCGCGGTCGCGGGCAGGCTGATCGACGGCTTCATGGAGTCAGGCCTGATGGCCGAGGTCAAGGGGTTTCGTGACTTTTCGGCGCATGCTTTCGCCTGAGAGCTGAAGGCGATGAGCGTTGTGGACGAGGCGGTCCAGGATGGCGTCAGCCAGGGTGGGATCTCCAATGGCTTCATGCCAGTGCTCAACCGGGAGTTGGCTCGTGACGATGGTAGAACCACGGCCGTGGCGATCTTCGAGGATTTCCAGCAGATCGCGTCGCTCCGATGGGGCGAGGATGGCCAGACCCCAGTCATCGAGGATCAGCACGTCCAGTTTGGCGATGGCTTTGAGCATGCGGGCGTGACGCCCGTCTCCTCTGGCCAGGGCGAGGGCCTCGAAGAGGCGCGGGACGCGGTGGTAGACGACGCTGCGTCCGTCACGGCAGGCTTTGTGACCGAGGGCACAGGCGATCCAACTTTTGCCGAGGCCGGTCTGGCCGGTGATCAGCAGGTTCTCATGCCGAAGGGTCCACCCCCCGTCGATCAGATGCGCCATGACGGCGCGGTCGAGGCCACGCGGTGTGCGCAGGTCGAGATCCTCGACGCTGGCGGTCTGCCGGAGGGCCGCGAACTTCAGGCGGGCGGTCAGGCGTTTGGTGTCGCGCTCGGCGGCCTCGCGATCGACCAGAAGGCCGAGACGCTCCTCGAAGCCGAGTGCTTCATAGGTGGGGCCGGCACGGCGCTGCTCATCCAGCGCGCGTGCCATTCCGGCCAGGCCGAGCGCGGTGAGGCGCTCGGAAGTGGGGTGGGTCAACATCAGTCTTCTCCTTCTCAGTGGTAATAACCCTGCCCACGGATATTGGCGTGGTGCAGGGGGCGGTCTTCGGGTCGGTCCTCAAGGAAGGCCCGGTCGAGCCCGTTCTTCAGGATCGACCTGATCGAGGCGACAGATCGGGTCTGGATGGTCAGGCCGCGCCGACAGGCGGCATCCAGGCGCGTGGCGTCGTAGCTTTTGGCCAGGGCCAGAACCCCGAGACAGGTTCGAAAGCCCTGCTCGGGATGTGGCCTGGCGGTCATGACCGCCTCGCAAAAGGCGGTGACCGACGGTCCCAGCTTGGCGGCCTGCGCCAGCATCCGGGCCGGGGTCCATTCGGCGTGCCGCCGATGGGCCGAGGGCATATGATCGGGCAGCGTCACATGGCTGCGGCGTCCGGGGCAGCGGAGGTGGCTGGCAACCCTCTGACCTTTATGGAAGATCTCCACGATGTCGCCACTGATGCGAACATCCACCTCTTCCCGGATCAGGCCGAAGGGCACGGAATACCAGGAACTGTCCACCTCGACATGATAGTCCAACGCCACTCGGGCGCGTTTCCATCGCGCGAAGGTATAAGCGGCCTGCGGCAACGGCTGGAGATGCGGCCGATCGAGCGTCGCGAAGAGATCGGCCCGGCTGGCGCCGTAGCCGCGCATGACCCGCATGTTCAACTCATCCAACAACTGCCGGATCGCGGCATTCAGCTCCGCCAGAGAGAAGAAGCGCCGGTTGCGCAGCCGCGCCAGGATCCAGCGTTGCGCCACCTGCACCGCAACCTCGACTTTTGCCTTGTCGCGGGGCTTGCGAGGCCGGGCTGGCAGGATCGCCGTGCCATAATGCTCCGCCATCTCGGCATAGGTCCGGTTCAGTCCGGGATCGTAGCGGTCCGGCTTCAGCACGGCCGACTTCAGGTTGTCGGGCACGACCACCTTGGGCACGCCACCCAAGAAGGTGAACAGCCTCACATGGGCACCGATCCAGTCTTCAAGGCCCTCCGAGGCGACCGCTTCGGCATAGGTGTAGTTCGATGCGCCCATCGCGGCGACGAACAGCTTCATGGGCTGCACTTCACCGCTTGCCGGGTCTATGACGTCGATCGTGTCGCCGGCAAAGTCGACGAAGACCTTCTCGCCGCCAACATGGGTCTGCCGCATCGTCGGGCGAACCCGCCCTTTCCAGGCGTCGAAATGGGTGCAGAACCATGTGTAGCCAAAGCCTGCCGGATGGGCCGCACGGTATTCTTCCCACAGCAGCATCCGGGTCACCCCGGGACGGCGCAGCTCTCGGTCGATGCTGATCCAATCCGGAAACGGCCGCTCGGGGGCGGGCACGGTTGGCGCTGCGGGAAACAGCAAAAGCTCCAGCCCGTCATCGTCGAGACCCTGTGGCAAAGGCCAGGTCAGACCCGCCTGCCGCGCCCGGTGCAGGTAAGTTCCAACGCTTGTCTTGCTCAGCCCCAGAGAGGCGGCAACCTGCCGCTCGCTCAGGCCCTGGCCAAACTTCAATCGTAAAACATCGCGTATCCGCCGCATGTTCAGTCGTCCCGTCGGCATCCTGCCCCCTCTCTTCAAGGAGCGCAGCTCTATCCTCTCTTTGCCGACCAGGCCTGCCCGCGATGACGCGAAATCGCTGCCCGCGATCGCGTGAAATAGCTGCCCGTCATCGCGCGAAACGGGTGCCCGCCATCATCTGAAATCAGTGCCCGCCATCACGCGAAACACGCATGCAGAACGGCGCAGATGGCGGTCCGCAATTCTTCATAATCCTCGACGACCATGATCCGGAGGCTTCGCGTCACAGCGGCACCCACAGGCTGAAAACCGCACGGGGCCGGTCCGCCCCGCCATCGGGTCGATAGGCGATCTGCCAGCCGAGTGTTTTCGTCCAACGGGAAACCAGATAAAGGCCCAATCCCGAACCGGGGTGACGATGCGCCCCCTTGGTGCGGTAGTATTTGGTGAACAGAAGCTGCACATCCGGCGCACCCGAATTGCCGATTTCGTTGGTCACCTCGACCTGCAGCCCGTCAACAGGACCGTCGGCAACGGCCGGTTCGACACTGACTCCAATACGCGAGGGCACAGCACTGTACTTTGCTGCGTTTTCAAGCAGGTTCCGGAGGATCGAGCGGAACATTTCCCCGTTCAGCAAGGCTGTGCCCGCACCGGTCACGTCGATGTCGATTTGGTCCTGAATACCGAGTTCTTGCGCCAACTTACGGATTTCGTCACCAACATCGATCCGCGCTTTTTCCCCGTGCAAAGACTCTTCGTCCATCCTCTCGCTCTGTTCGACACGCTCGATCAGCCGCGCCATTTCCGTCGCCGCCTTTTGCACCGCGACGGCACCGGCCGAAGTGCCAGAGGTCATCAGACGGATCACCGACAGCGGATTGCGCAGTTCGTGCGTCAGCATCGACAGGAAGCTTTCCTTCTCTTCCCTCAGCGCGGTCTCGCGTCGCCAGTCAGCCTCGGCGATCTCACCTTTTATGATCGCATCACGGGCCTCGAAATCCCGTTGACGGTTGCGGATCGAAAGGAGCGAGAACAGGACGATAGTTGACATGATCGACTGCAGGAAAGTCAACTGCACAGCCGACACGTTGACCGGGATCAGGTTTTGAAGCATCAGAATCGGCACTATGACGACGATGCCCATCGCAGCATATCCGACCCGGATCACGACCATTGCCATCCCGCCCAGCGGCAGCCTGTCGGGGTTCGAGGTGGTAAAGGCGAACAGAACGAGCAGTGCCATCACCACCAGCACCAGCATCGTAGCGAACTGCAGCGCAAGCAGCGTCTGGTCCGCCGCCAGCAGGGCTACGGACAGCAGTGGAAGGCACAATAGGGCGGTAATGACCTTTCGCAGCCGGTGCGACGGCTTGAATTCCGAGATCAGACGCATATCGAAATAGCCCGAAGCAACAATAATGGTACTGATGGTCAGTGTGTGGACCACGTTCTTTCCGCCGGAATCCAACACCTCCGATCCGAAAAAACGAAGGCCACCGAAATACACGAAAACATGAAGCGTGGCGTAGAACTGGCGCAGCGCGAAAAAGCCAAACAGCGATTCCCGTCGGATGGACCAGGTCACCACCGACCAGAGCCAAAAGCTCATAAGGAAAGCCACGAAGATCGCGACGAAGCCAGCCACATAGTGGCTGTAGCGGTTAGCCTTTGCCAAGGGCATCACTGCAAGATCGACGGTCAGGGAAGTTGTTGATTTAACGCGGATGAACACGTCGCGGCTGTGCTGGCTTGGCTTGATGATGAACCCGTTGTCCAGCCCGATGTAGGTCTTGTCGACGATCGGTGCGTCGCGGCCCGACACGAGGGGGGCAGGGTCGGGACCGTTCTCCTCGAGTACCGGATCGTAAAGTTCCAGACCCCGTAGGAAGGCCGGTCTGACGACTATCGCGATTTCGGAGGTACTCCCGGTTCCCGGGATATTAATCTTTAACCAAAGAGCAGAATCTGAATATCCCTTTGTCATCGATCCGTCGAATGGGAGATAGGTTTGATTTATAGCCTTTTGTATACCTTCGTAACCGGATTTGTCCTCCCAGTATCCATCTAAAGATAATTCGGCCGAGGCAACACCAACATTCGCAAATAAAAAAAATACCGTTATAAAACAGTTGTTTAATGAAGATTTAAAGGACACGGGGCGCCATTTGTTGGGATGTGTTGGGTTTAATGGATTCGGCTCTGGTAATCGTTTCACTGATTGCAGACGCATCCAATTCAATAGGTCGCGAGCTTGTCAATCGAAACCACTTAAAAGGATAAGATCTTGAAAAACGCAAAAATCATCGTCGTCGCCGGCTTTGCCGCTTCTTTTTCGGCAGGCGCTGCACTTGCCGAAACCGCCCATGAAGCGATCCAGCATGCCCATGGCGCAAGCGAGCATGCTCATCTGTTTGCCGAGGCTACCGACGTGCAGTTCGATGCCTACAATCACCTGATCGACGAAGCGATCAACATGATCGAAGAAGCGAATGAGGCTGCCGAAGCAGGTGATTTCGATGGTGGCAAAGAAGAGATGATCGACGCCGTCCTCGCGATGAAATCCATCCAGGAGATGAGCGAAGCGATCATGGTCACGGCGACCTCGACCCATGCCTTTGCAGAAGAAGCGCATAAGCTTGTCGAAAGCGCCGTCGCGATCAACGCGACCGGCCTGGCAGCAGATGCAGCCGATCCCCACCTCATGGCAGCCGCCTCCGAACTGGCCCATGCGGACAAAGAAGCTGGCCACGCTGACGCCGAAGCGGAAGTTGCACAAAAGGCAACCGAAGCTGCGCATGCAGCCGCAGAAGCAGCGCTGGCAGCAGCCGAAGCCGTAGCCGCAGCCGACGGCGAAGCTGCCCACACCGCCATCGACGCAGCCCTTGCCGCTGCCGAAGTTCTGGACGCTGCCGCTTGGGCTGCGGAACACACCGTGCATGACATCGACAACTCGGCCGAACTGGCCTTCGACGCGATCCTCGATGCCCATGACATGACCCAGACGATCGAAATGATCGAAATCGGTGAACACCAGTAATCCGCGAGGCGGATTGCCTTCTATCTATGAACTTCCAAGGAAAACAAAGTGAAGAATACCACGCTTTCCCTCGTTGTCGTCGCCACTGCTTGCGCCATTTCCGGTCAGGCCTTCGCGGGCGATTGCACGATGGCATCGATCAAGGGCCACTATAACTATTGGGCCCAGGGCACCGATGCAGCGGGCAAGGCCTCGGCCGAAGTCGGCAAGGAAATCTATGACGGTGCGGGCAACTTCACCAGCGTGATCGCCGTCGCCGGCACTGCTGCGCTGGCGTCTGATTCGGGCACCTACACGGTGAACGCAGATTGCACTGGCACAGCCACCTATGCTTCGGGCGGCACCTACAACCTGCTCATCGCTCCGTTGGGTGACAGCTTCGTCTTCGCAAGCTCGACCGAAGGTGTGGTTCAGGCAGGCGAAAACACCCGCGTCGACGCGGACTGAAAAAATATGGTGCGGCGAGGAGTTTCCTCGCCGCACCATTCATTTTAAGCTTGCTCCGCTCTCAACCAGGGCCTGTTGACGTTCAGCCGAGGCTAATGCCCATTGCGTGTCGGTCAATGTCATACGGATCAAGGCTACCTCCCATTTGGCAACCTTGGATCACTCCAAGAACAATTTGGGAATCCTCAAACGTCAACAGGCCCTAGCTCTGCGCCTCGCCGGTGAACGGGTCGTAGCGGACAGGACGGCCGTGCCTTACCCGTACGCCAAGCTTGTAAACCAGACGGTACAGGTTGAAGAGCAGCCAGTTGCGGTGGATTTTCAGCACACGCCGACCTGAGGTCGATTGAAGCGTGCCTTCGGTCCTTGGCGTTTCGTCAAGGAAATCGCAAAGGACGGCCAGAAACCGCTTTGTCGTATCGCTGCGAAAGAACCCACCATGCGCCCCGTCGACCCACGAGACGACCGGCGGGGTAATGAATGCCGTTTCCCACCCGGCATCCCCCCAGTTAATGGCTTCGTAAGCCTTTTGCCGGCTTTGCTTGCCGAACATCAACAGCAGGGGTTTGGGGAAAGCGTGAAGCTCGGCGCTGGAGTATTCCAGAAGGCAAAGCCGCGAAACGGTGCGGCCCTTCTGTTCGATCTGGCGGGCCACGTCCCACGCCAGACGGGCGCCTTTGCAGTTACCGCCAAGAATGAAATCGCCCTTGGGAAATTCGCGCAAAAGTTCTGCAACGTAGTGTCGCGCAAGCCGCGCCATCGAGGCGTCGTCCATGTCGATGATCTTTCCGCCCGAGAAACCGCCATAAAGTGGCCGGTCTGAGGGGAAGAGGTCGCCCAGAACCAGCATCTCGGTTGCGGGGCGGTTGAAAAACCAGATCAGTGGTTGCTTCGGCCCATTCCGGTTGATCACCTTGAACGCCGAACCTTCGCGCAGGACCGGTATTTTTCCCATCGACACGATGGCTTGTATCTGACGTGCTTCTTCTACGGTCACGCTGTCAGCGACCGGGGCATGGCTTGCCGGACGCGCTTTTCCTTCGGTCGAAAGAAGCTTTGCCATGCCGCGCACCGTGCCTATCCGCGACAGGATGTCGTTCGGCAAGGCGAGTCCGCTTTCGGCTTCGACAGCAAGCAAAACGCGCAAGGCCGAGAGCGAGTCGCCGCCAAGCCGGACAAAATCTTCCTCTGGCCCGACGCGGGGTAAGCCGAGTTCCCGCGCCCAGACCGCTGCGATGCGCGCTTCCGCGTCTGTGGCATCCGCAACGCCAGCCGCAGCCGATTTCTCGATCTGCGTCAGCGCGTCTGCGGCAAGTTGGCGCCTGTCGATCTTGCCGACCGCATTTCTGGGAAGGGAAGACAGAAAGATTATCTGGCGGGGTATCTTGAACGCGGCCAAGCGGCCGGACAGGGCTTGGCGAAGGTCTTCCGCCGTTGCCGTAGCACCGGGCCGCAAGACCACCGCTGCGGTGACATCCTCGCCCAGCGTCCGGTGCGGCACGGGAAAGGCCGCCGCTTCGTCTACCGCCGGATGGGCCAGCAGGGCGTCATCGACCTCGCGCAGATTGATTTTTTCACCGCCACGGTTGACCAGCTCCTTTATCCGTCCGGTCAGGAACAAGCGGCCTTCGGCATCGATGCGCCCGAGGTCGCCGGTGCGAAACCAGCCGCCCCGAAACGCGGCCTCGTTTGCGGCCGGGTCAGCCTCGTATCCTGAAAAGACGTTCGGGCCACGGATTGCAAGCTCGCCTTCGGAGCCGCGCGGTTGGTGCTGCCAATCGTCGTCAAAGACGCCGATTTCGGTGCCACAGGACCGCCCGACCGATCCGGGGATACGGTCCGCCGCCGCAAAACCGGTCGAGCAGATCAGGGGCGACGCCTCGGTCATGCCAAAGGTCTGAAGGACCGGCACGCGGAACAGCGTCTCGATTTCCGCCATCAGCGCCGGGGAAAGTGCGGCCGCGACAGAGCGCAGAAACCGCAGGCTATGGCTTTCGACCACGGTTGCATCGCGCCCGGCCAGCAGGCGCAATTCCCCCAGCGCGGTGGGAACGGCTTGGAACCATGTCGGCTTGCGCTTTGCCAAAAGGTCGAAAAAGCGGGTGGCGTCAAAGCCTGTGGTGGCGATCACGGTGCCGCCAGAGTGTAATGGCGCCAACAAGAGATCGACCAGACCGCCCACGTGGAACAACTCCCACATGCTCAGACAGCGGTCTTGTGGCGACAGGTTCAGCGACAGGCTGACATCGCGCGCGCCGGTGCAGACATTGCGGTGTGACAGGGGCACGCGCTTTGCCCGTCCGGTCGACCCCGATGTCAAAAGCACCATGGCGGTGTCGTCAGGGGACGGCGGTTGCAGGTCGATCTGCGGCGTGTCGGCAGGCAGCATGTCGACATCGAGAACGGTGATGCCCGACCGCTGCGCCGTCTTGCGGGCCAACGCTGCAAAGCCGGATACAGTGACAAGAAGCCCGATTCCGGTTTCGGCGAAATAGCTCTCCCATTCGGGCGCGGTGTAGGCGGGATTGAACGGCAAGGCGGTGCCAACAACCGTAGCCGCCAGCAAGACTTCGGAAAGTTCGGCCCCGTTGGGCATGACGATGCCGATACGCGGCCGCCCCTGACCGTCGCGCGATTTGAGATGGGCTGCCAGACCTTCGACCCGCGCAAGCAGGGCAGAATAGCTGCGCGGTCCGGTCGTCACGTCCTCGATGGCAATCGCGTCAGGGTCACGCACGGCACGGGCACGCAGCATCGTCAGGATGTCGGGGAACGCATCTGCCAGACCAAAGCCTTGGTTTGCGACGGGAGCACTGTCGGACATGGCTTACCCCTCGAGCGGTTGCAGGGTCTGGTACCGGCGCAGTTGTTGCGCGACAGCGGCAGCATCTTCGTCAAGATGGTGGCGCAGACGTGACCGGTCAGCCGGATCAAGTGGCAGACCGGCAGAGATCTTGGCGAGAATTTCGACATCGTAAATGCGAAGCGCATTGGCGAGGACAAAAACCTCGGCCATCAGGTCGGGTGTGCCCATCGGCGAAGTGATGTCGCAAATGTTGTCAGACCCGATCCGCACCTGCACGCCGCTGTCCAGCAAATCGAGCACACGGGCGATCGAATTGTAGGTTGGCGAGACAAGGGGGCGAAGCTGGCGCATGCTGATTGCCGCGGACGGGCAGCAAATGATGCCGATGCCCAGTGCGGCAAGGCGCGTGGCCAAGGCGCGGAAGCGATCCTCGCCATAGGTCGAGGGCGAGATCAGATGCACGAGCCAGACAAAGGGAGTCTGCCCCGCGCTTTGCCCCAAGCCCATCTCGGCCACGAGGCGCGCCACCATTTCGCCGCCGTCTTCACGCGGGTGGTTGGCCTGATCCACATGGATATGCAGGTCTTTGCCCAAGCCTGCGGCCAGGGCGATGCTGCGGCGACAGCATTCCTCGAACCCGATGTGATCGGGATAATCGATGCGGTCATCACGTTCGGGCAGGATGCCGATGAAATCCGCGCTTTGGGCCGCTTGTTCCAACAATGCCCAGCGGGCGGGTTCGTCATCGCGAAATCCAAGCGGAGAATAGGCACCCAGACGGAAGTCGATGCGCCCGGCATAGCTGTCGCGCAATTCGCCCAGCGTGGCCAAAGCACCGGTGCCGACGCGATCAAGCGTGACATCAACGACCGAGTCGGCGCGGCGGGTGCCAACCTCGATCATCGCATCGAGATAAAACGACACGCGCGCAATCAGGCTGTCACGGTCATAAAGCGGGCTTGCATGGATCATCGGGATCATCGAGTGCTTGCCCGCGAGCGTCGAATTCGCGCCATCGCGCACGCCGCGTTCAGCCAGGAGACGAACAGTCTCGTCGTAGGTGCCCGCGCGGTCTATGTGCAGATGGGCATTGAAAGCGCCGCCAAGCGCCCTGATCCGCGCATCAAGCTGTTCGAAAAAGGGCGAAAACTTCATCCGTTGCATGGGCGACCTTTGGGGCAACCGGGTTGCCGTTCTTTGTTGGGGCGGCGACTGCGCCAGAAATCGTGGGGATCGTGTCGGCTAGGTCTTGGCGGGGGGCCGGCGTTCGGAGGGCACAGGCTGGCGGGCCAGTTCCCGCGCCCGCAAACGGGGATGGATGACACTGCGGATCAGCTTGTTCAGCCCGAACAGGTTGAACAGCCTGAACAGGCGCAGCATGTCGGCGGACAGGCTTTCGTTCAGCCGCGGGACAGGGCCGATGTCGGCGACCAAGGACCGTGGCACGCCGGCAAGTTCCAGCAGCCGCGTGCCCAAGGCCACTCCAATGCCGGTATCTTCCTCTTGCGGCAGCAGCACGAGCGGAGAGCGGATCGCCGCCCGTATCGTGTCAAGGCCATCGGTCCAGTTGCAGGTTACGGGCAGTTTCCTGCGCCATGCCTCGAAGCTGCGCGATGTGCGGCCCCGCTTCACCTCTTGCGAGTAGCTGCTTTTCAGCCAGTTTTCCCAAGGTCGCGTGTAGGCCACGAAGATATTCTCGAAATCGGAACACTCTTGCTCGATCAGGGGCAGGATATCGGCTGCACGCTCGAAGAAATGACCTCCGTTACGATCGAACAGCGAAAAGGCGAACAGGTTCTCGTCCGAAACGAGAATGGTCTCTTGCGGCACGGCACGCAGGGCGGCGGCAACCTTGGCAATCTCGGCCCTGACCTGCTTGAGATCGGGCCGCGTCTTGGTGCGGGTTGCCCTGATGATCCGCTCGCGCCATGGCCGGGTCAGCTGGTCGCGTGACGAGATGAACAGGTCGGGCAGCCTGTCGGCCGGCAGATGCGCCAAGAGATACTGCACAGACGTGGAGCCGGTCTTGCGAAACCCGATGTGCCAAATGATCTTCTTCATCGTGCCTCTGACATTTCGGCAGGGAATACCATCCCCGCTCCGCATGTATCATTACGTTACCTGCGGCTGTTCCTGCGTTTGATCAAGCCGGAAATGTGCCAACTGGCGATAAGGGGCAGGCCAGACGGATTGCGTGAGACACTGCGTGCCGCAAGGCGGACTGCCTGCACGGCAGTCGCTGTGCTGAACGCGGCTCAAGCCGCTGCGCCTGACGGCGCTGTGCTTTGACGATTCTGGCCAGGTCGCCTTGGTCCTTAACTCCGTCTGGCGGAGTAGGGAAAATCCGACTCCAGTCGTTAACAAAGATTGACGACACCTTCGGGGCAGGTGACAGAGTGACAGACGCGTCGCAGCGAGCGCGGCCCGAAAGCTGGCGGCCAAACCGACATCTTCGCCCCCTCTACCGAATTGAAAGGATGACCATGCCCATCGCCCCACTTCTGCGCGGCCTTCTCTGCTGCTCCACAGCTCTGGTCACGATCACCGCAGCCGAAGCGCAAGATTGTCTGGATTTTGCGGTCGATCAGACCTGCGTCAACGCGGGCAATCTGGCGAACGGGATTAACGATGACGGATCGATCGACCTGACCAATACGGCAACCGGAACCATCGAAGGCGGCTTTGCGGCAGTGCAAACTTGGCTCGACGGCAAGGTGGACAACCGCGGCAGCATCGATAGCGATACGTTCGGTGTGCTCGGCCTGACTGGAACGCTCAATGTCATCAACAGCGGTTCGATCCATGGCGACGCTATCGCTGTGTTCGGCTCGGAGGGGGCGAACGTCACCAACTCGGGCGATCTGTCGGGGATTTTCGGAATATACAGCACCGGAAGCATCACGGCCGTCAACTCCGGCTCGATCGTAGGCAGCCAAGCGTCGGGCGATTCATTCGGCATCCTTGGCAACACCGTCGATATCGAAAACGAGGGCCTCATCTCGGGTGGCTTCAACGGCATCGGCTTCAACACTTCGGGTCGCATCATCAACTCCGGCCGCATCGTCGGCACGGCCGAGGGCCCCGACTATTTCAGCTTCGGCATCATGGCACGCGGTGACCTCCAGCTTGCCAACTCTGGCACGATCCAAGGGGAATACGGCGTCTCGGTGAACAATTCGACCGCCGGAACCGTCATCGATAACGACGGTTGGATCATCGGCACCGGGGGTGTCGCCATCGACATGACCGGCCTCAGCGTCTCGGCCGCGACCACGGCTTCGTCGGACAATAGCCTGATCCTGCGCGGCCAGTCCAGAATCGACGGCGCGATCCTGCTTGGCGATGGCGACTCTGTCCAAATCGAGACCGAAGGTGGCCTCTCGCGACTGGTCACATTCGACGGATGGGAAGACGAAGCCGTTGACGTGACCGGGCTCGGCGCGGGCGTCTTGGTCCAGAACGGCGATACCTTTGCCACGCTCGACACCACAAGCTTTGCGCAGCAAGGTCAGGGGCTTGTGGCCCTTACCAAGGGTGTCGCTGCGGCAGCGCCCAAGCGCAGCCCGCAAACCACCACCAGCGGCACCCTTTCGACCAAAGGAACGGCAGGACCCTTGGGTTGGGCTGGGGTCTTCGGCGCGTCTTCGCGGAACGACGCCACCGGCCAGACGCTCGCCAGCACCGACCGCAGCGGCGGGATCGTCGGTGGCTTTACCTTGGGCGCCCAAAGCGGCCTGACCTTTGACGTCTTCGCAGGTCTGGGCAATGGCGATTCGACCGTCGAAGGCTCGTCAAGCGCGGAAACCGACTACCGTTTCGCAGGGATTTCGATGCAAGGCGGAGGCGCCACCTGGTTCGACGCGCGCCTGATCGGCGGCATGACCGACAGCGACAGCAGCCGTATCGTTGCTGACAACACCGTCGCAGGCGGGCTTGCCACCGGCACCGCCAGCTACGCTGGCGATTTTGCCGCGCTTCACTTCGGGGCCGGGCGCGACTTCCGTGCGGGCGATGTGGTCTGGACCCCCTCACTGTCGGTTGATGCCGCAACCGGAAATTTTGACCGCTACACCGAGACCGGCACCGGGCAAGACCTGACCGTTGGTGCCCGCGACACCACGGCACTCTCGCTCCGGCTCGGGCTGGAACGCAGCGAAAGCTTTGAACTGGCCGGTGGCACACTCGATACGGCGATGTCGTTCGCGCTCGTCACCAGCAACCTTTCGAACAGCGATGTCAGCGGCTCGGTCATCGGCCAATCCTTTGCCACGGGCACCGGCCTTGGCGCCACTTACACGGGCGTTGCCATCGGCTCGGGCCTGACCTTCGCGATGTCTCCCTCGGCATCGATTTCCTTGCGCGGAGAGGGTATGTTCACTGACGACAGCTTCGGGGCTTCCGGCGCGCTGGCGCTGAAGATCGCGTTCTGACGCGATCTCCTCCTCGCCAGAGCGGGCGGGGAGATGCCCGACGCCAAGCGCAGCGGTCCCGTCTGACCCTGCTTCTATCGCAGGCTTTGCAACAGCGCCCGCGAGGGCGTGCCAGTCACGGGCAGCCCCCGGCTGGACTGATAAGAGCGGATGGCGGCTTCGGTCTTGGCGCCAAGAACGCCGTCCGTGCCCTCTGTGTCAAACCCGAGCGCGGTCAGCCGGTCTTGTAGTGCGATCCGGTCGGCCTTGGTCAGGCCATGGACATCGGGCGGAAATGCGCTTTGCAGCGGGCCTGCGCCGCCGATACGGTCTGCCAGATGGCCCACGCCGATCGCATAGGCGTCCGAGTTGTTGTAGCGCTTGATCGCACGGAAATTGCCGGTTGTTTCAAAGCGGGGACCGCCGGGTTGCGGCTGGATTGCCGGACCGGATGCCGATCCGGTCACCTCGCGGCCCCAGCGAACACCCCGGATCCAGCCGCTTCGCTGCAGATAGGCGGCCGTCGAGGCAAGCGCATCGGTCGGGTCTTCGGACCAGACATCGCGTCGACCGTCACCGCTGAAATCGACGGCGAATTGCAGGTAAGAGGTGGGAATGAACTGGGTATGGCCCATCGCGCCGGCCCAGCTTCCGGTCATCCGGGCGGGCAGAATGTCTCCGTTCTGGATTATCTTCAGCGCGGCTATCAGTTGCTGTTCAAAGAACGCCCCGCGCCGCCCGTCGAAGGCAAGCGTCGAGGTGGCCGAGATCACGGGGACGTCGCCCCTGCGTTCACCATAGAAGCTTTCGACCCCCCAGATCGCGGCGATGATTTCGGCATCGACGCCGTAGCGGTCTTCCAACGCGGCAAGCGTTCCGCGATGGCGGGCAAAGGCGGCACGCCCTTTCGCGACCCTTTCTTCGGAGACAGAGATCGACAGGTAGTCTTCAAGCGTGCGGGTGAATTCGGTCTGGTTGCGGTCGCGCGTGATGACGCCCGGCACGTAGCCCGCGCTGCGGAACGCCAGAGCGAGCGTTGCAGGCGCGATGCCCTGCCCCGCTGCGCGGTCGCGGAACGCGGCAACCCAGGCCTCGTAAGCGCGGTTCGGAACGGGCCGCAGGTCGGCAGGCAAGCCGGAGGCGGTTACCCCGCCTGCCCCGCCGGAACCCGAGGAGGAGCAGTTCGCAAGCGCAAGACAGGCGATGCCCAATCCGAAGGTGCGTCGATCAATCTGCATGTTCTACCCATCCTTTTGGTGTTTTTTATTATACTGTGGGGCGAAAGGACGATGTGCAACGTTCGCCTGCCTGATTTATCAAAACAGGCGGCGCTTCGCCTTGTCGGCTGTCGCCTGCCCCGGCACGAAAGCTGTCGCGGTATCGCACCATATCTGGTCGGCCGCCTGATCAGGCAGAAGGGCACGAGGTGCCGTTTACGAGGCTGCGTCCGTGGTGGCAGGGCGAGCGCCCTGAACTGTGAAAATCGGACAGCCTGGCTTCATCAATCGCCATCTTTGTCTCCGAAAGCAGTTTTGCAACATCGGCGGGTTAGGTTGATGCAGCCAATCCGATCGTTCTTGCCCCCGTTGATCTTTGTTAATACTCGTTAACGCGCGTTGGTGGCGCAGGCGCTCTCGCCAACTGATTTTTTACACAAGATTCATAGCGGAGTTGCTGCGATGTCGTTCAACAGAGTTCTCGCCCCCACCGCAGCGGCAGCAGGTGCCATCGGCGCTGCTGTTTTTCCTGGAATGGCCTTGGCCCAAAGCACGGACAGCCCGCTTGTCTTGTCATTCGAAGGCGCGGTCGGCACGGGAGACCATGCAAACGCCTATGGCGAAGCAAAGCTCGGGAGCGGTTTTGACGCTTTTCAGGACGATGTAGCCTTTGTCGGTTCCGTCGGCCTGAGCCGGTCGATCAACCAAGACTGGGATTGGAGCTTGTCGGTCTCGCAACTCGGCTACGCTGACAACACCGTGTCAGGCGGAGGTGGCTCGACCAGTGCGTCATGGACAAGCGACGTCAGCCGCAGCGATGTCGCCTTTAGCTTCGGTCGGGACATTGCGCTGGGTTCGGCAAAGGCACGGCTTGGCCTTGGGCTGGCTTATGCGAAGGCCTCGGCTGAAAAGGGTCTCGATGTTGCAGATCTGGAAAGTGGCGACTTCTTCCGAAACAACACCAACAGCGACTTTCAGGGCATCGGCCCGCGGGTCAGCTTTGATGTGCAATCGGCTCCGGTTTCGGCCAATGGCAAGCTGTCGGTCATCGGCGGCGTCGAGGTCAACCTGCTTGCCGGCCAATACGAACACTCCAAAGGGTTCGAGGCCTATGTCGACGAGAGCCCGCGCCAATTCGACTTGGCCGAGTCCGCCAAAGGCGACATGATGACCGCCGGCATCAAGATCGGCCTGCAATATGACGCCAACGAAAACACGTCGTTCCGCGCCGGCGTCCGCCATGACGTGACCCGCATGGATCAGGTGCAAGTCACCGGCCCGGCGTCGATTGCCCCCGTGTCGGTCGAAGATGGCCGCACCTCGTTCTTCGTGGGTATGAACGTCGGCTTCTAAGGCGCAGGGTTTGGCACAGGCCAGGTCAACGAAAGCCCCGGTTATCTGTTTACACGGATTTCCGGGGCTTCCGTCCCATTGGGACCATTTCGCAACCGAACTGCCCGACGACCGCGAGGTCTATTCCCTGCCGATGCCGTGGTTGCAGCGCAGCGGCGTTGCCAAGACCGGTTTCGCGTCAGTCCTCAATTACATCGCCTCGGTAGCCAAGGCGGCCTTGACCGGACCTGCCCATTTCGTCGGGCATGATCTTGGCGGGGTGGCCCTGTATTGGCTGGCGCGGACAGACTTTCGCGAACATATGAAAAGCCTGACGTTCATCGCGGCCCCGCATCCGTTTTCCTATCAGCGTTTCATGGCGTCGGACGAGGGCGCGTCAAAGTCGGGATATATCGACAGCATCCTGCAAAGCCGCGATGACGCCGTGTTGGCCGATTGTTTGCTTGCCGGGATCACTGGCAGCGATACCGCCGTGACCGGCGACATTGGCGCGGCACTTCGCGCCACCGACTTCGCCGCCCTTCGTGCGCTTTACGCCCAGATCCGGCAGGCCAGACCGCACGAGCCGCAAAAGGGCGCTTGCCGTCTGGACTGTCCGGTCGCGATGATCCACGCCAAGGACGACCGCTACCTTCCTGCGGGACTGATGCAAGACAGTGCAGCGCGCTTTGCGTGCAGCGGGGCGACGCTTGGACTGTCGGGGGATAGCCATTATCCCCACCTGACTGACCCCGCACGGGTGGCGCAATTTGCAGAAGGGTTCTGGAATGCCTTCGAGCCCTGACCGAAGCCCGCCCCCCTTTGCCGATCCCTCTGTCGAGGTCAAAGCGCAGCAGGGCTTGAACCGTCTGGTGCTGACCCTGTTGCAGCGCGTGGCTCAGCCCGCGGTCGACCGGCCAGACCGTATCGGCGTGTTGCACGTGATCGAAGACCCCGAACTTGCCGACGAGGTGTTCAAGACCCCGACGCTGTTCCAGAAGAATTTCGCCTTGGTCGCGGCACTTGGCCAAAGCAGGTTCAATCTTAACGGCGACCGCTGGGCAGAATTTCGCGACCGCACGCAACCGGCCTACAACAAGGCCAGCAAACCCGCAGAAATTCCGAAGATCGACGCGATCTATCGCGACGCCCTAAGCGGGGTTTCCCCGCACGATGGCGCGGCCCTTGAGCCTGCATTGATGCGAGCAGCCCTTGCGGTGTTTTGCAAGGCTTTGAATATCGTGCTTGATCCGGATGCGGTGGCGCAGCTGTTCCCCCACATCCGCACCCATGCCAAGATGCTGCAATTCTTCTCGTGGTATGGCGCGCAGCAATCCGACGTCCTGTTGCAACGGGCCGAATGGCTGGACCAGTGCTTCAACGAACTCATTCTGGCCGATCCCCATACCCGCGATTTCGTGCAGCAGGCCGTCACGGGTAAATCCCTGTCGGAATGGTCGCCTGCCATCACCGATCTGATGCAAAATCTGTTCGCGGGGATCGAAACCACGGTTGCCACCCTGTCTTGGGCCGTGCAGCTTTTGGGCCAGAATTCCGACCTGCAAGACGCACTGCGGCGCGAGGCTGACGCGCCCTTGCAGAACCGGACCCTGACACGCGGTTTCCTGTGGGAGACCATGCGCTGCTTCCCGCCAATCCCCTTTGTGGTGCGCGAACTATCAGACGATTACTGCGGTCACGGACGCAGCTTTGCCAAGGGTGAACAGGTCATCGTTTCTGTCCTCGGTCTGCACCGTCACGCGGGTTACTGGGTCAATCCAAACGAATTTCATGCCGCGCGCGACGAATTCGCCGATGGCCAGCCAACACCAATTGCCTTCCGCCCGTTCCTTTCCGGCCCGCGCGTTTGCGGCGGCAAACGCCTTGCCGAGCTTGAGATGCTGGTCGCCCTGCCCGAAATCTTGCGCCGGTGGCGCATCGTCTCGACATCGCCCGACATCAGCTATGACTACGCGCTTGCCCTGCGTCCGCAAAGCCTGACAAGCGTGCGGCTGGAAGCCTTGCCCCGATGACTCAGATGCCGGTTTTCGTTGTCGCCTGTTCCGGCCGCTGCGGTTCTACGCTGCTGAGCGAAATGCTTGAACGACATCCGCAGGTTCTGAGCCTGTCGGAATTTCTCGTGCCGCTCGTGCTGTCGGGCGTTCGCCATGCCGAACAGCCCCTGACGGCGCAGCAATTCTGCGCGGCTTTGCAGACACATATGCCGACCACCAGCGCGCTACTGAAGGCCGGTATCACGGTGTCCGAATTCCGCTACCCCTTCCAACGTCAGGGCGCGCGTCACCGGAGGGACAGCGGCTTGCCCTTTCCGGTGAATTGCGCACTCTCGCATCTGACCGATGATCCCGACGGCGCCTTCGATGTGCTGTTGCGCCGCGTTCTGGCCACGAACGGAACCTGCGTGCGCGACCATCTGACCTGCACCTTCCAGACCTTGGCCGAGATGTTCGGCGGGTCCATCGTCGTCGAGCGCAGCGGTGGCAGCCTTCTTTTCACCGCGCAGATCAGGGCGCTTCTGCCGCAAGCGTCCTTTATCCTGCTCACACGCAGCGGCACCGAAACAGCCCTGTCGATGAGCCGGCACGCCTATTTCCGGCACATCGCCCTGCGTTCGGTTCTGACCGCCGAACTGGGCTATGACCCCTATACTTCGCCACAGCGCGGCGGCGTTTCGGCCTTGCCCCCCGATCTTGCCCGCCAATTGCCCGAGCATTTTACAAAAGCCGGTTTCGAAGCGCTGGACCTGCCACTCGATCTTTTCGGCGCGATCTGGGCGCATCACACCGAACGCGGTCTCGCGGCCCTGCCCGCCCGTTTCCACCACCTGTCTTACGAAAGCCTTTGCGCCGGTCCTCACGCCACGCTTCGCGCCGTTGCGGAACACATCGGTGCAGCGCCCGATCCGCACTGGCTCGCCGCCGCCGCCCCATTGGTCAGCCCGCCACAGTGCAAGCCGGAAAGCCTGCCGCCCGATGAATTGGCCTACCTCGGGGCCGCCTGCGAACCGGGTGTCGCTGCACTTGCCAGAAAAGGGATCGTCTGATGTCCTCGCTACGCCCCGACCGGATAGAGCGGCTGAAAATACTGAACGGCGAAATCGTGCTGGATGTGGCCGTCAGGATATGGTCGGTCGCGAAGCCAAGGGGAACGCTCTTCTGCCTGCACGGATTTGCGGGCACGGGGCAGGATTTCGCCTTCCTCGGCCGGATGCTGCGAAAGGCCCAGATCGAAACCATTGCCATCGACATGCCCGGCCGTGGTGCCAGCACCTTTCTGGGCGACCCCAGCCGCTACAGCCTGCGTCTGAGCCAAACAGCTTTGAACGAGGCAATCAAACTCGCACGGGGGCCGGTCATTCTTGCGGGCACCTCATGGGGCGGTGTCATCGCCGCAAACATCGCGCTGAACGCCCGACAAGGTATCTTCGGCCTCATTCTGGTGGACACCCCGATGGTCTCAAGCGAGGACACGGACCATCCCCACGAAGATTTCATCCGTGACGAGGCCTTGCGCCAGTTCAGCACGGCGCAAAGCGCACGGATCTATTATGCCGCCACCCGCAATTTGCAGCATGTCGCAAAAGACGACCTCGACGAGTTGCTGACAGCCGCCCTGATGCCCATCGATGGCGGATTTCGCATGCGCTTCGATCCGGCGCTTATGTCGACTATCGGACGCCGCAGCCCGTTCAACCTGGCAGCCAGCTTGCAGCAGGCACCCTTTCCGATCCTGTCGGTGCTTGGCCAATACAGCCATCTGGTGACATCGGCCAAGGAAGTCATTGCCCGCGATGCCGTGCCTGCCATGAAGCGGCTGTATTGCGACTTCGAAGCGCATCCCCCGTCGCTTTCGAGACCCGAACACCTCGAAGCCATCTGCGCCTTTGTCACGGGGTGTCTGGAGCAGATCGCCTGATCTTGACGGCCCGCGGCGACGGCGCGCGCTCGTTTTCGTAAAACCGCTTCCAATAGACCGGCAGACCCGGGGCCATCTTCTTTGCGGCCTTGATCATTCGCAGGATGTCGCCACTGTCCTGTGCATGAAAAATCGTCACCACGATGGCATCCCCGTCTGCCACCTTGCGGAGCGGGCCCTGATTGCGCAACCAGTCCTCGGCCACGTCTTTCGTGGTTCGCACCCAGCCGACATAGCCGCAGATACGGTCGTTTCTTTCGACGATAAGATGCGTGCCGTCATTGATCTGGTGCATCAGCGATGAAAGCGTGGGGCCGAATTCGAAACGGGTGAAAAGATCGATCTCGGAAAGGTACTTCGCCGCTATCCCCAACGAGTAGGGGTTTCGGGACAATTGAAGAATACGGGTGTCCGTGCCGGCTTGGTCCATCAGTCCGCTTTCGCTGTGCATGCGCTCATATCTTAAACTTTGTATGCGGGGGCGTCACCAGCCCGTCACCGTTCGTGCCATCCGCAGCGTTCATCGTCTGTTGCGCTTGCCGGATCCGACATCGGACGAAGCGGTCAACATCACCATAGGCGCATGAAAATGAATCAAGCGGAGAACGCTGCGCCTCACGGAGCAGGCCAAGGGTTTGGCGTAGCGAGCGGCGTTATCGGGGGTTTGCGGTACTGAGTGCAACTTATGGTTGCAAATGGGTTCGTTTCGTAAAAATGGTCTTTTGCTGCCTTCCTAGGCTTCCCTATTCGTCCTGAGTTCCTTCGTACTGCTTCTCTGCCGTTCTGTCTGCCTTATCGCCGAGCCTACCAATCGCTCCCGCTCTGCGAAAATCCATGCCTTTCGGGCAAGGCGCAGGGATCCCTCGGCTTCCTTAACATAGCGCTTCGACAGGCCATTATCTTGTGCCGCCCCTAAGAAGGCATCGAGCGCGGCCGCCACTTCGGAGAGTGATGCAGATGGATCTGCCACCCTTCCCCAGACTTCGCGAGTATCCGCTGCATCGGCAAGGCGCGCAGCTTGGGCATCTGCTTCCTGCATGTTCAGGACTTCGCGCCGTTGGGCCATGCGCGCTTCAGCGACGGCCAATCGAAGTGCAAGTCGAAGGCGCGGATCGTTGTCGATCTCGGAGGGACTTGGTAACTCGGATTCACCAAGAATGACGGACAGCCACATCGCGACATCGGTCGCATTTGGTGGCTTCGTAAGGCCGTGGCGCAGCGCGTTGCGGGAAGAGTTAATCACACCGTCGCCCGTTCGAGGTCCGGTGCTCTTTCGAGCGTTCCGGCGATTGGCTTCGATCTGCCTCAGCGTCGTCACTTCGACACCACGCGTGCGCTCATGGCGCGATTGTCCTGAAGGCCGCGGTAATCGGTCATCAACCGCCTGCGACGGTTCTCAAGGTCGACGAGTTTATCCTCGTGGAACCGATATTCAGGCTTGTGGCCCGTGTGCGCGTCAGAAAGCAGGCTGATCAAAGAAATCCCCGCCGCAGTGCATTCAGCGTGTGCCGCAGCGGCAACTTCGACATCATCTGCAACTGCGCGCTGCGACATTTGCAAGGCCTCGAAATCGGCTTGTTCCCGATCGATCGGCCTTTGCACAAAATCTGCTTCTTTCTTGCCGGCCTCGATCCATTCCTCCCATTCCGCGTCCAGGACAGCTTCGTGACGTTGGCCCAGCACCTTTCTCCATGCATCTCGAATAAGGCCGACCAATGATTTCCTGATGGCCTCGTCGCGCATCCTGCGGTGCTGTTGAAGCTCCCACTCCAGCTCGACAATACCGTCTGCAAGCACGCATTCGTAGGGCGAGGCGGGCTCGAGCGACGCAAGAAGTTGTTCCCGAAATGGAGCGAACAACGCGGCCGGCTCACCAGGGAGAGCGGCACGCTTCGGCAGGAGATCACGAAAGGACGCAAGCCCAAAGGCGGCAGGAGTTGGGTAAGATAGATTGCCGGACATATCAAAATCCTGATACCAAGTCGCCAAACAGCACAATATATAGCTCAAAGGCGGTCGCTTGTAAAACACAAGCGCCTGCGGTGAAGCTCTGAACGGCTTTGCGCGTTTTGGCTAGCCTCCTGAAAGCGATGCTAGCACTCCCTGAAACTTTCTTTGGTGAACTCCGACCACTTGCAGGAAAGAAGAAACTGAAAGTCGTGGCCTAGTCCGGAGCGCGAACTCTAATGCCAGGTCCATCCTCAGGGGAGCCTATGAACTCGATGCCTGACCGCTCATAGAAGCTTTTGAGTGTAAGGAGGTGGCCTTTTCTTGCCTTCGGAACGCCCTCGGTTGCTTCGTAACGTTTGAGAGTGGCGGTACCTATGGACGTCATTTCCGCAACGTGGGCTACAGAATATCCGAGTACTGCTCGAGCAGCGCGAAGCTGAAGAGCTGCGATGACATCTTGCATTATGATACCAATTAGATCAATTTAGTGCGTATGAAACATGATATCACCTCGAGTTGGCGCACGCATTTCGAAAGGCTCGAAGGGGCGTTTGCACCATCCACATTGCGCGCCTACTTTGCCGACGTCCAGCATTTTGAAACGTGGTGCAATGGGACAGGGGTTTCCGCTTTTCCGATCTCGACCGATGATCTTTGCAACTATCTGGAAGGCAATGGCCTTTCCTCCTCGCCCGCTACTGTGCGACGCAGACTCTATGCCATCCGAAAAGTCCATCGTCTTCTGCGCCTTCCAGATCCGACCTTGGACGAGGCGGTAAACATCACGATCCGGCGGATCAAGCGCAGAACGCTGTGCCGACCGAAACAAGCCAAAGGTTTGACATCGGAATACCTCGCACAGTTTCTAGCGGTGCAGCCAGACACGCCTTGGGGCTGGCGAAACCGTGCCATGTTGTCGCTCGGCTACGATCTGCTAACCCGTCGTTCCGAACTCGTAGCGTTGCAAACGGCAGATGTGCAATTTCGCGCCGATAGCACCCTGCGAGTTACGATCCGCAGGAGTAAGGCTGACCCCTTTGGGATGGGTCGCATTTCTTTCACCTCACGCCGGACCGCCGACGAAGTCGCCCGCTGGTTGGAATGGCGTGGTCCCGATATCGGTCCGCTCTTCTGCGCCATTTATCAAGGCAAGGCGATCGATCGTTCGCTGGAAGCGACCTTCGTCAAACGACTGATCAAGGAAGCTGCACGAGATGCTGGACATGAGCCGGCCACTGTTGATGCCTTCAGTGGTCATTCGATGCGGGTAGGTGCAGCGCAGGACCTGCTGGTGATGGGGCATGACGCGATTGCGATCATGCGAGCAGGGGGGTGGAAGTCGGTAAACGTCCTAGCAAGGTATCTGGAGCATTCTGAGCACAACGTCTGGGAGGGATGAAGTGAAAAGGTGAAACGCTGACTTTCCTGGCAGGCGGCCGCACGTTTCAGGACCGCTCGACAGGCTAGAAATCGTGGTCTCGCCACAAGGGTCAGACGTCGCGCACCACCCCGCCATCGGCCCTGGCCGGGGCCGGTGACGGGGCCAGTTTAGCAGAACGCAGATACAGAAGGGTCAGGACCCATTGATCTGCTTGAAGCTTCCGTGGTTGAGTGATTCAAGGTCCCGAAATTACGGGGTGGCGATGAGCAATCTTTTCTGGCTAGCTGGCGGTCGGCAATCTGCCGGCCGCGCTGCCGCGGATCGAAGAGATCATCGAACCTGCCAGCCTGATTTGTCCTTGAGGTTGTGGTGTCATGCGCAAGATCGGCGAAGACCGCAGCGAGCGGCTGGACATCGTTCCCGCCCAGTTGCGCGTGGTCGTGACCGTCCGTCCGAAGTATTCCTGCCGGATCTGCACCGACGGGGTGACCCAAGCGCCAGCGCTCTCTCACCTGATCATGGCGGCCTGCCGACCGATGCGACGCTCAACCATGTGCTGGTCAGCAAGTATGCGGACCATCTGCCTTTGTATCACCAGAGCCAGATCCTGTCGCGGGCGGGTCTTGATCTGCACCGCGCCGTGCTGGCCGACTGGGTCGGCAAGGCCGCGTTCCATTTGAAGCCGGTGGTAGACCGGCTCGCTGACCACCTGAAGCGATCAGGTAAGCTGTTCATGGACGAAACGACAGCCCCGGTGCTGGACCCGGGGCGCGGGAGGACAAAGACCGGATACCTCTGGGCGTTGGCGCGCGATGACCGGTCATGGGGCGGCGAGGATCCGCCCGGCGTGGTCTACTTCTACGCCCCCGGCCGCGCGGGCGAGAATGCCGAAACCTTCCTCACCGGCTTCGATGGCATCCTGCAGGTGGATGGCTATACTGGCTATAACCGACTGACCAAGCCTTCCCGCAAGGGTGGCGCGCCCGTTCGGGTGGCGCATTGCTGGGCGCATGCCCGGCGCAAACTCAAGGAAGTCTTCGACCGCGACGGTTCCGAGATCGCGGCAGAAGGGCTGCGTCGCATCGCCGAGTTCTATGCCGTCGAGGCCGACATCCGCGGCATCGCGCCCGGTCAGCGCCTCTCGGCCCGACAGGCCCGCACTTTGCCACTGGTGGCCGACTTCGGTGATTGGATGTAGGCGCAACGCCGCAAGATATCGCCGAAATCCCGGCTGGGTGAAAAGCTCACATACATCCATAACCACTGGGAAGGGTTGCAAACCTTCCTGACAGACGGACGTGTCGAGATCGACTCCAACAGGGTGGAAAACCTGATCCGCCCCATCGCCCTTAATCGCAAAAACGCCTTCTTCGCCGGTCACGATGAAGGTGTCGTCGCCTGGGGCCGCATCGCCTCGCTGATCGAAACCTGCAAGATCAATGGATCGAGCCCATCGCCTATCTCAAGGCCACCCTGACCGCCTTCGCCAACGGCCATCCGCAAAGCCGCCTCGACGATCTGCTGCCGTGGAACTTCACGCCGTCAAGAAAAGCAGTCCGTGGTCCACAGCGACTGCTTACGACCGAACGGACCGCACGGAAGGTCTACTGCACCCGAGACGAGGCACGCGCCGACGTCTTCGACTACATCGAACGGTTCTACAACCCGCGCAGACAGCAATCGAAACTGGGCTACCTGAGCCCCATGGAGTTCGAGGCCCGCGCTATGCTAGCTTAACCCGGGTGTACACGAAACCGGCAGCAGCTCAGTTACCCAAGTCCTAAGCCTAGATCGTAACTCAGCCGATGTCTGGTTCTTCGTAAGCGCTGTGCCGATCACACCATGACGGCGTAATTCCATGGGAGCAGGTCGCCGATCTGGCTTTGTTTGTGGCCTTTGACGATGGCGGTAAGCGTGTTTGCGAGCCAGACGTGTGGGTCGATCGCGTTCATCTTGCAGGTTTCGATGAGCGAGGCGATGACGGCCCAGTTCTCAGCCCCGGCGTCGTGGCCAGCAAAGAGGGCGTTCTTTCGGTTCAGGGCGATGGGGCGAATGGTGCGTTCGACGGTGTTGTTGTCGATCTCGACGCGGCCATCAGTCAGGAAGCGGCCAAGGCCGTCGCGGTATTTGGCGATGTAGGCAAGTGCTTCGCCCAAGGGCGACTTTGCGGAGGCGCGGGCGCGGTGGTAGGCCAGCCAGTCGTCGAGGCGGGCGAGGATCGGGGCGGAGCGGTCCTGCCGGATGGCCAGCCGGGTCGCGGGGGCAGTGCCGCGGATCTCGGCCTCTATGGCATAAAGCTCGCGGATGAGAGCCACGCCGTCCTCGGCAATCGGCGCGGGTCCGCTGCGGGTGATCTCGATCAACTTGCGGCGTGCGTGCGCCCAGCAATATGCGAGCTGAATGCCCGGACCGATCCGGTCCGCTGCGATCAAGCGGTTGTATCCGGCATAGCCGTCGACTTGGAGAATACCCCCAAAACCCTTCAATATCCGCTCAGCATGTTGCCCGCCCCGACCTGGGGCAAAGGTGAAGACCACGCCCGGTGGTGACGTGCCGCCCCACGGCCTGTCATCGCGGGCCAAGGCCCAGAAGTATCCGGTCTTGGTCTTTCTGGCCCCCGGATCGAGAACCGGGGCGCGGGTCTCGTCCATGAAGAGCTTGGTTGACCGCTTCAGGTCCGCCATCAGCGCGTCATGGACGGGGCGGAGTTCGAAGGCGGCGCGACCCACCCAATCGGCAAGGGTGGAGCGGTCGAGATCGACGCCTTGGCGGCTGTAGATCTGGGCCTGCCGGTAAAGCGGCAGGTGGTCGGCATACTTGCTGACCAGCACATGGGCGACCGTGGCTTCGGTCGGCATGCCGCCCGGGATCAGCCGCGCGGGGGCAGCCGCCTGAACCACGCCATCGGTGCAGGACCGGCAGGCATATTTGGGTCGGCGGGTGACGATGACACGGAACTGGGCGGGCACGATGTCGAGCCGTTCCGACACATCCTCGCCGATGCAATGCAGGCAGCCACCGCAAGCGCAGGTCAGGCTGTCCGGCTCGATGATCTCCTCGATGCGCGGCAGGTGCTTTGGCAGCAATCCACGATTGGCGGCACGCGGTTTGGCGGGGCGCTTGGCGGCCCGATCCGCGGCATCCTCTTCGGCATGGATCACGGCCATGGCCGTTTCCAGATCTTCCAGCGCCAGTTCGAACTGGTCCGGATCGCCCTTTTCCGATTTACGGCCGAAGACCGCCTGCTTGAAGGCCGCGACCAGCTTTTCTAGCCGTGCGATGCGCTCGTCCTTGCGCTTGTCACGTGCGTCCGCGGCAATCAGCATCGCCTTCAGCGCAGCAATTTCTTCAAGCAGATCAGCGGTCTCTGGCATGGCTGATGTTTACCAAACCACCATGGGCTATGCCTCCGGAAAGAGCACGATGAGTCATCCTGCCGCAGGGCAGAACCGGTCATTCCACGGCTTTGGGAGCCTTCGCCGCGACGGCCCGAACGCGCCGCCAATCGAGCCCCGCAAACAGCGCCTCGAACTGCGCATGGTTCAGCATCATGACCCCGTCCTTAACGGCGGGCCAGGTGAAGCTGTGTTCTTCCAGCCGCTTGTAGGCCATCACCAGACCGGTGCCGTCCCAATACAAGAGCTTCAACCGGTCCGCCTTCTTCGCGCGGAACACGAAGACTGTCCCGGTGAACGGGTCCTTGCGCAGCTCATTCTTCACCATCGCGGCCAGGCTGTCGTGGCCCTTGCGGAAGTCGATGGGCTTCGTCGCCACCATGATCCGCACCCGGTTCGACGGGAAGATCACGGGAAAGCCCGCAATGCCATGATCAGTTCCGCGAGCCGTGCCGCAGGTGTGGCAACATCCAGCCGTATCGTCACAGGGCCGATCAACAGATCAATCGACGCAGTTGAAACAGGCGTGTCCACTGCCTGCGCCGTCGCCACCGGCGCGGCGAACTCGGCTCCCGTTACCTCTGGCACGACCAGCTTGCCCTGCCGCGCAAGCGTCCGCCACGAAGACAGGTGGTTGGCCTTCACCCCATGCCGACCCGCCACCTCATTCACCGTGACACCAGGCACCAGCGTCTCCGCCACCATCCGGCCCTTCGCCTCGTCAGACCACCGCCGCTTGGCTGCCGGTGCTGCCAGCAGCTCCACAAAGCCGACGGCCTCCATACTGCGCTCCCGATGGACTCCCACTGACACCTCCCGTGCAAATCTCCACACGAGGGCGCATCGCAGCTTACGGATTCAGCAGGAAGGTGGGGTCGGCACAGCGCTTACGGTTCTTCGGAGAGGCTCTGTTGCACAAATTGGCTGGCGTCCGGACTTTCCCTGTCCCCGGACAGAGCTATCCTGCGACTTTCGTGACGGGGATGCCGAGCGCGGTGTAGTCGTTCAGCACGGCAACACGAATCTGGAACTCCGCGACCTGGCGGTCGAAGTCCCGCGCCATGAGGCGTTGACCCAGGAGTTTGACGCAGTGCATTTTCGTTTCTGCGCGGCTTCGGCGGTGATATCCGCTCCATCGTCGCCAGAGCGCACGGCCCAGGTATTTCGATGCCCGCAGTGCTTCGTTGCGCGCGACCGCGCCTGCCGTGATCGCCTTCCACGGCTTGGCGTTCTTGCGGGGCGTGATCACGGCATGGGCCCCGCGTTCGGCGATGGCGTCGTGGCACTTGCGCGTGTCGTAGGCCCCGTCGGCTGTGACGCTTGCGATCTGCTGATCGGGAGGGATCTGGCAGAGCAACTCCGGCAACATGGGCGCGTCGCCTGTGTCGCTGCTGGTGACCTCAACCGCCCTGATCTCCAACGTTTGCTCATCGATCCCGATGTGAATCTTGCGCCAGACGCGGCGCTTGGGACCGCCATGCTTGCGCGCGTTCCACTCGCCTTCACCCTCCACCTTGATCCCGGTGCTGTCGATCAAAAGATGCAGCGGACCCTGCGACCCCCGATGCGGAATGTTGACGGCAAGGGTCGTCTGGCGACGGCTCAGGGTGCTGAAGTCGGGCACATCCCAGTCCAGACCGATAAGGCAAAGCAGGCTCTCCATGAACCCGGTCGTTTGCCGCAGCGCCAAGCCGAACAGCACCTTTATCGTCAGGCAGGTCTGGACGGCGGCGTCGCTGTAGACGGGCTGTCGCCCGCGCTTGCCGGTGGGCTTCGCCGCCCAAACCATCTCAGGATCGAACCAGATCGCCAACGATCCGCGACGCTTGAGCGCCTTGTTATACGCGGGCCAGTTCAGCGTCTTGTAGGTCGGTGTGTTCGGTCTGCTCATGGCCTCCAGCTATCACGCTGGATTCACGAGATGAATCCCTGACAGGATTTGTGCAACAGAGCCCTTCGGAGAATTCAATAATCTTCTACGTTAAATCGAGCGCTCAATCCTGAAGTTAAAAAGTAGTAGCCCTGAAAACAGAAATGTTCGCATCACTAACGGTCCGCACCATAGAATTGGAACTGAAATAAGTGCTGAAATTGCGTAGAAGTCAAAAACCCAGCTTACCATCAAAAATACCAGCGCAACAAACACGGACCCGAAAACTGTTATAAATTGTCTATCAAGTATCGATAAAGCTCTTAGTGCGATCATCTCAATTGACCAAAGGACTGCCGTAAAGGCCATCAAGCCAGAAACAAAATAACAATAAAATCGAGTTAGTCCGCTATCAGAGGAAATGAAGCTATCTGGCAAGAAAAATATCCCGATCCATATCAAAAATAGCGACACAAGCCCACCACTGGTTCCGAAAATCAAGTTAAAGCGTAGCTGCCTCCGGACCACGCCCTGGGCTATTGACAAATCGCCACTTTTCTTTGCTTCCGAGAAATCATATAAAAAATGTGACAACGTAATGGAAAGCAGTAACAGAGGTACGAACAAAACAAAGCGCTCAAACAGGTAAATCAAGGCGGCTAAGCCTGGAATTGACAGTGCCGCCGCGTGCGCAAGGAGGGGAGCCACCTGCTGCGCCAAAGCCTGCATGAGAATCGCAAAAAAACTGCGAATCCTGCGCGCTGACGGTTCCCAATCCAAACACAAGCGACGGCCGTAAAGGCCAATTAAAAGCAGTGAACCTGCTGCAACGGTGACTGGAGGCAAAAACATTAAAGGAATAAATAGCTTATGATAGTCATCTACACTTATTAGAAAAATAAGTAGCAAATAGAAGCAAAAAACTACGTTCACAATCACCACTGCAAGCGAATTCGCCTCTCTCAGGAAGATCGAAGAATAGGCAACCATGAACCCTGCGAAAACAACAGTTAAGCTCCAAAATACATATAGAAAACCAGGGAGTATTCTATTGCCATCAGGCCCCACGACGAAAGATACGAGTGGACCTGCAGCAATGGAGGCAATGATCCCAAATAAAGAAATAATGATCGCGACGTCGCCAATGCGTGCAATCTCTCTCTCGCCGTTACGATTTGCAAAAACCCAATTTAAGCATGCAAAGTCTGCCAGTGACGACCAATGACTTGTAAATAAGCGCACTAATCCAAAAAATGTATCGAGTAACTGTGGTGTCCCTAATGTCAAAGCCGCAAGGCCATCACGCGCAAACCCAAGTGACCGCGCAACCAGATTAAGAGAAAACACACTAAGGTGACGTCCACGCAATGTCAAACCACCCACCCTAATCGAATTGAGGGTTCACGGGGGAGAATATTTCCAAGCCGCTGGATGGATTTCTCAAATACAAATTCCGCATTAGCAAGTCTGTCGCAGGGGGCATAGCAATTACTCACAATTTCAAGATCTTCTTTATGTATATTAGAGGGATTGCTAAAATCGGAAAATTTCGCTTCAAAAAGTGCACGGCTGAACGGATAGGGCCGTGCGCTTTAGCTGGTGAGTTTCGCTTCGGAGTCCGCCAATCGAGTCCATACAGTTCGCAAAGCAAAGTCTCCGCGTCGTCAGGCACAAAAAAACTTACGCCGTTGAAATTAACCGTGTGCTTGAATTTTAGATATTTTTCTTTGATAGAATCCGGGCCACATTTTCGAAAAAATCCAACGCGCTTAAATAAGTAAATGTCTATGTAGTCATTGCGGCGCATCAGTGAGCAGAGTCCATTCTCATAGCGCACGAGTTCTAGACCAGCGCTGCGCAAATCCCACAGTGCATTAAATAGTCTTTTTCGATCCTCATACATCATATATATATCAACGTCTTCGTCCCACTCAATGAAGTTTCCCTCGCGAACAACTCCCAAAAGCGTTCCAAAGATCAGTCCGAACTTTAATTCATGCCGGTCGAGGACGCGCTTAGCCAGGCACAAATTCTCGAACGAAATCTCACGGTCAATTTTCCCTCGCCCATGGTAGAGAGCCACCTTTTCGAAGGAGTACCTACCGTTATCAGTTTCGACAAATTGTGTACTCATTTTTTCTCTCAGCCTGGAGCGGATTGCAAATAAAGATAAACAACGCATCTAGCTTTACTTCTGTTCCAAGACGCTTGTCTGGCAGGTTGATGAAAAAAGCAACATCATAAGCCGATTGTCAATGCACTATCTTCCCTTGCGAACGGTTGTTCCGCCCACTGCTGTCTTCTGCGATTATAACCAAGGCTATAATTTAAGCATTTTTATCTGCATCTGCTGTACATTTTTCTCACTGGCCACTTGATCAGTCAAATCCGTGCTCGATCGTCCCATTGACCAATGCACGGATCTGAGAACTGCTCGTTGTTTGTGTGTAAGGAAAATATACAACGCTAACACCCTTATCCATAAAAAACTCTTCATACCTCTTGAAGCGCTCAGAGCCGAAGTAGTCGCTTCCGACAAACAGTTTGTTATACCTGATTTCGTGCCATATTTCAGTGTCGTGGGGAGTTGACTTTACAGCACGATCTACAAATTTCACTGATCGTACAATCTCAATCCGCTCATCAAAGGGAATGAAGGTTGGCTTACCTTTCCACGCTCCGCTTTCATGGACACCGACAACCAAATGATCGCAATTTGTCCGTGCCTGCTTAATTATATTGAGATGACCAACATGAAAAAGGTCAAATGTTCCGCTCAGATACCCTATAACGGTCATGATTTCATGCGCTCCATCTTGTAGTTGTAGCTTTCCTGCCCAAACGATTTCGGGTCTTTAGCATAACGATCTAAAACACCCCGGTAGGTTTTTTCGTAATCCAAAATGATACGACGATCCCCACGCTTCATCGCGGAAATAATCTGAATGGCATAGTCTCCAAGCGCCTCAATCTTCGTTGGCCCCCCATAGAACGAGGTGGCTTCAATGTAGCCAGGGATAACCTCTAAGATTAAATTTTTACTCCCGCTCATTTCTAATTCGACATTGACGCTTTCTATGTAGCTGTGAGCAAATGCTTTTGCCGCAGCATAAGCTGCAAATAGCGGTGAAACTACTAATGACGAGATGCTTGTTATGGCGACGAATTTAAAATCATTGGGCCCAGCTAAGTGCAAACTACACTTTCTAATGAGTTGCGTAAGGCTGAGAGCATTCACTTGAGCAAGATTGTAAAGCTCGTCTTCCGGTACTTCGCTAAAGGGCTTGAGCTTCCCAAATCCAGCACAATATATGACTGTGTCGAATCCTGAGACATCAAAGTCATGAATCCATGTTCGATCAGTAACATCGACGTGCCTTAATTCCACTTCGTGCAGCGAGGCTCTTTTGGAAAAAGACGGATCAATCTTCGATCTTCCGCAGGCCACAACTCTTTTATAGTTTCCGTCAACAGCTAACTTCTCAGCGATCGCTAGTCCAAGTCCCTTTGTCCCACCAATTACAATTGCGTTTCTCGGCAAGGTCGGATCCCCCATTTAGGTTCGATTGATACTCTTCTTTTCATTCAACTGAAACGGCGCGCACCATCCAAGTGCAATGACAAGCGGCAGAACGAACGCGGAACTGTATCCGCCCCCAGTAGCAAACGCAAAAAGCATTACGACGACCAAAGGTATTACGGGTAGGCCTTCTTTTCTAAGAAGACGTCCAACCTTCACAATGGATGCTAAGATAAGGGCTGCACCTGGGATTCCAAAATACACCAAGATCCAAATATAAAAATTATCTATGGTAGTAAAATTTCGGCCTTGCCAGTCAACTAGGTAATATCGACCAATTAGCTCGGTAGGATCGTTAACGGGAAGGCCAATAATGCTTTCTGAGACCACATCAGCCACTAACTGGATGGGGCCGTAGAGGCGAATATAGATTGCAGGATCATTTGCACCAAAGTTTTGCAGTCGTGAGAAAAGATAGGTGGTGCTAGCTTGGAGTAGAAGAAAACCTATGATAACAATGAGCGCTGCAAGCCCGATTACAAAAAGTACTTTATGGCGTCTGATCGAAACCATGGTGACTGTAAGTGTTACAAAAGAAAGTGACAGCCAGCCCGAGAGTGAGAAGGTACAGATTATGCTCAGCGATAGTATAACGACTGCACTGACTTTCCAAAGTGGAGCAGTTTTTTGACTGGAAAGGCAGATTGCAAGCGCAAACAAACTGTACATCGCTGCAACTGATGGTTCTGAATAAAAGCCGTTCGGTCGCTTAATCGTTGCGCTTGGATCTGGCATGTACGCACCGATTTGGGAGAAGAGTTCTCCTTGTGGTCCGACTGGTGAGAACTCGCCAAATGGATTCTGCCATGCGAAGGTTCCAAAGTGATTCATCGCTATGAACTGAACAATCAGAAGGAGTGCATGCGCTGTCATGCCAGCAATAAATATTTGCGCAAAGCGCTCGTGAACGAATAGACGTCTCTTCCAGGGAGCACTTACTATTAGCACAACGCTCATTAGAAGAATTTGTAGAAGTGACTTAGTTGTTTCAGGTGTGTTGTTTGTCCCGATGCTCTTTATACAAGCAAAGACAAAAATTAACGTAAAGAGATAGATCGATGCTCTGGATACAGCCAAACCTCTCCATAGCGAAATAATAAGTATGCCAAGCAGAGCTATAAATGCCGCATTAACATCAAAGCCCGCAATTTCACCTATGGTAAAATTGGAGAAAATACAACCTGTTGCCGCCGTCCATGTTGCTAGAAGACCGGCAGTGTTCTTATTCCCGTCAAGTTTGTTTTGTTGTGATTTGTAGCCATTAGCGAACATAGGATAATGCTCGCAAATAACCAGTTATTGCTAGCTTTCGCGCTATGCTTAGAAGCCTCCAAGAGAGGCCCACCTGCAAGATTTCTGTCTGTATCCGCCAATGGTCAGTCAGTAACTTCCGCCAGTTTGAGCTTGAGAAAGAGTTACCACCTATGGGCGTTTCCGAAACCACAATGGGCAATGAGAGGGCAGCCCTTTCCTTTACTGAAGCAGCGTAAATTTCAGCTACCGTGGCATAGTCCGCACTGACTGGAAATCTTGCCGAATATTGAAATCTCAAATGGGTCTGTCGCTCAAAAAAAATCGCTTGATGAGACGTGGGCATGCGATGCCACAGGTGTCTTTCGGGATCGAGGACAGAGCGGTGACGTACTTTCCCATCTGGTAAGAGAAGATTTACTTCGCAAAATAGCATCGCAACGTCGAGATCTGAAATGTCTGGAACCATTTCAAAGATTGATTGGAGCGCGTCTGAAACAAGTTGGTCGTCAGCATTTAAAAACACTACGAAGCTACCAGTACATAAGTTTAAACCTTTGTTCATAGCGTCATAAATGCCTTTGTCTGGCTCGGAAACTTTAACGCTTGTGATTTTGGAATATGCTTCCAATACTTCGAGAGTTCCATCGGTCGATCCACCGTCGATAACTACCCACTCGTACAAGGAGCTGTTCTGTCTCTCGATGCTTTGCGCAGTGCGGATCAGGCCTTCTTTATTGTTGAGAACAACTGTAACTATCGAGAATAGTGGATCGATTATCGCTTCAGGACGCATACCGCTTTGTTGCCTTTCTTTATGCTTCACCGGATGGCGACCGTTAGCACCTAAACGAGCGGTGCTGAACTTCCGCACGTTCAGGAAGATATCGTTAGTTCCTTCGACAGTTAACTAAGAGTGGTTGAACGATTGGTTTGGTACCAACGGTAGGTCTTTTTCAATCCCTCGGGCAATGTGAGGTTAGCGATCCAACCCAGCCTAGATAGCTGGGCAACATCCATCAGTTTACGAGGCGCTCCATCAGGCTTGGAACGATCATAGACGATGCGCCCATTAAACCCAGTTACGTTTGCCATTTGCTCAGCAAGTTCGGCGATAGACACATCGATGCCTGAACCGACATTTATATGGCTTAGCATCGGCTGAGTGTTTGCTGTGTAGGCCGCGCGGTCCAGGTTCATCACGAACAGGCTCGCATCCGCCATGTCGTCGACATGGAGGAACTCGCGCCGTGGTTTGCCGCTTCCCCAAACTACGACTTCTCCCTTTTCGTCATGCACCGCCTCATGGAAACGCCGCATCATGGCGGGGATGACGTGGCTATTCTCAGGATGAAAGTTGTCGCCCGGCCCATAGAGGTTCGTTGGCATAATTGACCGATAGTCCGTGCCGTACTGTCGGTTGTAGCTCTCGCAAAGCTTGATGCCGGCAATCTTGGCTATCGCATAGGGTTCGTTCGTCGGTTCCAACAGACCTGTTAAGAGTTCGCTCTCTGCCATCGGCTGTATAGCCTCCCGTGGGTAGATGCAGGACGAGCCTAAGAATAGGAGACGTTCCACCCCTGCGCGGAATGCCTGATGAATCACGTTGGTCTGGATCATCAGGTTTTCGTAGATGAATTCTGCTGGATAAGTGTTGTTGGCGTGGATGCCTCCGACTTTAGCTGCGGCGAGGATCACAGCATCCGGGCGCTCCCCTTGCATGAAACTTGCAACGGCGGCCTGATCGGCTAGATCAAGTTCAGCATGGGTGCGAGTGATGGTCTCGACGCCCTGCTCCGTGAGACGGCGGAGAATGGCGCTTCCGACCATTCCGCGGTGCCCGGCAACATAAATGCGCATAGGTTATCCCTCCAGCGCGACGGGCAATTCCAGCCCGTGCTCTCGTAACAGCCGGTGCCGGCGAGCAGTTTTAAGGTCGGCGGCGACCATTTCGGCGCACATTTCCTGCGCGGTGACTTCAGGTACCCAGCCGAGCGTCTCACGTGCTTTGGTAGGATCGCCTAGCAACGTTTCTACCTCTGCTGGGCGGAAGTAGCGCGGGTCGATCCGCATGACGACTTGGTCGAGCTTGACCTCGGGCGCAATATCAGAGGTCACCGCCTCAACCACGGCGACCTCGTCAACGCCCGAGCGTTCGAAGCGTAGCTGAAGGCCCAATTCTGCAGCTGTCCATCGGATAAAGTCGCGAACGGAATGTTGCACGCCCGTGGCGATGACAAAATCGTCGGGTGCCTCCTGTTGCAGCATCATCCACTGCATTCGGACGTAGTCCTTGGCATGGCCCCAATCCCGAAGCGCGTCAATGTTGCCCATATAAAGGCAATCCTCGAGCCCCTGCGCGATGTTTGCCATGCCGCGCGTGATCTTGCGCGTCACGAAGGTCTCGCCCCGGCGCGGGCTCTCGTGGTTGAAGAGGATGCCGTTGCAGGCATAAAGCCCGTAGGCCTCGCGGTAGTTCACCGTGATCCAGTAGGCGTACATCTTCGCGACGGCATAGGGGCTGCGCGGGTGGAACGGTGTCGTCTCGCGCTGCGGCGTCTCTTGCACGAGGCCGTAAAGCTCGGATGTGCTGGCCTGATAGAAGCGCGTCTTCTTCTCCAGCCCAAGAAAGCGGATCGCCTCGAGCAGCCGTAGCGTGCCCATCGCATCGACATCCGCGGTGTATTCCGGCGCCTCGAAACTCACCGCCACATGGCTCTGTGCGCCAAGGTTATAGACCTCGTCCGGCTCCACCTCGCGCAGGATCCGCGTCAGGTTCGAGCTGTCCGTCAGGTCGCCGTAATGCAGCTTGAAGCGGGCACCCGGCTTATGGACATCCTCGAAGATGTGGTCGATCCGCCCCGTGTTAAAAAGAGACGACCGGCGCTTGATGCCGTGCACCTCGTAGCCCTTGGCCAAGAGCAACTCGGCGAGATATGATCCGTCCTGCCCTGTGATGCCGGTGATGAGTGCGCGCTTCATGCGGTCTTCTGGCCTCTTTCTTGCGGTGTGGCTTTGACGAGGCTTCTCAGGTCATCCTGTAGGCCCGACAGTGTATTCGAAATGTCCCAGCGCTCAATCGCTCTGGCTCGTGCGGTTTTGCCAAGCGTGTCCATCCGGGAGGGGTCGTCGACGAGACCAGTGATGGCTTGAGCGAGTGCTACTGCGTCTCCCGGAGGGACGACCGCCCCTGCACCTTGGACTTCGTCCCAGATGCCGGTGTGAGGCATCGCGGTCGCGACAATGGGGCGACCGGAGGCGAGCATATTGATGAGTTTCGACGGCAAGACGAGGTCCGCCGCGTCCACCATCTGCGGAAGCACGTGGACCGATGCCATGCCGAGGAGGTCAGAGAGCCGATCATAGGGCTGCAGCGGGATGAAGATTACGTTGGAAAGCCCCGACGCCAATCGTTCAAGATCGGGGCGAAGCGGGCCGTCGCCCGCAATGACGAAGACGATATCTTTCCGATCCCGCAGCGCCTCCGCCGCGCGGACAATCGCTTCTAGACCCTGCTTCTTCCCGAGGTTGCCCGAGTAGAGGACAACCTTCTTTTCCGTCAGCCCGAGTTCGGCCTTAAGCGAGGACGGTCGGTCAAGCGGCTTGATCGCCTCGAGATCGGACCAGTTCCTGAACTCCACCGTTTCGTGCTGCGGGACGCCCTTTTCGATCAGTCGTTTCCGCATTTGGGGAGAGATTGTGCTCACGCGGTCGAAGAAGCGCATACTCCACCGTTCAAATCTAACGGCCACTCGGCCGATAAGGGTCTTCGAAGAAATAAGCCCGGTCGCGAAGGCGGCCTCGACTTCGAAGTCCTGAACATGCAGCCACGCCTTTGCACCCGACAGCCGCGCAGCAAGCGCGCCAATCGGTGCTGCCACCAGAGACGGAGCCACGACAAACACGACATCGTATTTGCCCCGAAACGCCTTCGACAGAAGGACAGGCAAAGAAGAGATTGCGAAGGATGCGTGGTGCAAAATTCGTTTCACACCGGACGGATTGCCGGGAATATAGATCGGGCAGTGCGTGACGTCCACGCCGCCCACGCGCTCTTTTAACCAGCGCAAACCGCCCCAACCCTCATGTGCGCGCCACTCGGGAAAATAGGGGTGTGCCGTCACGACCTCCACGGTGTGGCCCTGTTTGGCCAAAAATTCAGCCATGCCTGAAGAGTAGACGGCAATCGAGATGATTTCCGGCGAGTAGTTGATACCCACCAGAAGAATACGCAGCGGTCGCTCCATCAGACGTCGTCCTCTGAGCGTCGGCGCCAAGGAAATTTGCAAAGGGGTTCGGAGGGCGATGACATCAGGCGTTCCAGGTTATTGTTGATAACTGCGGTAGTCAAAACGCCATTAAATCAGCCCAAACCCCCGATAACACCCAAGCCCGCCACGTCTTCTTCCCTGCGCCATCACACACCGCGCCCAGCCAGGACGACAGGCACTGTGTTCAGAACGGTCCGCAGGTCGTGTCCGAGGGAGCATTCTTCAAGATACCGCTCGTCATAGCGCGCACGCTCTCTAAAGCTGGACCGATTTCGCGCCGAGATTTGCCATGGGCCGGTCACGCCTGGGCGCAAGGCGTAATAAGCAGAGCCGGGATAGATCATCTTCTGGTCGACCATCATCGGACGCGGGCCGACGAGGCTCATGTCGCCCACGAGGACGTTCCAGAACTGCGGGAGCTCGTCGAATGACGTCTTGCGGAGAAGTTTGCCGACGCGGGTGATGCGGGGGTCTTTTTCGAGCTTTTGCTTTTCGTCCCATTCGGCGCGGATCGCAGGGTCGGCTGACAGGTACTGGTCCAATACATCGTCTGCGCCAACCACCATCGAGCGGATCTTCCACATCCGGAAAGTCCGACCGCCGCGACCAACGCGGCTTTGACCGTAGAAGGGGTTCCCACCATCCATGATCACGAGAGCGGCCAGCAACGCTATCAGCGGAATCCAGACCGGCGCAGCAAGCAGAACGAGGGTTATGTCGAAGGACCGCTTTCCGTGGCGACGGTAAAACGTGTTCTGCGAGGTCGCCCCGACGTCAACGAACGTCTCTGCAGTCGGTACAATTGCAAGTCGTTCAGCCTCGCTAAACCCTAATTTATCTTCAATCCGTCCACGTTCAAATGTCATTTCCATTCCAACATCTATCACTGGAAAACGCCGGGTCAAACGACCGCTACCGATAAAATATCTGTCAGTCCCAGTGACGGCAGACGCAGATTGGCGCCTGCCGTTGGTAAGCGCGTCTTATGCCGGGCTTCCGGACGCTTCTGCGACTGCTTCGAGGTCGATCGTATCGCCGGCGGCCACAGTTGTTGCGGCTGCGATAGCTGCTGCTGCCAGAGCGCTGAAGCCGTTGGCCGTCGCAATTCCGGCAGCCGAAGCGAGTGCAAACCCTGCCGCGACGTCCGGGAACGTCCCTGCGTTGTAGGCAGCGGCGATTGCCGAAACGACTGAAGCGAGGATCAAGGCCGGATCGGTTCCCGGGTTGGATGCAACCAACTGGTCGATCAGCGCCTGTACCGCCACGTCACACGCTGCTGCAGAGGTGCAGCTGTCGGCTGTAGCACCAAGCGCCGCCTGCGGCACCGCAACGGCGACCTGCGCCGTCGCGGGCGCGACCACGGAAAAACCGAGCGCCGCCGCAAAAGTGACACATGAAAGCTGCTTGATAATCAAATTCATCGGTCTCACCGCAAATCTCCAACAATCAAGTTGATAGTTAGCATGGAAGTTTGGTTTACGTAAAGCACCAAGGCAACGATCCTTCAGCTTTTGGTAACACTCCATGCGTTTACGCATGGGGCACTTGTGCTGGCGCTGCGGGTAGAAACGAAATGTTGCTGATACGATGAAACGAGGCCGAAACTTCGCACGAACCGGGCTTATGTCCGTATCGTTGTTTGTGATTTTCTTCTTTGCGCTGCGGACCTTTGTGGCCGAATACGGTGCTGTGCTGGTTGTATCGGGCACCACGCGCGACATGGTTGCGACCTTGGCGGAACAAAGCGGTCAATTGCCGCAGCCCGCAAGCGCACGCTCGATGCGGGACCTGATGTCGGCCTGCGGAAAGGCACTGACCCTTGTGCCCATCGTGAAGGCGGATTCGGGGCTGGCCGCTCAAGTTTCAATCAAATGTGAATCGATCGCGCGGGAAATTTTGGCGCGTGCGCCGTCGAATGCACGTGCCCGGGCGGTCGACGTTCTTACGGCAGACCGAATCGATGCGGTCCAATTGGGCATCGCGCAGGCTGCGGCGCCGTTCGAACCCTGGCCCCTGAACATTCGCCTGCAGGCCATCGCGAGGGCCGAATCGGTGTCGCCGGAAGTCTTGGCGGTGGCGGAAGGGGATTTTCAAAGGGCGCTGATGTCGGAGTGGGGGAAGGAAGAGGTTGCGCGCATCTATCAGACCCGTGATGCGTTGCGGCAATCCATCACTCTGGCGGCCGAGAAGGCGGGGCCGAAAGACCAGAAAGCCTTTGTCGACCTGTTGCGCCGAAACCTGAGGGATGCGGGCTGATGGCGGCGCAGGACATACAGCGCAATCGGATCAGCAGGATGCACGACGGGCTTGCCTTCGTGGTGGCGGTTCTGGTGCCATTGACGTCGCTACCGCTCGCGTCGAACAGGGCGACGTGGTGGCTGTTGTGGACCGCAGTGCTTGCCGCGATCGCCTTGATCTACGTATTTCGCTTCGGGGTGGTGGATCTGGCTTACCGGGTGCGCGCGCTGGATCACAAGGTTTTGGTCGGGTTCACAATGGTTCTGCCGCTGTGGGCGCTGGTTCAGACCGTGCCTGTCGTCGGGATGCTGCCGACGGGCTGGCTGTTGGCGGCACCCGAGGCGGGCAAGATGGGCGGGGCGACGCTGTCGGTCCAGCCGCAGGTCGCTGTGTCGGGCGTATTGCGCTTTGCCGGTTACATCTTGCTTGCCTGTCTGGTGCTGGAGGTCGCATCGCGGCGGGATCGGGTGCTGCGGGTTGCACAGATCGTCTATGCCGGCATCTGCCTTCAGGCGGTCTGGGCCGTTGTGGCGTTGAAGGTTCTGGACGATTTTTCGTTTTGGGGAGTGAAGGTCGCCTATCTTGGAAGCGCGACCGGCACTTTCGTGAACCGCAATTCGCTGGCCACGTTTCTGGGCTTCGGGCTTGTGCTAGGGCTGGGAATTGTGGCCGAGCGGGCAAGGCGGAATTCGATACGCGCCACCCGGCGCGACACGGTCATCGGGCGTCTGGGCTATGGCGATCTGATCGTCTTGATCGGGATGGTCTTTCTGATGATCGGCCTGATCTACACGCAATCACGCCTGGGTCTGGTGTCGAGTCTTTGCGGGGCTGGCGTGACGCTGATGCTGGTGCGCGCGCAATCAGGAGTGGCGGCGGGGCGGGTCCTGGTCGAAATGGTCGTCGTCGGGCTGGCGGCCATCGTGGCGGTGGCGCTGGTGGCTGCAGGTCAGGGTGTTGCGGAGCGGATGCTGTTTCTTGGCAACGAGGCGGTGAACCGCTTGGCGATCTATCAGCAGACGCTGGGTATGATCGAGATGCGCCCCTGGACCGGGTATGGAATGGATGCGTTCGGCGCCGCCTTCGAGGCGTTCAGGGGCCCTCCCCTATTGGCGCCGGTCACCTATGATCTGGCACATAATTCTTACCTGATGCTTTGGGCCGAGTTCGGGGTGGTCTTCGGGTCGGTACCCATCCTTGCGCTGATTGCTGTCGCGATCTTGCTGTGGCGGCGGATGCGATCGGAAGACGGGTTTTCAGGCATGGCCGCGGCGGGGCTTGGGGCGTTGGTCTTGGGGGCGGTGCATTCGCTTGGCGATTTCAGTCTGGAAATACCTGCGAATGTCTACGTGCTGATGTGCATTCTGGGGCTGGGACTTGGCCACCAATCCCAACGGCGCGGCAAAGCGAAGCGGACGTTCGAGCCTGCGGAGCGGGCAAGCGACGCCCCCGCGCCGCTGCCGATCAAGCGGAGGTCGGGGACATGATCGCCGGTCTGGGGTTTCTTGACCGGTTCCGGCGCAAACCGGCACACGATTCGGTGCGGATCGTCGATCTTGGGCGAATGGAACAGCCCGTCTATGCGATCGGGGACGTTCACGGCTGCCGGGCTTTGCTGGCGCTGGCGCTGGACGCGATCAGGCAGGATGCGGATGTGCTCGGGAAGGCGCCGAAGATCATCCTTTTGGGAGATGTCATCGACCGGGGCGAGGACAGTGCAGGTGTGCTGGACGATCTGACCCGCGTTTCGAGGGAAAAGATGCCGACGGTCGTGCTTGGGAACCACGAGCGGATGATGCTGTCGTTCCTGCGAGATCCGCTGAAGGCATGGGATTGGTTGCAACAAGGCGGGTTCGAAACGCTGCGCTCCTATGGGCTTGTGTTGTCACCGACGGAAAAGCCCAATGCGCGGCGGTTGATGCAGATGTTGCAGGCGCATATCCCCGACCATCATATCGACTGGTTGCAAGGTCTGGCCCACGGATACCGGCTGCAGGTGAACGCGAAGACCTATGTCCTGACCCATGCCGGTCTGGATGCTGCGCGCCCGGTCGAGGCGCAGAGCGAGGCTGCGGTCTTGTGGGGACACAACGTATCGCCCGAATATCCCGGCCTCTGCATGGTGCAGGGCCATATCGTCGTTGATCGGCCGTTGTTATCGGACTGTCTCATTCGCATCGACACCGGCGCCCATGTCAGCGGCCGCCTTTCTGTCTTAAGATTGTCGGACGGCCGACCACCATCGGTTATGTCATTCGGCGGCAAGACGCTTTAAGTCGTTGAGAGTACCCGTCGTTTTGTTAAGGGAATAGCTGCTTTGGATAACGCCGAACTTGACCTGAACACTGTCATTGGCATCTTGCGGAGGCAAAGACGGGCCGTTGTCGCAACGGTGGCCGTGGTTCTGGGCCTTGCGATTGCCTATCTTCTTGTGGCGACACCGATCTATCGTGCCGGTGTGCTTATCCAGGTCGACGGGCGGTCTTCGAACCTGCTCGATCCATCGTCGACGGGGCAGGAGCAAAGTGCGATCCTGAACTCGCGCGTGGATAGCGAGGTTGAAATTCTGCGGTCGGAGGCGACGGCGCTGGCCGTGGTGCAATCTGCCAAGCTGGTACAGGATGCGGAATTCGGGCCGCAACTGGGTTGGCTGCAAAAGCTCGGCATAGCGCTCGGCGCGGAATTCGACGGAAATTCGGTGCGCAGGCTTTTGGGGCTGGCGCCTGTGCTCGTTGCGGATCAGGAAAATCTGGTCAATTCGACCCTGCTGAAATTGCAGGGTGCGGTCGAAGCCCGACGGCGGGGTCTGACCTATCTGATCGAGATTTCGGTTTCGTCGGAATCGCCCAAGCGCGCGGCGGAAATCGCCAACGCCTATGCTGCGGTCTATATCGAGCGGCAGGTCGGTGCGAAAACACAGGCCACGATTTCCGCGCGCGATGTTTTGCGCAGACAGATCACGACAGCGCAGGACCAGCTGGCGAAATCGGAGACGGCGATCAACGATTTCATCGAAGCCAATCTGTCGCGGCTGGAAAGCGAAACGAACGATCCGGCGATCGGGGCGCTGCGGACGCGGTTGAACGAGGCAAAATCGCTTCAGGAAGACCGCAAGGCAAAGGTCGCTCTGGCTGATACCGCCCTGAATACGGGCGACTGGGCAGCGGTGGCCCAATCGCTGGGAGATGAGGCGATCAGTGCCTTGGCGCGCCAACGCAGCGAACTGGAATCGCGGTTGCGGCAGGCCGAGGCTGGGAGCGACGAAGCGATAAACCTGCGGGACGAGCTCGCCTCGCTCGACAACGAGTTGCAGACCCAGTCGAGTGCGAGCCTTCTGGTGATGCAGGAAGAGATGAAGTCCCTGACCCAGCGTGAGTCCGAGGCGCGGGACCAGTTGCGGAACGTGTTGCTGGAATCGGATGTATCGGCCGAGATGCTGGCCGATCTGTTCAACCTGCAACAAAGTGCGACGGTCGCACGCAGCCAATACCAGACGCTGCTTGCGCGGGAACAGGATCTGGGTGCGCTGGCGAACCTGCAGATCGCCGATGCGCGCGTGGTTTCGGAAGCGCTGCCGCCGATTTCGGCAGCTTTCCCCAACAAGAGGCTAATCGGCGCGCTGGCGCTTGTCGGCGGGCTTGGACTGGGCGTGATGCTGGCGTTCCTGCGGGAGTTCTATGTAGGGGGAATCGTCGCGGCGAGCCAGTTGAGCAATATCATGCAAGCGCCAGTTCCGGTGACGTTCGGATTGCTCGATCAGGTGAAGGGCGGGGTCGACCCGGCCGATGTGGTTCTGACGGCACCGATGTCGCTTTACGCCGAGAATTTCCGAAAACTGCGCGCGGCCATCGATATCGGGCTGACGATGGATCGCGACACTCCGGTGAATATTGCACAGAGCGGTCGGGTGGTGCTGGTCTGCTCGGCCTTGCAGGCCGAAGGTAAATCGACCACGGCCATTGCGCTTGCGCGGACTTATGCGCTGGCGGGGATCAAGACGCTCTTGATCGATGCCGATATGCGGAAACCGACGGTGGGCAAGCGTCTGGGCCTGCCGGTCGAAGCGGGTCTGATCAATTTCGTGTCGAGCGGTGATGGAGACATGACGCAGCTGAACCCCCGGCGAGATTCACAGTCGCCGCTGGTGGTGATTACTGCTGGAGAGCGTAGTTCCAAACCGACCGACCAGCTGCTGAACGGTGGAGCGTTCCAGAGCGTGATCGACGCAGCGCGAGAACGTTTCGATATCATCGTGCTCGACAGCCCGCCGATCCTGCCGGTTGTCGATACCCGTTATCTGGCCCGTTACGCCGATGCCATCGTGCAGGTGGTGCGCTATGCCACGACGACCCAAGGCGAAGTGCGCGAAGCAGCCACGCAGATACGCGAGCATCAACGTAGCAACACCCATTACATCGGGGTGCTCAACCTCGAGCAGATGGCGGATTCTCGCTACGGCTATTACAGCAACTATGGCTATTACGGCGAAGAGAGCTGACCGCGATCAATCGCAGGCCCGTGCGCCCATTGCGATTGCGGTTTTGCCGGAGATGAGGATGTAGTCGCCCGTGGTTTTGCGGGCGGTTGCCATGAACCAGTTGCGGATCTGCGGCGGGTAAAGGCTTGCCATCTGCAGGGATACCCGTTCGTATTCGGCCCGTGGCAGAGGCAGGCCGTTTTGCCGCGTGCTCGGGCCATGAAATCCGAGACGGGCCGAAGGTGCGACGCAGGCGTTCGGCACGCCAAGCAGCAGGGTGCAGGATGAGATGCAGGTGCCGACTATGCGGACCTGCGCGCCGGTCTGGCTGAGGTGTGCGACCTGCACGATGCGTTCGCGAACCGATCCGCCAAGGTCTTTTCTGACGGTCATCGCGTTTGCATGCGGGGCGACCGACGAAAGCAGGCAAAACGCGAGAACCAGCTTGGCCGCCGCTCGGGCTGGCCGACGCAATACTTCTTCAAGACGCGCACATGACATGTGGCATCACTCCTTACTCGTATAAAGGCAACTGGTGACCCGATGGTCCGCAACGCTGCGAAGCTTGGTTCCGATCCCCGGCTGGAAAGCGGAGGAATTGTGGTCTGCCGATGGGGAAATTATCGAATTTTAGCGCTGGCTGGTCAGGCTGCGGTTCCACGGCCGGCGTGAAACGACGCCCGGAAAATCAGCCCAGCAAGAAGGCGAGCGCCACGATCCAGACTGCGCCGCCCGCGACCGTCATTGGCAAAAGCCATATACCCAGGCCCGGCCCCGCCTTGACCTGTGCGGACCCGTCATCAAAAATGGCGTCCTCGCACGCGTAAATGTTCACAAGGTCTTTCATAACCACTCCAGAACAACCCGCCGACTTCGCAAACCGAGTCGGAGGACACCAAAACACAATAGAGGCATAATAGTTCCCGATCCTTAAGGAACCTTTCTCGAAGGAGTAATGAAGTCATCAAAAGGTATGTCTGCACGCTTTTGGCTGGAGCCTGTCGGCGCAAAGGAAGTGCAATCTTCTTGCAGCGCGTGTCAGACCGCTTCAAAATTGAATCACGCTATTTTTTTACGGAGATTTTCCCCCTTGATCACACCGGTTTTGCTTTGCGGCGGTTCGGGCACGCGTCTTTGGCCTTTGTCGCGCAAGGGATATCCCAAGCAGTTCACCAGATTGATCGGTGAGCGCAGTCTTTTTTCCGCCTCGGCCGCACGGTTGGCCGGTCCGGGGTTTTCGGCACCCGTGGTGGTGACGGGGTCGGATTTCCGTTTTGTGGTGTCCGAACAGTTGTTGGCGGAAGGCATCGATCCGGCCGCGGTGCTGATCGAACCCGAGGCGCGGAATACCGCGCCTGCTGTGCTTGCGGCTGCGCTGCATCTGGGCGCTGCCGATCCTGACGCGTTGATTCTGATTGCACCTTCGGATCATGCCATCGCCGACGCCGCCGGATTTCGGGCTACCGTTCAGGCGGGGGTTGCGGCAGCAAAGGCGGGGCAGATCGTGACATTCGGCATCACGCCGACGCGGGCCGAAACGGGCTATGGCTGGCTGGAGCTGGAGGGGATGGCCGAAGAAGCCGTCGCGCTGAAACGCTTTGTCGAAAAACCGGATGCGACGCATGCGAAGGCGATGCTCGCTGCAGGGAATTTCCTGTGGAACGCAGGGATATTCCTGTTCACGGCGCGCACGATCATTGCCGCCTACGAGGCGCATGCGGCGGGGTTGGTGGGACCGGTGCGTGCGGCGGTAGAAGCGGCGCGGGCCGATCTGGGGTTTCTGCGGCTGGACGCGGATGCATGGGCCAAGGCCGAGTCGATCTCGGTCGATTATGCCGTGATGGAACAGGCAGCGAACCTGTCAGTGGTGCCGTTTTCGGGTGGCTGGACGGATCTGGGGGGTTGGGATGCGGTGGCGACCGAGATGGGGTCGGACGCCGAGGGCAACAGCCTGTCAGGCGCGGCCACGGCGCTTGGGTGTTCGGGAACGCTCTTGCGGTCCGATAGTGACGGGGTCGAACTGGTCGGGATCGGGCTTACGAACATCGTGGCGATTGCGATGAAGGACGCCGTGCTGGTTGCCGACAAGTCGCGCGCCCAGGATGTGAAACTGGCGGTCGAGGCACTGAAGGCCAAGGGTGCCAAACAGGCCGAGGCCTTTGCCACCGATCACCGGCCCTGGGGATGGTTCGAGACGCTGGCTTTGGCCGATCGTTTTCAGGTGAAGCGGATCGTGGTCAAGCCCGGTGCGACGTTGTCGTTGCAAAGCCACATGCACCGGTCGGAGCATTGGATCGTCGTGTCGGGAACCGCGCGGGTGACAATCGGTGACGATGTGCGTTTGGTCAGCGAGAACGAGTCGGTCTACATTCCCTTGGGCGTGAAGCACCGGATGGAGAACCCCGGACGGCTGCCGATGGTGCTGATCGAGGTCCAGACCGGTGCTTATCTGGGCGAAGATGACATCATCCGCTACGAGGATGTCTATTCGCGGGGTCAGGGGGCCAAGGGCTGATGGCACCGAAATTCGGGACTTCGGGGTTGCGCGGACTGGTGGTCGAACTGACGCCCGACCTTGTGGCGGATTACATTCGTGCCTTTCTGGCGGCTTGCCCTGTCGGAAGCGGGCTGTTCGTGGCGCGTGATCTGAGAGACTCATCACCCGCGATTGCGGATGTCGTGATCGAGACCGCGCGCGCCGAGGGCATTTCAGTCACCGATTGCGGGCCGGTGCCGACGCCTGCGCTGGCCCTCGCGGCGATGGGGGCTGGTGCTGCCGCGGTCATGGTCACGGGTAGCCATATTCCAGCCGATCGCAACGGGCTGAAATTCTACGTACCGCAAGGCGAGATCACCAAGGCGGACGAGGCGGCCATTCTTGCTGCCCTTGGCCGGACACCGCGCAAAGGCGATGCGGCAAGCCTGACGGGGAACAAGACCGCGGGGGCCGAATGGGTTGCCCGCTACCTGACGGGGTTCGGTGCCGCGGCGCTGACGGGGCTGCGGGTCGGCGTGTGGTCGCACAGTGCCGTAAGCCGGGATATGCTGTCGCAGGCGATGCGGGCCTTGGGTGCCGAAGCGGTCGAGGTTGGACGCTCGGATGTGTTTATCGCCATCGATACCGAGGCTGTTCCGCAAGATACGAGGAAAGCGATCAGGCATTGGGTCATCGGGCACGGGCTGGATGCGCTGGTTTCGACCGATGGCGACGGCGACCGCCCGCTTCTGGCGGATGAAACGGGAACGGTCGTTCCGGGCGATATCCTTGGGCAGATCACCGCGCGGCAGGTGGGGGCGGATACGGTGGTCACTCCGGTCACGTCGAACGGCGGGGCGGAACTGTCGGGGCATTTCAACCGCGTGGTCCGCACCAAGGTCGGGTCGCCCTTCGTGATTGCGGGGATGGAGCAGGCGCAGGGGCGCGTCGCGGGCTATGAAGCGAATGGCGGCTTTGTGCTTGGCTTCGATGCGCGGTGCCCCGGCCCCCTGCCCCGCCTGATGACGCGGGACAGTTTGCTGCCGCTGGTTGCGGTTCTGGTGGCCGGCAGGGCGCAGGGCGGCATTTCGCGCCTGATCGCGCAGGAGCCTTTGCGGGTGACGCTGTCGGACCGCATCGAGAATATCGACACGCAGCGGTCGCAGGACATGATCGCCGCGCTGCAAGAGCGGGCAGATCTGCGCGAGGCGTTCCTGCACGGGCTGGGACTGATCGCAGCCGGGGTCGATTTGCGCGACGGGCTACGGATGAACGCGACGGGCGGCGAGGTGGTGCATCTGCGGCCTTCGGGCAATGCGCCAGAGCTTCGGATATATGTGGAAAGCGCTTCGCACGAGAGCGCAGGGCATCTGATGAACTCGGCGCGTGCCAGCCTTTGTGCAATGCTGGGACTTTCAGGCTAAGCGGGACGTTCGACACCGCGCTTTTTGGACCGGACGAAGCGGGCAATCTTGATTTTCGGGCGCGCATTGGTTGCAATGCAGGCTGACGCAACAACTGGGCGTTTGGCCGTGGTCCGTACAAATTCCGCATCGTTTTCAAGCCCGACAGCGGCATCGGACAGCCTAACGTTCGTCAAGCGGGACAGGGATTGCGAGGAGGAATTCCGCAGGATTTCGGAGCGCGATGTTTTCGAGCTTGCCTTGCAGGGGCTTTATGCGGGCACCGCAACCCTGTTGCCGCAGCGCAGTTGGGCTGGCATGGCACGGCGCGTTGCGCTGCTGCGGATCGCCAAGCATCGCCGTAAGGGGTACGACCGTTTCTCAGCATCGCTGCAGGCCACATTCGGGACGCTGGAAACGGATGAGATCGACGCCTTGTTCATACGGTGGCGCAGCCGGTTGCACGAGCGGCGCCTTTTGGTGATGGCGAACCTGCTGTCACCTGTCTGCCCCGAATTCAGCATATCGGGTCGCGCGGCGCTGGACCGTTCGGTTGCGGCTGGCAAGGGTGTGATCTTGTGGTCGCTTCAATCCGCCTTTCAGACCTTGGCGGGGAAACGCGGTCTGCACGAGGCGGGATATCGCATCAGTCAGGTGAGCAGCAGCGTGCATGGCCCGTGTCACACGGCTTTCGGCAAGGCAATTACCAACCGGAGCGCCATTCAGGCCGAAAACCGCTACCTCGCCGGGCGGTTGGTGTTCGAAACGGCCGAAGGGTCGTCCATGTTGCGGCAGGCTTTGCGGCTGCTGAAAGACGGGGGAACAGTCAATTTCACCAACACGACCTTTTCGGGGCGGTCGTTCGTGAAAATGCCGTTTGGCGTATCGGGCTTCGTGCAAATGCCGCTCGCGCCGGTCGCATTGGCTGCCGCACAGGGGATTCCGCTGCATGTCGTATCGACAGTGGAAACGGCGCCATTCGCCGCCTATCGGATTGATGTGTCGGATGACTTGACCGCTTGTTTGCATGGCGACAAGCGTAGGGACCATGCCGCGCTGGCGCCCGTATTTCTGGCAGCACGGGACCAGTTGCTGGCTATGGTGAAGGCCTACCCCGACCAGTTTCTGGTCTGGAGTGCAATCAGGACCGACCCGACCCGGACGGTCAGCGCATAGGCAAAAGCCTTGCAAGCGGATTGAGTTTGAGGCGGAAACTGCTGATCGGGGCGGTTGCGGTGGCGAGCGTGTCCTTGAGGTAGCTGGACCCCATCATCATATCCATCCGTCGCGCGCCGCGTTCACTTGCGGTTTGCAGCCCGTGGTCTATGGCAAGCCATCCCGGAGACAAGGCTGCGTGGTCGGCGATATGGGCGGTTTTAGACCAAAAGACGGTGTCGCCCTGCTGGAACAAGAGGTTGGCGCAGACGAGTTGGCCGTCGAGCGTGAGGGCTGTGCCCCAAGCGCGACCGGTCTTTGCCAGGACATCGGACATTCTGGCGAAATAGGCGGCGGTGGAAGGGTCTGTCGCCCAGGTGTCGTTGCCCTGTCTTTGCAAGACCCAGTTGCGCTTGATGGTCATGATCCAGTCTGAAAGCGCCGCCAGTTCCTGCGGTTCGGTCACGGTGCCCACACGCAGGTTCCCCAAAGTCATGAATCGCTTTCGGTACTGAGCGAGCTTCTTTCTGCGTCGGGCCGAGATCGTAGCGGCAAGGTCGTGGGTGGAAAGGTCGCGCAAAAGACGCGGAGCCAGCGGGATTTCTTGCGCGCCAAGGGTACGCAACGCAGAGGCGAGGACGGTTTCGGACGGGACGAAATCAACCTTGAGCTTGCGTAACACGGGGACGCGCCGAAGTTCGGCATAAAGATGGGTGACGAGTTCGGCTTGCGATAGATCGCCCGGCATGCAGGCGTAAAGCGGGGTCCCGCTGCCAAGCCATTCCAAGACGGCAGTGCCTAGCCGGTCACGACGCAGGGCGAACGGCAAGCCGGCGACGAGATGTCCGTTCCGCCGAAGCAGGATCAGGTAAGGCCTGGCACGCGGCTGGCCAGTCTGGAGCTTGCGAAGGTTCTCGGTCAGGAAATCGTGGCGGGTAAACAGCGCCTCGGGACTGGAGCGGTCGACGAGCGCGTTCCATTCGGGCGCGATCGCGTAGAAGGCCTTGGGGTCGGTGATGACCTGGATGTCTATGGCCGTCATGGTGTCACGCGGTCGCGATATAAAGCCGTGACCCAATCGCGGACTTTGACCAATGGTGTGCGGCGCGGGGCAAGGATGCAAAGCCCCTTGCGTTCAAGCTGGCGCAGGCGAAGCGTCAATTGCTGCGGGCTTTCGCCCAAGACGACAAGTCGAAGGCGGGCCGGGGCGCTTTTGTCGTCGAACGCTCCGGTCAACACGAGCCAACCGGCCGAAAAGTCTGCACCGAGGCGGGACAGCACCTGATCGAGACGGTCGGCACTGGTGCAGAGGACGAAGCGTGCATGGGCAAACCCGCGTGCGCCACCGCAGCCTGCGAGCACGAGCAAGAGGGGCGTGCTGCCATTCGGGCGGAAGTTCAGGTCGATCGCGAACAGTTGGCCGTCTGCATTTTCCAATATGTCGAACCCTGCAATGCCGCGAAAGCCGAGGGCTGCGGCACGGGCGGCTATGGTCAGGGCCAAGGCAGATGAACCGGACGGCTGCCGTATGTCGGGGCCAGCGACACTGCCCAAGTAAAGCCCGCCGGGCGAACAGATCTGGGCGGATGCACCGATCAGTTGCACCGAGGCGTCCGGCAAGACAGCGACCTGAACGCAGATGTTGGTTCGGGCGGGAATGAAGTCTTCGATGATGATCGCCGAACAGTCGGCGAAACGGTGGCGCGCGCGTTTGCGGTGGCGGGCCGCTCGGGCGATTGCCACCCCTGCCCCGCCAGAGGTGCCGGCGCTGTCGGCAGCTTTGACCACGGCAGGCAGGCGAAGCGATTTCAGGGCCGAGTCGATCAGTCCGGCGCCTTCGACCAATCGGCGCGGCGGCACGTTTTCGGCAGGAACCAGAGCAGGTAGGCTGCCCCGTTGGTTCAACCAGCACTGGATGCGCGGCGCCACGAGATAGGCCGAGTCGTCGAACAGGCCGTCCGGCGTGGGAAAGGTGGTGACCGCCGTCTTCCCGGTCGAAATGCAAGCGGCCATATGGTCGAGATACTCGCCCCGTGTCGTATAAGGCAGAACGCTGTCCGGCAGCTTTAGCCCACAATCGGAGATTGCGGATTTCGTCACTGGCAGGCACGCGGCCTGATGGCAGATCAGGTCCAGTCCCGCTGCCACACCGAGCAGAGCGCCCGATACGCCTTCATCCGAGAAGGGCGTCCAACGCGAGACCTCTTCCATCACCCTCGGGGCCAAAAAGCAGCGTTCGGGAAAAAACGAGGACATGCTGTGCATCGGCCGGAATGTGCTGGAAACGGGTCAATGCGTCCATAATAAATTAACGCAAGTTAATCATTGCGGCTTTTCGATAGCGCAGGCGTCGCTTGAGTCGTTTGAACCGGCGAAGAAGCGTGTCGAAGCCGGTAACGGTGGCCAGCCTGCGTTGGCGTTCGAAGCGGAGGGTTGCGTGGTCGATTTCAGCAGCCAGTGCGGCGTGGCGCGGATCGGCGCGGGCAGCCTGCTGCATGTCGCGCATATCCGAGCGGGTGCCATAGCCATCGACGACCAGCCTGCCGCGACGGTGATCTTGGCGATTGTAGGTCGGGGCGCGGTCAAAGCCGTTCAGCACGGAAAGCGCGTCGAGCATGAAGGCGCAATCGGGGCATTGGCCACAGTTGTGATCGGCATAATCGCAGACGCGCAGATGGGCCATCAGAAGAGGGTCTTGCAGAATGGCGGCGATCTTGGAAAAGCGTGGGATCATCGCGTGATGCTCGATGGTCAACCTGTCGTTGCCCCAAAGTGGATCCAGCCCCGGATGCGTGCCCCAGGGCCGGAGCCACGATGCCTCGTCCGCAGAGGAGGGGACAAGCACGCGGTCGATCCGGTCGTCGAGCATATGTGCGACCGCGGCCAGTGCGGCGCCGTGGTATTCGACCCAGCCGATCATGCGGTCCGATATCTGGCGCAGGTTCGTTTCGATGATGACCGATTGCAGGCCGTGTCCCGCTGCGATGGTTCTGACGGAATTGCGGAGCCGATCGGCACGCGCCGTTTCCTGCACCGGCACATCGGCACCGACAAGTGTGATCAACAGATCGACCGTGCCGAATGCGCTGTGCAGGGAATAGGCTGAATCGACGCCAGCCGAGAAAAACAGACCGGTGCCGCGCGGTCCGGTCTTTTCACGGGGAGCGGGTTCGCCGCGGAATTCGAGCGGGACGCGGGACAGGCCGGGATACCAGCCAGACAGCATGTCGCGAATTGCAGGTGCCTTGGCCGCGAGTTCCTGCGAGACTGGGTTGCCGATACGAAGCGGTGCCGCCACTTCCTGCGCGGGCGAAAGGCCAAGGCAGACAAGCGCATCGCCATTGGCGCGCAGGGGCAGGCTATCACTTTGGAACCATAGGGTCTGGGCGGGGCAGTCACCCGCGCGGACGATGACCTCGACACGGCGCGGGTCAGAGCGCGCTTGGCTATATTCCAGTGACAGGGGCGGATTCAAATCACCGGTCCTTTGAATGGTGCGTCACGCTGGCCCGCCAATCGCATGCCCGACGGACGGGTGCCATGCGTCGGTAGGACAGATGAACCGCAATCTTCTCTGTTCCGAAATGTCTTTCCACCTTATTGTTAATTAATGTTAGCACTGGTCAACCAGCTTTCGTCGGTCATCGCATCGCGCGTTTCGCGTGGCGAGCCTTACGCGCTTGTGGATTATCCCGATTACAACAATCCCGGAGATGCCGCGATCTGGCTTGGCACGCGGATCGTGCTTGAAGCAGTGACGGGGCGGGTGCCCGATTACGTCTCGACCCTTAAGGGCTTTAATGCTGTGGCTTGCGTTTCGAAGATCGGGGACGGATGCGTGTTCTTGCTTGGAGGCGGCAGTTTCGGGTCACTTTACGGAAAACACCATGCGCGGCGGTTGGCGGCGATATCAGCGCTGCCACGGAACCGGATCGTGCAATTGCCCTTCAGTCTGGCGGGCTTGGACGGGGCGGTCATCGCAGAAACGCGCAGGGTGGTGCGATCGCATCCCGGCATTACGCTGATTGCGCGTGACCGTGCGACACTGTCCAAAGCCACGGCACTTTTCGACGTGGAAATCTTGCTGGCCCCGGATCCGGCACATGCCGTGACGCTAAAGGCCCCTGCCCCGATAACAGCAGAAACGTGGTTGCTGCGGCGGGATCAGGAGCGGGATGATGAAGACGCCGCCGATGTGGCCGGCGACCGCTTCGACTGGGTGGACATCGGTCGGCTGCGCTTGTTGAACCGTTTGGGCAAGCTCGGGCTGGTACTAGCGCCGGCATCGGCATGTATCGCGGTGATGGACCGGACGGCAAAGCTGAAGGTGACGGCCGCCGTGAACCGTTTGGCCATAGGCGAGCGTGTCGTGACCGACCGTTTGCACGGAATGATCCTTGCCCAGATGATCGGGCGGGACGTTGCCGTTCGAGACAACGCGACTGGCAAGGTTTCTGCCTACCTCGAGACGTGGGGTGCGTCGCTTGCGGGCGTCAGCATCGCCGGGACGGAGAGGGCTGCATGACGCTCTACATCGGACTGATCAATCTGGACCGTTCGGCAGAGAGGTTGGCAGGTGTAAGCCATCACCTTGCGGCGGCAGGATTGTCGGCTGACCGGATTGCCGCCGTCGATGGAGAGACGCTGACGCCCGAGCAGTTGGCAAAATATAATCGGCGCAGTGCGGGCCGTTTGTACCGGCGGCTGCTGGATCGTGGCGAGATCGGCTGTTATCTGAGCCATATCGAGGCGTTGACCCGGTTTCTGGCGACCGATGCGACGCATGCACTCATTTTGGAGGACGACGCCGCTTTCGGCCCGGAGTTCGGCGCATTGGTCGTGCGGCTTGGCGAGGTGCTGGCCGTGCGCGGGGATTGGGATGTGGTCAATCTGGGCAATCGCACCCGACGCAGCTACAGCCGGTCGGTCTGGATTGGGGGCAACGGGTGCGGGCATGAGCTGTGCCACGCGCATCATTTCCCGTCGCTGACCACGGCGCTGTTCTGGTCGCGCAGCGGGGCCATGGCTTTTCTGGGCTGCGCGCTGCCGCTGGTCGCCCCGCTTGATCTGCGGCTGAAGGAATGGTGCATCCGGACAGATCGCGGTCTGGCGTTTACTGTCGCCCCTGTAAGATCGGTCGGGAATGAGAGTTGCATCGACGGCTTGGCGTCACGGCATGGCTGCCGGGGCGAGCGTTTGCCGGGATACTTTATCGTCAAACAAAAGCGGCATGCCCTTAACTGGCTTAACTCCCTAAGTCACCGTCTGCAGCATATCTTCCACAAAGGCAGGCAGGCCCTTTGGGTTGAAGACTGGCGAAAAGAGGCTTTGCAGATCGAGGCCGGCAAGATCGTCCAGAGCAGGCAGAAGGGCTGGCCCTGATACAGCACGACCATGGCCGGACAGGATGTGCGCGGGGCGAAGCCCGGCTAGCAGCCGGATGGAATGTTCCGCAGCCTGCCAGTCGGGCGTGAAATAGGCTGGCGGGCCGTGCAGTTCGGGGGTCTGCGTCGTGACCGAGGCGGCTGATTCCTGACGCGTGGTAATGATGGCATCGCCAGACAGAAGCGTGCGGTCGGAAGCGCGCCACAGCGCGACATGGCCTGGGGTGTGACCCGGCGTGTGGAGCCACTGCCAGCCCGGCGCACCGGGGATGGTGCCATCGGGCGGCAACGGAAAGAGGCGGTCGGTCACCTCGATCGGGTGGCGCGGGTAGAGCGGCGAGAGGGCGGACATGAGGCCACCTCCGACGCCCGGGTCGGCTTCGGGGTAGCTTCGAAGGCCGACGAGGTAAGGGTGTTCGAGTGGGTGGGCGTAGATCGGCGCCTCCCACTTTTCAGCGAGGGCCTTGAGGGCGCCGACGTGGTCGAAATGTCCGTGGGTCAGGATGATTGCGGCGGGTCGTGCGGTGGGGCCGAAGCGGTGGGCGGCGGCGGCGGCAATGGCGCGTGCCGATCCCGGCAGCCCGGCATCGATCAGGACCCAACCCCTGTCACCCGCACCGGGCGTGCCGAGGAAGGCGACGTTGACGATGCCGAGGCGGCGGTAGGCGATGTCGGATGCGACCTCGATCAGTGCGCCTCCGATGCGCTGGCCGGTTACGGCGCTGCGCGCAAGCGGGATTTGCCTGGTGCTGCGCTGCGGGTTGCGTTCCGAGGCGGCGACCACGGCAAGCGAGAAGGCCCCATACCCGGCCATGGCCACGCGCACTGGTTTGGGCTGGTTCTGCAAGGCCAGACCGGCGGCGAGGAATCCGGCGCCCTGAATGGCATCGAGCAACAGATGCGCTTTCATCGGGACCGGCTTGCGCTGGTCGCGGCTGTAGCGGGTAAGGGCGGTCACCGCGGCGAGGCCGACACCGACGGCCATTATGGCGCGTGCAGTGCGCGGGGTGGGGTGCAGGACGGTGGGCGCAATCAGCAGCGCGGCGGCGGACGCGACATCGAGGAGGCGGTGGATTGGGGTTCGGATCATCTTGGCGCTTCCTTTGGAATTCTTCCAAGGCAATGCGCGGGCGGGCGGCACTGTTCCCTAGCGGGCGCTTTCGCGGATAAGGAGCGCGGGGCTGATCTGCTCGATGGCGGGGGCGGTGATGCGCCCCCCGAGTGCGTTCAGGATCAAGGCAGCAGTCTGGGTGCCGATGCGGTGGGGGTGCGGGTCGATGGTTGTGAGCGAGGGAACGCAGATCGATGCGATCTCGTAGTCGCCGAAACCGGCTACGGCGATGCGGTCGGGAACGTCGACGCCCCGGCGCTGGCATTCAGTGAGCGCGCCGTAAGCCGAGAGGTCGGAAACGCAGATGACCGCTTCGGTGTCGGGTAGGGTTTCGAGAAGGCGGCCCATAGCTTGGGCCCCTTCGCGCATCGAGATCGGCGGCGTACCTGCGGCTATGAGGCGAGTTGCGTCAAGGCCGTGAGCCTTCATCGCCGCGATGAAACCGGCGCGGCGGTCTGTGCCACGGGTATCGCGGTCGGCATCACCGCCGATGAAGGCGATACGGGTCAGACCGCGGGCGACGAAATGATCGACCATGCCGCGCACAGCGGCGGCGTTGGAGAAGCCGACGACATGGCCGATGGGGCTGGCGGGCAGGTCCCATGTTTCGACCACGGGAATCGACGCGTTCTCCAGCAGGCGGCGGCAGCGGTCGGTGTGTTTACCCCCCGTAACGACGATGGCTTCGGGGCGGCGGCGGAGCAGTTGTTCGACGAGGCGTTCTTCCTCGGCCATGTCGTAATTGGTGTAGCCGAGCAGGATTTGCAGACCGCGTTCCTTTAATCCTTCGGAGAGCCCACGCAGGGTTTCGGCAAAGTTGGCGTTGTTAATGGAAGGCACCGTGACGGCCACGAAATCCGTGCGCTGCGAGCGCAGGTTCGAGGCGGTGGCGTCGAAGACATAACCCAAGCGGTCGGCGGCATCGAGGATGGATTGGCGCGTGGCATCCGAGACGGAGCCGTCACGTTTAAAGGCGCGCGAGACGGTCATGGGTGAAACCCCCGCGAGGCGGGCGACATCGGCCATGATGGGGGCCTTGCGCGGGGGGATCATGCGGTATCCTGCTGTGCTTTGCCTTGATGTAGCCGTGGCGATGCAGGCGGCGCAAGTTCAGAGCGGGTATTCGTGGGCGATGGTGACATGGTGGTGGATGCGGCCAGTGAAGAAGCGGGCAGTTACAGATTGCGTGGCGGCGCGTGAGGCAATGCGCTGCGGGCTGGCGAGCGCCATATCGAGCGCCACCTGGTCGGGGTAGTTGGTGGCAAGGATGAGCGGGATTTCCGGCGCACCGTCATCGCGGCTGTCGGCAAAGGTGACGCGGACAGAACTGGCGCCGGGGAAGGCCTGCCATGTGGGCAGAAGCTCGGTCAGGACGGCGACGCGGAAGGCTTCGGTTTGGCCTGCGTGGATCGAGCCTTCGAACAGGGCGTAGCGGGTGATCATTGGAAGATGTCCTTTCGGGGGCCTTTGAAGAATTCCATCAGGGCGGCCTGGTCTTCGCCGCCCAAGCCCGCAGCGGTGAGCATGCGGTGAACCTCGGCGCAGGCTGCGGTCAGCGGCATCGGGATCATGGCGGCGCGGGCGAGGGCGGCGGCGCCGTCGAGGTCTTTGACCATGTTGTCGATGCGCCCCGTGCGGCGGTAGTCGCGGGCGGCGAAGCGGGGGAGGTACTCTTGCAGGATCGCCGAGTCGGCGCGGCCTCCGGCGAGGGCTTGGGGGATGCGGGTCACATCGACTCCGGCGGCTTCGGCAAGGGCGGTTGCTTCGGCAACGGCGAGGAATGTGAGACCACAGAGCACCTGATTGATCAGCTTGGTTGTCTGGCCTGCGCCTGCCGGACCCATGTGGGTTTGGTTGCTGGCGAGGTTTTTCAAAATCTCTTGCGCTTCGGCGACATCTTCCGGTGCGCCGCCTTGCATCAGGGTAAGCTCGCCCGTGGCGGCTTTGGGGATGCCACCCGAAAGGGGGCTGTCGACCCAGCGCAGGCCGTGCGATTTCGCCTCGGCGGAGAGGGCGCGGGTGGCTTCGGGGTCGATCGAGGACATGTCGATTATAAGCGTGCCCCGTGCCGCGCCTGCGGCGACTCCGTTCGGACCGAAGACGGCGGCGCGGACGATTTGGGGCGCGTTGAGGGAAAGGATGACGGCGCGGGCGCCCGTTGCGGCCTGTGCCGCGCTGGGGGCGGCGGTGGCGCCGAGGGCGGTCAGGGAAGCGATTTTTGCAGGATCGAGGTCGAAGACGTGGAGGGTGGTTCCGGTGCTGGCAATGCGGGCGCCGATGGCGCCGCCCATTGCGCCTGCTCCGATCAGGGCTGTGTGGGTCATGGGGTGGTCCCTGTCAGTTGCGCGGCAATGGCAGTTGCGATGGATTTCGGTGTAGGTCCGATAGAGATCGTGAGGGCGTTCTCGTCCGGCGCGGGAGGCTCAAGCGCGGCGAACTGGCTGTCGAGCAGCGAGAGCGGCATGTAATGGCCGCTACGCTGCGCCATGCGCGCCGCGATCAGGTCGCGGGTGCCAGACAGGTGGACGAAGCGCACCCCCCCTGCCCTGCGGAGGCGGTCGCGGTAGACGCGTTTGAGGGCGGAGCAGCCGAGGATGATGTTTCCCGTGGCGAGGGTTTCGGTGCAGGCGTCAAGCCATGGCCAGCGGTCATCATCGGTGAGCGGCGTGCCTGCGGCCATTTTGGCCACATTGGCAGCAGGGTGAAGGTCATCACCGTCGATGTAAGGCATGGCGAGAAGCGCCGAGAGGGCTGCGCCGACGCTGGATTTTCCGCAACCCGCGACCCCCATCAGCACGATCTTCATAGCGAGGCCGTGATGCCGCCGTCGACATAAAGGATGTGGCCGTTGACGAAAGAGGAAGCATCGGATGCGAGGAAGATCGCCGCGCCGACAAGTTCGTCGACATTGCCCCAACGCCCTGCGGGGGTGCGTTTTTCCAGCCATGCGGAAAAGGCGGGGTCGGCCACGAGGGCGGCGTTGAGCGGGGTGTCGAAATAGCCCGGGGCGATTGCGTTGCAGTTGAGGCCGTGTTTGGCCCAATCGGTCGCCATGCCCTTGGTCAAATTGCCCACCGCGCCCTTGGTCGCCGTGTAAGGGGCGATGGACGGGCGGGCGAGTGCGGTTTGCACGGATGCGATGTTGATGATCTTGCCCCTGCCCCGCGCGATCATATGGCGGGCGACGGCCTGGCCCACGTGAAAGACGGTGGAGATGTTGGTTTGTAGCAGGCGCTCGAAAGCTTCGGGGGGGAAATCCTCAAGCGGGGCGCGATGCTGCATGCCTGCGTTGTTGATCAGGATGTCGATGGGGCCGGTTTGCGCCTCGAACGTGTCGATGGCGGCGCGCACGGCGTGGTGATCGGTGGCGTCGAAGGTGAGGGTTTCGGACCCTGCGATTTCGGCTGCTGCGGTGGCCAGTTTGGCCGTATCGCGGCCATTCAGCACGACCTGCGAGCCCGCGGCCGCAAGGCCACGGGCGAGGGCGAAACCGATGCCTTGCGAGGAGCCCGTGACGAGGGCACGCTTGCCGGAAAGATCGAAGAGACGAAGTGACAAGGGGCGTTCCTTTTTATCTCGACAAGGCTGGGATTGCCTGTTTATGTTATCGATAACATGCGCTGTCAAGCGCCCTGAACACAGGTGACAGGATGACCAAACCGCAGGTTCTACAAGTGGGCTCTTATCCGGAGTGGGATCAGGTGCCGCTGGACGCGGCATTTACCATGCTTCGCTATTTCGAGGCATCGGACAAGGCGGCGTTTCTGGCAAAGGTCGGGCCAGAGGTGCGCGGGATCGCCACACGGGGCGATCTGGGGGCGAGTGCGGCGATGATCGCGGCTTGTCCGAAGCTGGAGGTGATCGTGGTCTATGGAGTGGGCTATGACGCTGTGGATATCGCCGCGTGTAAGTCGCGGGGGATACGGGTGACGAATACGCCCGATGTTCTGACCGAAGACGTGGCCGATCTTGCGGTCGGCATGGCACTGATGCTGTCGCGCGGGATGCTGGCGGCGGCGGAGTGGGTCGCGAGTGGCGAATGGTCGTCGAAGGGCGGGTTCGCGCTGCAACGCAAGGTGAGCGGGAAACGGGCGGGGATACTCGGCCTCGGGCGGATCGGGGCGGGCGTGGCGCGGCGGCTGGAGGGGTTCGGGATGGAGATCGCCTATTCCAGCACCGCCAAAAGGGATGTGCCTTGGGAATTCATCGCCGATCCGGTGGCGCTGGCGGCGCGGTCGGATTTTCTGTTTGTGACCTTGGCCGCGACGGCTGCGACGCGTCACATCGTGAACGCCGATGTGATTGCCGCGCTGGGGCCCGCGGGGATGCTGGTGAACGTCAGCCGTGCAGCGAATATCGACGAGGAAGCGCTATTGGATGCGCTGGAGGCGGGCCGTTTGTGCGGTGCTGCGCTGGACGTGTTCGAGGGTGAGCCGAAGCTGAACCCGCGCTTCCTTGGCCTGAAAAACGTGCTGTTGCAGCCGCATCATGCGAGCGGGACCTATGAGACGCGTCAGGCGATGGGCCAGTTGATGCGCGACAATCTGGAGGCACATTTCGCGGGGCGGCCTTTGCCGACGGCGGTGATATGATGAAGGGGATCGTCATTCACGCCGCCAAGGACTTGCGGGTCGAGGTGTTGGCCGACGAGGCCTTGGGTGCGGGGCAGATGCGGTTGCGGCTGGCCGTCGGGGGCGTGTGCGGGTCGGACCTGCATTACTACAACCACGGCGGATTCGGCGCGATAAGGCTGAAAGAGCCGATGGTGCTGGGGCACGAGGTATCGGCTTATGTCGAGGAGATCGCGGCGGGGGTTTCGGGCTTTGCGGTAGGCGATCTGGTGGCGGTGTCGCCGTCACGGCCATGCGGCGCGTGCAGGTTCTGTCTTGAGGGCCTGCCAAACCAGTGTCTGAATATGCGGTTTTACGGCTCGGCCATGCCGTTCCCGCATATACAGGGTGCGTTCCGAGAGATGCTGGTGGCGGATGCGTCGCAATGCGTGAAGGCCGAGGGGTTGAGCCCGGGCGAGGCGGCGATGGCCGAACCGCTGGCCGTCGCGCTGCATGCGACCATGCGTGCCGGTGCGATGGTGGGCAAGCGGGTGCTGGTTACCGGTTGCGGGCCGATCGGGGTGCTTGCGATCCTTGCGGCGCGGCGCGCGGGGGCTGCGGAAATCGTGGCGGTGGACCTGTCGGAATTCACGCTGGCCTCGGCGTTGAAGGCGGGGGCCGATCGGGTGGTGAATACCGCTGCCACACCTGAAGGGTTGGTGGAGTATAACGCCGATAAAGGGTATTTCGACGTTCTCTATGAATGTTCGGGCGCGGCCCCTGCCCTTGTCGCTGGCATCGCGGCGCTGCGGCCACGCGGGGTCATCTTGCAGCTTGGCCTTGGCGGCGACATGGCTTTGCCGATGATGGCCATTACGGCCAAAGAGCTGGAGTTGCGCGGGTCGTTCCGCTTTCATGCCGAATTCGCAATGGGCGTGGGCTTGATGCAGAAAGGGCTGATCGACGTGAAGCCGCTCATCACCCATACGGTGCCGCTGGCGCAGGCAGAGGAGGCTTTTCTGGTCGCGTCGGACAGGTCGAAGGCTATGAAGGCGCAGATCGTGTTTTCCTGAAATCGGGTGCCGCCTTGGGGGGCATCGAGCCCCCGCGCGGCGGCGTTGCCACGGAGGGCTAGACGGTGGCGTTGATGGCGGCAAGGGCGGCGATGGCGACCTCGACATCTTGTGCGCCAGTGCCGGAACCGACACCGATACCGCCGAGCAGGTGTCCATCTATGCGGATGGGCAGACCGCCTGCGAGGCCGGTCATCGCGCCTTTGGTGGCGGCGGCGATGGCTGGGCGGACGGCTTCGGGGAGGTCAGCGCTGGGGCGTCCGGTGGATGCCGCGGTTTGTGCCTTGGCGGTCGCGGATCGGAGGGAGAGCACCTTGGCGCCGCGCATCCGGAGAGAGCCGAGAACGACGGCGCTGGTGTCGGTGATGACGATGCATTGCGGCTGGCCCATGGCGGTGGCCTTGGCGGCAGCGGCGGCGAGCATGGTCAGGATTGCGTCATCGGTCAGGGTGACAGAGGGTGCGGTGAAGGGCATGGCTTGTCCAGGTTTCGGATCGGTCGCGCCATGACTAGCGGTATTGCGAGGCAAGGGGAAAGCCATGTCGTGTTTTGAGGTGATCGACCCACGGTTCGGCGGGTTCGTGATGGGCAACGCGCCGGTCAAGCGGATTGCCACGGGGTTCGACTGGGTCGAGGGGCCGGTGTGGTTTGGGGATGCCGGATGCCTTCTGTTTTCGGACATTCCGAACAACCGCATCCTGCGTTGGACGCCCGACGGGGTTACGACATTCCGTGCGCCGTCGAACTATTCCAACGGCCATACGCGCGACCGCGAGGGGCGTTTGATTTCCTGCGAGCATGGCTTGCGGCGGGTGACGCGTACCGAGCTGGACGGATCAGTTACCGTGATTGCGGACGGGTATGGGGGCGCGAGGCTGAATTCACCCAACGACGTGGTGGTTGCCCGTGACGGCTCTATCTGGTTCACCGATCCGCATTACGGGATCATGACCGATTACGAAGGATTCAAGGGCGAGCAGGAACTGCATTGCAATGTTTACCGTGTGGACCCTGCGGGAGGGATCGAGGCGGTGATCACCGATATGGCCTGCCCGAACGGGCTGGCATTCTCGCCCGACGAGACCCTGCTTTATGTGGCCGATACGGGGCGGATGTTCCACCCCGATCCGCAGCATATACGGGTGTTCGAGATGGTGAGGGGGCGGCCGCACGGGGGCCGCGTGTTCCACACGATCAGCCCCGGATGTGCAGACGGGATGCGGGTGGATACGGAGGGAAACCTTTGGTCGTCGGCGCGGGACGGGGTGCATTGCATTGCACCGGACGGGACGCTTTTGGGCAAGGTACTCGTGCCGGAGGTGGTGTCGAACCTGTGCTTTGGCGGACGTGCGAAACATCAGTTGTTCATCACGGCGACGACCTCGGTCTATTCGGTCGTCTTGAACCGCAACGGGATGCAGCGGCCCTGATGCGATTCGCTTTCCGCTGGTGCGGAGAGCGTTCGGGCCGCGAAGCGCGCGCAGGTGTGGCATGTTTTGGCGCGGTGGCTTGTGCTGCGACGCGGTTGCAAAAATTTTTTTTTATTTTCAATAGCTTAGTATTACATATCATTGATTGCACCCGCGAATGTTATCGATAACTTTTTTCTTGACGGGGCGGGCTGTGCGGGGCCATGCTTGATCAAGATTACAGCTTCCGGGGAGGAGCCTTCGCATGACTTCGGCCACGGACGGCCTGTTATTCGACCGCGTCGAAAAGGCGTTCGGCGGGACGAAGGCGTTGCGGGGCGTGACGTTGCGCGTGGGGCGGGGCGAAATCGTGGCGCTGCTCGGCGAGAACGGGGCGGGCAAATCGACGCTGATCAAGGTGCTGGGCGGGCTGCACAAGCCTGACGTTGGTGGCGTTTCGGTGGACGGGGTGGCCTATGCCCATGTCGCCGGAAAGCGCGGCGGGCAGAAGGTGGCGTTCATCCACCAGGACCTCGGGTTGATCGAATGGATGAGCGTGGCCGAGAATATCGCGCTGTCCTTGGGTTATGTGAAAAGCGGGCGGCGGATCGACTGGACCGCAACCGAAGCCGCGGCCGACAAGGCGCTGGCGGCGGTGGATGCGGGCTTTGCCTCGACCGTGCGGGTTTCCAGCCTGACGCGGACGCAGAAATCGTTGGTGGCGATTGCGCGGGCACTGGCGGCGGATTGCGACTTTCTGGTGCTGGACGAGCCTACAGCCAGCCTGCCGGCCGACGAGGTGGAGCGGCTGTTCGACGCTTTGCGCCCGCTAAAGGCGCGGGGCGTCGGGATGATTTACGTCAGCCACCGGCTGGACGAGATTTTCCAGATCGCCGACCGTGTAGCGGTGCTGCGCGACGGGCAGATGGTGGGCATGCGCGACATCGTGGCAACCACGCCGGACGAATTGGTGAGCCTGATCGTGGGCAAGAAAGCCCGCGAGATCGAGCGGCCTGCGGTAATGCCGGGGCCTGCGATCCTTACGGTCAAGCAGATGCGTACGGGGGCGGTCGGGCCTGTCAGCTTCGAGATCAGACGCGGGGAATTGCTGGGGCTGGCCGGGTTGCGTGGCGCGGGGCACGAGGATATCGGGCGGGCGCTGTTCGGAGCGATGGGGTTTCAGGGGTCGGTGCTGCTGGATGGTGCCGCGCCAGACCTGACCAACCCGCAAAGCGCGATGCGGTCACGGATCGGGTTGGTGGCGCGGGACCGTGTGCAGGAAAGCATCGCGGTGGGGCTGTCGATCCGCGAGAACGCCTTTCTGAACCCCTCGGCCACCGGACGGACGGCGCTTAGCCTGATGGCCGGCGGGCGCGAGGCTGCAATGGCCAAGGAGTTGGGGGCCCGTGTGGGACTGTCGCCCAACGACCCGACGCTGGCGATCGAGGCGCTGTCGGGGGGAACCAGCAGAAGGTTGTCGTGGGGCGCTGGCTGGACAGCGGTCGGCGGCTCTTGATTACCGAAGACCCGACGGCGGGGGTTGATGTGGGTGCGAAGGCCGAGATTTACCACCTGCTTTACAAGGCACTCGCATCCGGAATGGGCGTGCTGGTCGTTTCGACCGACTTCGAGGAAATCGCCAATATCTGCCACCGTGCCATCGTCTTTTCCCGCGGGTTGCCCGTGGCGGAATTGTCGGGCGCGGGGCTTTCCACGCAATCGCTGATCTCGGCCGCGTCGGCCGGTGAAGCCGCCTGAAGGACGGACCATGCCGGGTATTGAATCAAACGCGGTCGAGCCGACCAAGGACGAGTTGCGCGGGCTGTCGGGCGTGGCAAAAGCGCTGCGGCTGGCACCGACCTACGGGTTGGTCATCCTGATGTTCGGGCTGATCGTGCTGTTTTCTGTGATGCTGCCCGAGACATTTCCGACCGTGCTTAACGTGCGGGCGATCTTGTCGGATAAGGCCATAATCGCGCTGTTGTCGCTGGCGGCAATGGTGCCGATGGTTTCCGGGCGGATCGACCTGACTGTGGGTTACGGGATCGTGCTTTGGCACATTCTGGCGATTTCGTTGCAGACGCAGTTGGGATTGCCTTGGCCCGTCGCCGTATTGATCGTGCTTTGCCTAGGTGTGTTTACCGGCGTGCTGAACGGTATTCTGGTCGAGGTGGCGCGGATCGACAGTTTCATCGCGACGCTTGGGACAGGGACGGTGCTTTACGCGCTGGCGCTGTGGCATACCGGCGGCCGGCAGATGGTAGGCGTGTTGCCCGACGGGTTCTACGCGCTGAACGGCACTTTCATCTTTGGCCTTCCAATCACGGCGTTTTACGTGGTGGCAATCACCTTCCTGATGTGGATCGTGCTGGAATACACGCCCGTTGGGCGGTTCCTTTACGCTATCGGCGCGAACCAACGGGCAGCCGAGTTGAACGGCATTCCAACACGGAAGTACGTGATCGGGGCTTTCGTCACCTCGGGGTTGATGACGGCTTTGGCGGGGGTTTTGCTCGCCTCGAAGCTGCGGATCGGGCAGGCTTCGGTGGGTCTCGAATTCCTGCTTCCCGCGCTGGTCGGTGCCTTTCTAGGATCGACTACCATCAAACCCGGACGGGTCAATGTTTGGGGCACAATCGTGGGGGTGATGATCCTTGCGGTCGGGATTTCCGGCATCCAGCAATTCGGCGGGTCGTTCTGGGTGGAGCCGATGTTCAACGGCACCACGCTGCTGATCGCCATCGGCATCGCAGGCTATGCGCAACGCAAGAAGGGCCGCGCCTGACGGTTTAGACTTCAAGAGTTCCAAGGGAGGGACACCATGCTGAGAAGAACCTTTACGGCCTCGATCTTTGCACTTGCCGCGGCGCTGCCGGCCTTTGCCGATGCGGTTTCGGATGCAATGGCGGATGTGCAGAAATATGCCGGGCAAAAGACCGTCTGGGACGGGCCGACCACAGGGCCGAAGGCGGCGGAGGGCAAGAAGATCGTCGTGCTCGCGGCCGATATGAAGAACGGCGGCGTGCTTGGCGTGACGACGGGCGTCGAAGAAGCAGCCGCAAAGATCGGTTGGGAAGTGACCGTGCTGGATGGCGCCGGATCGGTGCAGGCGCGGGCGGGGGCTTTCGGGCAGGCGCTGGCGCTGAAGCCCGATGGTATCATCATCAACGGCTTTGACGCTGTGGAACAGCAGGCATCGCTGGATCAGGCCAAGGCGGCCGGGATTCCGATGGTCAGCTGGCACGCAGGGCCGGTAATCGGGCCAGACGAAAAATCGGGCCTGTTCACCAACGTGTCCACCGACGCGATGGAAGTGTCGGCGGCGGCGGCGAAATGGGCCTTTGCCGATGCGGGCGGCAAGCCCGGAGTGGTGATCTTTACCGACAGCACCTATGCGATCGCGATCGCCAAGGCCGACAAGATCAAAGAGACGGTCGAGGCACTTGGCGGCACCGTGCTGGAATATGTCGATACACCGATTGCCGAAACCTCGACGCGGATGCCTTCGCTGACGACCGCGCTGTTGCAGAAGTATGGCGCAAGCTGGACACATGCGCTGGCGATCAACGACATCTATTTCGACTTCATGGGCCCTGCCCTTGCAGCAGCCGGTGTGGCCGGTGACGGTGCGCCCAAGGCGGTTGCGGCGGGTGACGGGTCGGAAAGTGCCTATCAGCGTATCCGTAGCGCGCAATATCAGGCCGTGACAGTGGCCGAGCCGCTGAACCTGCAAGGCTGGCAGTTGGTGGACGAGCTGAACCGTGCCGTTCAGGGCGAAGCGTGGTCGGGCTATACCTCTCCGTTGCACGTGGTGACCAAGGCCAACATCGACTTTGACGGTGGCGACAAGAACCTGTTCGATCCTGGCAATGGATACCGCGACGAATACGCGAAGATCTGGGGTAAGTGATCAGTGGCTGGTTAAGGAAACCCCGCGCTTAAAGCGCGGGGTTTTTTCATAGGCCGGACGTAGGAATATCGACGGCGCGCGTCACGCGATCGCCTTGTTCGCGGATATGTTCATTCAGGGTTTCCACGTCTGACCGAGGGGCGAGGCGATGATGTCGGCCAAGGGATGCCCGTTCGTTTCGTGCCATTCGGCCTGTGAGGCAAAGGCAGTGGCGTTCTCGGCCAGCCAGTTTTTCTGACGCACATCGGCAATGGCTTTCACCAAGGCTGCCTCGGCAACGGCGGATACGTTTATTTCCAGCTGTTTCGCCAGTTCGAGCGCGGCGGAATCAAGCGTAGGGAGGTTTTGCGTTTGGTCGAAGCAGCCGTTTTCATACCTCGATACATACCGCCATGTTCAAATCGCAAGGGTGGTCGGCAAAGCTGTTTACATGCGCCCTTTCCAGGGAACGATCCGCCGTTCGACCCAGCGCATCAACATATCGAAACCGTAAGCGATGGCTGCAATGACGAAGATACCCATGATGACGGTCGAGGTCTGCAGGAACTGGCTGGCGGTCAGGACCATGTAGCCAAGCCCTTCGGTGGCGGCGACCATTTCGGCAGCAACGAGTGTGGTCCAGCCAAAGCCCACTCCGATACGCATCGCCGTCAAAATCTCTGGCAGAGCCGAGGGGAAGATCACCTGCCAGAGCACCTGCCAGCGGGTCGCGCCAAAGGAGTAGGCCGCGTGGATCTGCTCGATCGCGGCCGACTTTACACCTGACCTCGCGCCGAGCGTAACGGGGGCGAGGACGGAGAGGAATATAAGCAAGACCTTCGAGGTTTCGCCGATGCCGAACCAGATGATCATCAGCGGCAGATAGGCCAAAGGCGGGATGGGGCGGTAAAATTCGATCACCGGATCGAAGATGCCGCGCATGACCGGCGACATTCCCATCGCAAGGCCGAGGGGGATGCCAACGGCGCAGGCGAGGAGAAATGCGCCAAAGACCCGAGCAGTCGAGACGCCCAGATGTTCCCACAGGGGGACGTTCGTAAAGCCGTTCTGCACGACGTCGAAGAACTTTTTCAAGACGGCCTGCGGAGAGGGGACGAAGAGTGGTTTCACCCAGCCCATGAAGGTGACGAACCACCAAAGGGCGAAGAACCCGATGATGGCGAGAAGCGAAAGCCAGAGCGTATCGCCCTGCCCCGGCACCCCGTATATTTCACCCGGTTTGACGGGTCGGGCTTTGCCGCGCGGTTTGGCTGTGATCTTTCCATCGGGAAGGTCGGTCATGCTGCGGCCTCCTCGTCTGCGAAAATGATTTCGAGGACCTGTTCGCGCAAGCCGATGAATTCGGCGGATGCCTTTACGTGGCGGGCCGATTCGCCTGCAAGGAAGCGGCGCGAAAAGGGAAGGTCGAAGCGGTGGGTGATGCGACCGGGGCGCGGCGACATGACGATCAGCTTGGTGCCCATGAAGAGCGCCTCTTCCACCGAATGGGTGATGAAGAAAACGGCCTTGTGGGTGGTGTTCCAGATCGTAAGAATCAGTTCCTGTGCCCGTTCGCGGGTAAGCGCGTCGAGCGCGCCGAGGGGTTCGTCCATGAGCAGAACCTTGGGGTCGCAGGTCAGGGCGCGGGCGATGCCGACGCGCTGCTGCATGCCGCCGGAAAGCTGGTATACGGGGGCAGTGCGGAAATCCTTGAGGCCGAGGAGGTCGATGAAGCGGTCGGCGACCTTGTAGCGGGCAGCTTCGGGTATGCCCTGCAATTTAAGGCCGAAGGCGACGTTGTCGACGACGTTGAGCCACGGCATGAGAGCGTGTTTCTGGAACACGACCGAACGGTCGGCGCCGGGGCCTTGGACGGGGTGACCGTCAAGCAGGATCTGGCCCGTGGTAGGTTGCAGGAAGCCCGCGATCAGGTTGAGGAGCGTGGATTTGCCGCAGCCCGATGCGCCGAGTGCGACGACGAAATCATCGTTCTCGATGGTCAGATCGATGGCACGCAGCGCCTCGGTCGGGGGGCGGCGATCGGCAGAGGGAAAGACGACGGAGGCTTGGTCAACGTGGAGGGCCATACTGGGTCCGCAGAATGAGGGTGTGGGCGCGGGGATGCCGCGCCCACGACGTCTTACTTCGCTGCTTCGGCGATGGTGGTATTCACGTAAGGCGCATAATCGTCAATCGCCGTGTCGATACGTCCGGCTTTCACGAGAAAGTCGGCGGTGGTCTTCATGTTCGCCACCGCCCCGCCGAGCCATGCATCACCCAGCTGGTCGGCCAGGGGGATGAAAGTGAAGCCCTTGAGGATGTCGGGCACCTGTGCCGGATCGGCACCGGTGACTTCGGCGATTGTCTTCACCTCGGCGCTGTCTGCCGTCCATGCGTCGGGATTGGCGAGATAGGCCTTGTTGGCGTCATCCATCACCTTGGCAAAGGCTGCCATCTTGTCCGCGTTGGCAGCAGCGAATTCCGCGTTCACCACCCAGCCGTCGAAAGTGGGGTAACCCCATTGCGCGGTCTGGTCGGCGCCGACGATGAATTTGCCGGTTTGCAGGATTTGGCTTTGGACGGGCTGCCAGATGAAGGCGGCATCGACCTGACCCGAATCCCATGCGGCGGCAATCTGGTCGGCGGGCAGGTTGACAATCGTGACATCGCTTTCGGCGATGCCGACATGGGTAAGGCCACCCATCAGCGAGTAATGCGCGGTCGAGCCGACAGGGACGGCAACCTTCTTGCCCTTGAGGTCTTCGAGCTTTTCGATGCCCGATCCTTCCTTGGCGATCAAGCTTTCCGCTGTGCCGAGGCCCTGCGCGATCATGAAGAGTTGCAAGTCGACGCCCTGGCTTGCACCGATAGCGAGGGGGGAGGAGCCAAGTTCGGCGATCGTGACGTCTCCGCTCGCCATCGCGGCAATCACTTCGGTGCCCGAACCAAAGGTCCGCCACTCGATCTCCCAGCCGGTGGCCGCGTCAAAGGCTTTGTTGGCGCGTGCGACCTGCATCGGGGTCGGGCTGCCGAAGTTGCCGATGATGATGGTTTCGGCCATGCCCATGCCAGCGGTGACCGCAAGGGTCGCGGTGCCGATCATCAGGGTTTTCAGTGTGTTACGCATGTCCCGGTTGCTCCTTGTTGGAACGGCCTTCTGCCGCCTTGGTTGGAATGGTGGCAAAGTCAGCTATGGCTTCGTTTAGAACGTCAAGGGTTTCCGGGCTTTGTGAAAACCCGGATGCCCGTAAAGAGAATTTTGTACACGCGATCTTCTGGATCGCAGCACGTTTTTTCCATGAGGTTTAAAGGCAGGTTTGTCTGCCCCTGCCCTATCGGCAGACAAACACGCGGCAGGGCCAATATCTAATCGGATGCGATGGTTACAGCGTGGATCGAGGCATCCTCGCGCCTGAGTGCCGCGAGGATGCGCGAAAGATGGTGCGTGATCACGAAGGTTGCGTGAAACCGTGTCGGGGCGGTCAGCTCGATGACGCCACCTGTCGCACCGACGCTGGCAAGCTGGCGGAACCATGCGGCGTAGAGTGCGGGGTCTTCGGACATGAGCCGCGATTGGGCGCGTGACCAAAGCGAGCCGTCGGCAGGTGGGGCGGTGACGCCAGGGAAGGCTACGACATTCGTAGGTTCGGCAGTCGCCACTTCAGGGCCGCGCATGCGTTCGACGAAGTCGGGCCCGACAGCTTCCCATGTGTCCGAGGTGGCTGAAAGGATTGCCGAGAGGTCGAGCCCATGTACGGCCACCCTGCCCCGCACGGCAGCGCGCTTCTGGACCAACCAACCGAGGGCGCGCAGTTTTGCCACCTCGCGCTTCACTGTGCGTTCGTCGACCGACCACATGGCGGCCATTTCCCTTTGGCCCACCATGATTTCGTCGGACTGCCAGTTGTAGCGGGCGACGATCAGCGTGATGAAACGGAGAACCAGTCTTTGGAAATGTTTGTCGCCCCGACACGCATAGGCACCCAGTGCGGTGAGGAGATCATATTTTCGCGAAGCCGCCTGCCGCCCAACGGGCCGGACGATTTGCATCTCCTTGCTCCTGTCTGCGGTGAACCGCGTCTCTGCTCTTTGTCCAGCCTGGCTGCGAATGCCCGGTTGGAAGGTTGGTTCCCGTTATCTCGGTGTTATTGCCGACCTTGGAGTGATTTGCGTCCAGACGCTGAATTTTGTCAAGTGAAAGCTGATCGACGCTTCGTCGCCCACCACTTACTGACCTGAACGCGCAGTAATTTTTCGGTTCTATGGTATTGGGGGCCAGTCAAGATGTCACCCTATCGCTAAGACTTGTCACCCCAATTTGCGGTAGGTAGGCCAAGGTGTCACCCCAATATCCTGCGGCGCTACGTCATGAATGAGGGGGCGGTCGCGAATCGGTGCGGGCGTGATCCGGGCTGGTTCGGCGGGGTGCGGTCCCTTATTTTGTTGGCGTTATGCTTTCCCCGCGGGGAAAGCTGAATACATCATATTTAGGTTTGATCGAAATGCAAATTCGGCGTAATTTCCAAAACAACGGGAATTAACAATGAGGCAGCACATGTTCACCCATCGCGACCTGCAAGAGTTGCGCGACACGTCGCTCAAGATGCAGGGATGGATCCGCAAGCAGACGTTCTCGCCGCAGATGGAAAAGACGCTTCGGCGCTTTTCGTCTTGGGAAGTGTCGGAGCTTATCTTCAAGGTCAACCAGTCGACCTTTCGCGGGCGCTTGGCAATGGACCCTGCCCTGCCGGATGGCGAGGTCGAGGAGGACGGGCGGCAGCGGTGGTTCAGCCTCGACGAGATCAACGAGATGCGGCGCAAGATGAAGGTGAACCGCAAGAGCCTGCTGCCGTACCGCCCTGCGGGAAAGCGGGCAATCCGTGTGGCGGTGGCAAACTTCAAGGGCGGGGCGGGCAAGTCGACCGTAGCGCTGCACTTCGCCCATGCAGCCGCGCTTGACGGGTATCGCGTGCTATGCGTGGATTTCGACCCGCAGGCGACGTTGAGCCATTCCATGGGCCTTTCGGATGTGAACGAGGAGCATACGGTCTGGGGTATCATGGCCCGTGATCTGGTGCATGAGACGGATCGGATGAACCGTGCCGCGCAAGGGGCCGAGAGCGGAGCCGCCCTGCCCCGTCGCAAGCTTCCGGCGAGCATTACCGAGATGGGGCTTGGCGATCTGCGGGCGCCCGATTTCATCAAGCCGACCTGCTGGAGTACGATCGATATCGTCCCGTCCTGCGCCAATGCGGCCTTCGTTGAATTTGCGTCGGCGCAGTATCGTCACATGAACCCGGATTGGTCGTTCTTTGCCGCCGTGTCGCGTTGGCTCGACCAGCTTCCTGACGATGCTTATGACATGATCATCTTCGACTGCCCGCCTGCGATCGGTTACCAGTCTATGAACGCCGTCTTTGCTGCGGATGTTTTGTACATCCCCTCGGGCCCCGGTTACTGGGAATATGATTCCACCACGTCCTTCATCGGCCAGTTGTCCGAAGCCTTGGGCGATTTGTCGGCGGGATTCGAAGGGCAGTTCCCTGCAGGGAAAGTGCCGCTGCCGAAAGCCTTCCTCGACATTAGGTTTCTGCTGACGCGGTTCGAGCCTGGCAATGATTTGCATCGGGCCATGTTCGACGCCTTCCGAAAGGTCTTCGGTGACCGGGTGACCGAGTTCCCCATCGAACACACCAGAGCCGTCGAGCAATCGAACCGGTTCCTGTCGTCGATATATGAAATCGATTATCGTGACATGACCCGCGAAACGTGGCGGCGCGCGCGTGCCACCTTTGACAAGGCGTACGAAGAATTCCGCACGAATGTCTGCGCGGCATGGGACAAGTTGGAGGATAAGGCATGACCAAGAAGCGCCGTATCTTTGATATAGATCTTCCCGAAGATGATGTGCCGCCGCCCGTGGTTTCAGGTGGTGGGTTGCGGCGTGGTCCGATGGCCACGGCGATCGGAGAGAACGCGGATTCCTTGCGCCAGCGCGAATCTACCGAAACTGCCATCCGGGCCGAGAATGACAGCCTCGCACATGAATTCGTGCGGCTGAAAAAGCTGGGGCTGGTGGTCGATACGATCCCTGTCGAAGCGGTGCATGCGACCAAGCTCGTACGCGACCGCTCGGCCCGGGTTGATGCCGACCTCGACGATCTCAAAGCTTCGATCAAGGCGTTGGGGTTGTCGAACCCGATCAGGGTCGAGCAGGTCGGTGACGGACGCTACGAGCTGGTTCAGGGTTGGCGCCGTCTGTCAGCCTATCGTGCGCTGTTCGAGGAAACCGGCGATCCCGCCTATGCGCGTATCCCCGCGGGGCTGATGGCCAAGGGCGAAACGCTGGACAGCTTGTACCGGCGCATGGTCGACGAGAACATGGTTCGCAAGGATATTTCTTGGGCCGAGATGGCAAACCTTGCCCGAGCCTATACGCAAGATGAGGCAACGGGGTGTCGTGACCTGGATCAAGCAGTCAACCTGTTATTCGCCACCGCCAACCCGCAGAAGCGCAGTTATGTGCGTCGGTTCGCCTTTCTCATGCGGGCGATGGAAAGTTCGCTTGACCACGCCGAGGCCATTTCGCGGGCTCTGGGCCTGGCGGTCGCAAGTCGGATCGAGAACGAGGCCGGGTCGGCAGCGGTTTTGGCGCGCAGTCTTGCTGCGGTGCCCGCGCGCACGGCAGAGCAAGAACTTGCCATTCTGCGTGCTTTTGCCGAGGCACAGCCAGAAAGAGAGGTTGTGCGCGGCGGCGGCGGGCGGTCTGCCACGCGGGGGAAAACGACGCTTCGGTTGCCGATGGCGGGTGGCGAAGTGAAGTGCACAGCTGTTCCGGGGCGTGTGGAGTTGCGGTTGGACCGTGATTTCAGCGCTGTCGAGCGTGATCGGCTTGAAGCCGCTGTGGCCGCTTTCTTTGCGGCCCTCGACTGAGGTTTCCCCGCGGGGAACATGTCCGACCGGCGCTTTGCGTGCCGGTCAGCAGATCAGATGGCGGCAGCCTTGTTCAGGCTGGTGCCGGATCTGGCGCGGCGGTTCTGGTACGGCCGGAACGCAGAGATTGGCTAGAGTAGAGACGAATTCGCTGCGCTTCTGGCAGGTCTGGTCGCAGTCCCGCCGCCTGGGCTGTTTGTTTCACAAGGCGGGCGACGTGCTTGTCGCCAAGGCGTCTTCCGGTGGCCCTGCGGCCGTCACGGGTGACGCCGACGAAGATCGGTCCATCGTCGATCTTGGCAAAGTGGAGCCATTGCGTCAGGGCGTGGACAGGGCAGGTCTGGTCGTTGGTTCCGCGGGCGATTTCGACTTTGCCTTGGCCGGCTTTGCCCGGAAGGGTGATGACCGCGCGGTCTTCTGTGATGGCTATACAGCCGCCAATCCCAGGCGTGTCATCCGTGCAAAGGTCGATCGAGACGATCTCGGATCGGCGTAGACCGCCTGCAAAGCCGATCAGAAGGATGGCACGGTCGCGAAGTCCGCGCAGGTCGCGGGGCAGCGTGTCGAGCATTGCGATCAAGTCGTCTGGACTGACTGCCTCTTTCCGTGCGGGGGGGCGTGTGTGCTGTCGCCGGATACTGGCTAGGGTGACGGTGATCTGTCGATCATTGCGGTCAAGCGGGGCGCCACGTCGGGAATAGCCCCAGACCAGGCCGGATAGGCGCCTTTCGATCGAGGCGACGGAGAGAGCCTGCTTTCCCCGCGGGGAAGCGAGGTCTGCCAAATAGAGGGCGATTATTTCGGGCGAGGGGGGTAAGTCAGGCACGCCACGAAGGCGGCACCAGCGTGAAAACTGAGCCCAGTCCTTGGCGTAGGCCTTAAGCGTATTGTCCGAGGCGGATTGGCGCGCCAATGCCGGGCTGTCCCAGCGGGCTGGCCGGGCGCGGTTCGACAGCGCTGGGGATGCGGTTTCAACCATCTCTCGACGATAACCGGATGATGTCCGATAATGCAAGATTATCGGACATAGCGATCATCAAAAGGTTGCGGCGTTTTTGACCCAAAACGGTAGCCGAAAGCGCCGCGAAGAAGTAGGATGGCGGCATGATGAAACCGCGCGCCGATACCTGCGATACCTTGCCCGAGCTTGCCCCGCTGCCGGGTTGGGTTCTGTCTGCATCAGTGAATACATTTGAAGCGGCGGCGTTTCGGTCTGGTGCGGCCTTGGCGCATCTGGGCTGTGTGACCGTCGCCTCTGATCTGCCGCATGCACTTTGGCGTGACCGGCTGGCATTGGCAGCGGCAGAGGTTTGCGCCAGCCTCGCGGGTCGCCGTGAAACGGCCAGTTCCATGCGTGACGCGCTGCATCTGACAAAGGCGGGCGACGATCCGGGCCCGCTGGGAACGATCCTGCGGCAATGGTCGCGTGCGGTGGCGCGCCCGATCTCGGTCGCGCATCTGGCCAAGGTGATCGATGGGGTCGGGGCTGAGCAAATTGCTCTTTGTCTGGGCGCCACAGGGCCGACACCCGTGGACCGGGCGGCGCAGGTTTTGGAGGCTTTACTGACCGACAATCCGCGCGCCGAGACGGCAGCGTTGATCCTTGCCGATGCAGTGCTGGCAAAGTCTCTGGGCTTGTCGCATGTTCTGCCGCTATTGGCGCTGCGCCTGACGCCCCGCGATCTGCGCCTGCGAGGGGATGACCTGCGGCTGTCGTGTCATCGGGCCGTGGTCGCCGGGGCCGGGCAAGCGCTGCAGACGGCAAGCACTGTGGCACGAGGGGCTGCCCGGCTGCGGGTGGTGTTGCCGAAATTGCGTGCCAAGGGGGCGGCGCTGGCGGTCGATCTTTTTCTGTCGCGGGACGCGCTGGCCCCGGCGGCGCTGGCCAGAGAGATGCGCGACAGACTGTCGGACCGTGCTGCGCGGCGGTTGTGCGAGCGCTTGGTCGAGTTGGGTGCGCTGCGCGAGTTGACCGGGCGGGATACCTTCCGGCTGTATGGAGTCTGAGAATGGCGCAAGGGGCAAAGCTTGACCGCGAGTTGGCCGATCTTCCGCCTGATCTGCGCTGGCGAGAGTGGATGCGCCGGATAGAGGCGGTGTTGTTTGCCAGCGCGTCGCCTGTCGGGCGCGCCGATCTGGCGCGGGTGATAGGGCAGGGGGCTTCGGTCGATCTCTTGATCGAAGATCTGGCGTCAGACCTCGCTGGTCGGCCCTATTACGTGGCGCAGATTGGAAATGGCTGGTCTTTACGGACGAAACCCGCCTATGCGCCCGCAATCCGCGCTGCGGCCGACGTCGGGCGCCAGACATTGAACCTGTCGGAGTTCGATTTGGCCGTTCTGGCAGCGATTGCCTTTCACCAACCGGTCAGCCGCGACGGGTTGAAGGAGATTTTCGGCAAGGAGATCAGCCGCGACCTGATCGGACGGCTGGCCGAGCGCAATCTGATCGCCACCGGCCCACGCGAACCACGTCGCGGCGCGCCCTATACCTTTGTCACGACCGATGCGTTTCTTGCCGCTTTCGCGATGCAGTCGTTGCGCGATTTGCCGGACCAAGAGCAACTTGATGATGCCGGACTGGCCGAGCGATCTGATAGGTAGGGGCGACGCAGCGTGTCAGACCCAGCCGGAGCGGATAGCGTATTCGACGATCTGGCGACGGCCGGAGATGTTGAGCTTCGATGTGCCGCGGGCTTTATACGTCTCGACGGTTTTGGACGAGAGCGCGAGTTCGTAACCGATTTCCTTGAGGCTTTTGCCGCGGGCAACCGATTTGAGGACGTAGGTTTCGCGCTCGGTCAGGCTGCGGGCCGGGGCGGGCGGGTGGTTCACTGCAGGCGTGGCCAATATTGCGCTAGCATAGCGGGGATCAAGATAGATAGCGCCCGATTTCACGGCGGTGATTGCGGTGCGTAGGGCGTCGAAGCTGATCGTCTTGGACAGGAACGCACGAAATCCATGCGCGAGACAGGCGCGGGCAAGACCCGGGTTGTCAGTGGACGAGTAGCCGATAAGGCGAGCTTCGCCAAACATATGACGCAACTGGCCTACCATGGCTTGCGGAGTCATTGCGAATTCGGAAGGATCGACAATCACGAGGTCGAAAGGACCGGATGCTGCTTCGCGCATGTCAAGGTCGGAGGTTACGGCAAGTGCAGTGGCGCGCAGGCCTTCCTGCCGTTCCAGCAGCGCCGAAATGCCACTGGCAAGAAGCGGGTTTTGATCGAGGATCGCAATGTCGAGGCAAGTCGTGCCGCTCTGCATGTGGGCCTCCGGTTTGATGTAGCTTTGCGGCTCTAATCCCGCAGAAAGGGGCAGGGTTCCGCGCCTATCGGCGGTTTCCTGTCGGAAAAATATTCTAAAGAATCCCCCGCCCGGTTCGTAGCGGGCGGGGCTGCGCTTCGGGCTGGGTCAGAGCCGTTTCACAACGGCTTCGGCGAAAGCCTCGACCATCGCTTTGTAATATTCGGGTGTATCGCGCGTGATCATCACGACGGTTGTTCCCGGCGGAAAGAAGGGCAGGGCTTCTTCCACGCTGACGGTGAGTTCGTAGGAATTGAACTCGGTATTGTCAGTGTCGCTTGTGACGTTGACCTGTCCCACCATTTTGGTTTCTGCGACGTTAGTGACGTTTTCAAAAGCGTTCGCAAGTTCCACCTCTGAAATGTCGACCGAGATCTTCACGCCGTCGTCGGATGTCCGGTTCGTGATGCGCGCTACGATCGCGTTTTCGAGATCGTCGGCCACGTTGGTCCAATAGGCAGCGGCGGCCGGATTGTTGATTGCGGCAATGTCGGCTTCGACATCGATATCGCGGACTTGGGTGTTTTCGTCGGCAAAGACCGCTCCTGCAAAGAGGGTGGCTGCCAGAGCGGCCGCGAGAGTTTTACGGATCATGGATCGTCCTTTCGCTTTTTGGGGCGGAAAGCCCCGGCACGAAGGAAACGCGCCGAGGCGGGCCGGGGTTCCGCTTACCTCGGCGGCACGGTTCCAGAGGGGTTGTTGTCTGGCATGGCAAGGTTGCCATCCGGACTGCCCGCGCCGCCGGTGCTGACGATGCCGGAAGACGCGCTGCCTGTGCCGTCGGCCGTGCTGCGATAGACGCTGCGAACGGGATTGGCCGTACGGCCTTGGCCCTTGGTCCAGTAGGCAGGGCTGTTACGGTCGGCCTCGCCGCTCTTTATAAAGGCCATGCCTGCGACGGCACCGACGGCAAGCGCGACCGCGCCCACCGCCACGGGGTGTTCCTCGACTAGGGTTACGATCTCGCGCGAGCCGCCCTTTACGACGCGCTCGGCACGCAGCCACGCGGCATAGCTTTGCTCACGTGCTGCCATCACCTGTTCGCGCGCGGACTCGGATAGGTGTTCGAGACCCTGCGCGATGTTCTGGCGCAGGTCGGCAGTGAACCCCTCGACCACCGATGCGCGGTCGGCTGCGTAGTCGCGTGCATGTTCAACTTGATCCGAAAGTTTCGACTGCAGCGAACCTGCGGCAGAGCGGGCCTCGGATTCTATACGCGACAGTGCGTCCATCGCTTTGGTGCGAAGCCCGCCGACGTTTCGGTGCCAGTCGGGGTCGGGATCGTCACCGTGTAGTCCGTAAGAGCTACCATACGAAGATTTGGCTGCGTTAGAGCCTTTATTGCCCCCATAACCATCCATGCCAGACCAAGGCCGATCAAACCAAAGGCAACCGGATTATCACGCATCGCGCGATCGATTGTCCGTGTCGCGTCGGTCGTGTTCAGCTTGAGCATGCCCAGAGCTTCCCGCGCAACATAGTCAATCGAGGCGCGGTTCGACAGTTCGTCCAAGTCAGACGCGAGACCTGACCTGACCTGTTCGAGATCGGCCTCGATATCGCGGGGGTCGTTTGTTGTATCGGCCATCAGCGTGTCGCCTCCTTTACGGTTTCGGCATCGCGCCGCACGTTGCGTGCGGTGCGGGTGGGCATCAGGTTTTCAGGGTCGAGCGCTTTTTTGCCGATCATCGCGAGGATGCCTGCGGCGACCAGAAAGAAGACGCCGGTCAGGAAGGCGGCCCAGCCGGGGTGAAGCCCGGCTTCAGTCAGGCCCGCGACGATGGCGGCCGCAAAGACGTTGAGCGAGACGATCACCATGACCGCGGCGGCGGCCATCATTCCGATGCCCGCCAGCATGTATTTCATGCTTTCCTGTATCTCGGCCTTGGCGAGGGAAATTTCCCCTCGCACAAGCCCGTTTACATGCTGGAAGGCAGACGAGATCAGGTCCGCCGTCGAGCGATGGTCGGTGGAGCTGCTTGTGTCTGTCACAGGTTGCCCCCCATCGATGGGCCGCGACCCATCGAGCCGATCGAATCCTCGCCGCCCGTCGATTTCATGCTGTCGCCTGCCATGTCGTCGGGGTTGCCGCCCATGCCGGCACCGCTGGAGCCGGAGCCGTAGCTCGAACCCATCGACGAACGGCCCATGCCGCCCTGCGACAGGCCCGCGCCCATATCGCCCGCCTGGGTTCCGGTGCGACCATAGTTGCCCAGGCTATCTTCTTGCGAGCGTCCTGCCTGCGCGGCAAGGCGGGCAAGCAAAAGTCCTGCGGCGGCAGCTGCAGCCACGAAGATCGCGGGGTTGCGCTTGGCATAGGACTGGATGTCGGACATCAGGGTCGAGACATCGCGCGAACGGATCGTGTCGGATACCGAAGCCACGCCACTTGCCATCGTTTCCAATACGCGCCCCTGCATGCCTGATTGCTGTCCGGCGGCTTCGCGCAGGGACGAAGCCATGCGCTCGCCCTCGTCGGCGATGGTTTCGCGCACTTCCTCGGCCTTGGCGGTTGCGCCTGCCTTGAGGTCGGACATGGTGCTGCCTATCACGGATTTTGCGCCGCTCAGCGCTTCGCGGCCGGTTTCCTTGAGGTCTTCTGCGGCCTTGCGGGCGGTATCGGTGATTGATCCGGTGTCGGTTCCGGACTGGTTCGATTGGGTCATGTTGTCTGCTCCTCAGCCGATGAAATTGATGACCGCGAGCGCGACGACCACGATGCCGATGATGGTGAACAAGGAATACATGGGCCGGATTCTCCTGCGCTTTGGGCGGAATGGACCGGGAGCGGTGCCCCGGATGTAGCGTTGTGAGAACGCAACCATGAGTGGAATGTTCCGAGTGCAACAGCAGGCAGGCAAGGACGTGCAGACGGGAACCGCGGCCCGAGCGAAGCGTTGGCGCCAAGCCAAGGCCAACAGCGTAAAGGAGAAACCGAAATGCTTGGATGGGCTCTTGCTTTCCTTGTGATCGCTTTGATTGCAGGGCTTTTGGGGTTCGGCGGGATTGCGGGCGCTTCGGCAGGAATTGCACAATTCCTGTTTATCGTGTTCATCATCCTTTTTGTCATCGCGTTGATCGCGCGGGCCGTAAGGGGTCGTCCGCCCCTGTGACACTCTCCGGCTTCATCACGTTTCGACCGGCCGCCGCGACACCGTTCGCGGCGGCCGCAGTTTTGAGCGCTGCCGGAACCTTGCGGGGCTTTGTCCGTTGGGTCGTGCAACAACACGGGAGATCCCTTCGATGAACAGACTTATGATCGCGCTGCCGCTGGTCGGCCTTTTGGCAGCCTGCGAGACGCAGCAGCAGAACACGCTCGCAGGGGCCGCTGCCGGTGCGGCCATCGGTTCGGCCGTGGCAGATGATGGTCTGACGGGTGCCGTGATCGGTGGCGTCGCGGGGGCTGCCGCAGGATCGATGATTGGCCGCAATACCGCGGGCCAGTGCATCTATCGTCGCGCGGACGGATCGACCTTTACGGCCGCGTGCTAAGGCCACGCTAGGGGCCGGCAGAGGGCTCTGGTGGCCGGACCGGCGGGCTTTCGGGCCTGCCGGTTTTTTGATGCTCTAGGCTGTCTGTCGCAGATCGGGGCGCAGATCGGGGCGCAGATCGGTTCGCTGGAGCGCGTCGTTCAGGTTGTCGAGCAGGGCGTGAAATCTGTCGGGAATGCCTTGGTCAGCCGAAGGCAGCGGGGGCGTCCGCAGATAAGCCCGGCGCAAGCTGTTTTCGACGGAGTCGTCGGTCGGTGGCCAAAGCGGCCCGGTGGTGGGGCGTTGCATGGCACGGTTATCCTTTGCCTGTTTGGTGTTTTTTGTTCTTCGGGAACGATACGGACGCATTTGGGGTCCACATGAACGCGCGAACCGTCTGCAAAAAGTTGGATTATTGCAAAACTGTGTAACTTTGGACACGGTTTTAAATGGGTTATCGCCTTGGGCGTCGGGCGCGGTCGGGATTCCAACTGCGCCCTTTGCACAAAACGAACTTACTTGTCCTTGGTCGAGCCTGACGAAGTCATCGTGCTGCCGCCACCTGACGGGCGGTTGGTGCCCGATCCGCCGGAAGAACCGGATTCGCCGGACTCGGCGCGTACTTCCGAACCGCTGCCCGAGGATCCGCCGACGGTCCGGCTGGTCCGCCACTTGTTGAACTCGTCATCGAACGACTTTTGCCGCTCTTGGTTGAATGCATCCCAATCCTCGTCGAACTGGCGGTTCTGACGCTCGCGCCACGCGTGGTAATGCGGGTCGTTTTGGCGGTGCTGACCGCCACCGCCGCCACCCATGCCGGACTGGCTTCTCTGGCCAAAGCCTTGCGAAGATTGGCCCGACTGGTCGTTGCCGCCACCGAACAGCCCACCGATGGCCTGACCGATCGTCGAGCCGAGGCCGCCCGATTGACCCGGTTGATCATGCTGGCCCCAATGCGAGCCAGGCTGATGCGAACCAGACTGATGCGAACCAGGCTGGCCCCAGTTTTGACCGGACTGACCACCGGACTGCCCGTAGCTACCCTGGCCGCCGGACATTCCACCTTGCTGGTTGCCTATCTGGCCGCCCATGCCGGACGATCCGCCGCCGACGTGGGCCATCCCGCCGCCTTGGTGCTGACCGGGATGTTGCTGGCCGGGCTGTGCATAGACGCCATAGCCTTGACGGCCATAATCCTGCTGGCCAGTCCCGCCGCCCATCGGTTGGCCGTAGCCCTGACCGTAGCCACCCGAGCCATACTGCCCGCCATAGCCGCTGCCACCCGTATGATCTGCTCCCGACGTCTGGCCATACCCGCCTTGCGATTGGCCATAACCGGATTGCCCGTGCGTTTGCTGGGCCTGATTGCCGCTCTGGCTTTGGCCATATTGCTGGCCTTGCTGATTGTCAGCCTGCTGGCCGTATTGCTGCGACTGGCCGCGATCTTCGTTGCGGTGGTCGTCGCTACCTTGGCCGTAACCTTTTTCATGGTTCGCCATCGTTGCTCCTCCGTCTGATAGGGCGATGCGCCCGGTGTTGGTCAAACGTCACCTTGGCTAGGGCGTTCCGGCTGATCGGTCGGGGAGTTGCACTGGTTTGATTGCACGCCGGACACCGGCAGAGGCTTGCCGAAGAGGCTATCAATCTGGGGGAACCTAGCGAGGAGCCCTGCCGTTTCGGGTGGCATAGACATGTTTGGGATGGGTAGGAGATGACGGCGACGCAACAGAACTTCGTGGCCAGACAGCAGTCGGGCGCGGGAGACGAACTGCGCCGCCTGCTTGTCCCGCAGGCACGTCCGCAATCTGTCCAGCGACAAGAGGTTATTCTGCGCCGGGGAACGGTTGGCGAAGCCCTGCTGTTGTTGCAGCACGGCTGGGCAGTGGCGCGTGGACAAAAGCAAAACGGGCGGTCGGCGATCCTGCGGATGTATTTGCCCGGTGACGTGATCGGCCTTGCGGACCTTGGCCTCGCTTTGGTGCAGCAGGATGTCGTGATGCTGACCGAGGGGTTGGTTCACATCGTGCCAAAGAGCGCCGTGACCGGACTGGCGCGGCATAACCCGCGGCTTTGGCCTTTGCTGTTGGCGCTGTCCAATGTCGAGGTTTCGGTGGGACAGACACGGGCCATTCTGTTTGACCGTGCGTCCGCCGAGGATCGCTTGATCCATTTTCTGCTCGATATCCGCGGTCGGCTGGCTGTCGAGGGGATCGGCGATGGCAACCGTTTTCCTCTGCCGATGAATCAGACCGAGATTGGCGAGGCGACGGGAATGACAGGGATCTACGTCAATCGTCTGATCGGAAAACTGGTCCGGGACCGGCAGATAGAGGTACAGCGGCCCTATGTGCGTTTGCTGGAACGGGCAAACTTCGAGAACCGCATGGAAGCGATCGATCTGATCCCCGCGATCGACGTCGGGTGGGCGTTGCGCTGAATCACGGGCGCGTCGTTACCATAATCTTTCGGAAATTCGACCATAACCGTGGTGCCGCTTGCGCTTTCTGTGCGGACGGTTCCGCCGAGTTGCGACGTGAAGGCATCGACAAGCTGCCAGCCCATTTGGCGGGACGCAGTTCTTTGGTCGTAACCGGGACCATCGTCGCAGACTGTCAAACGCAATAATGCCCACCATAGTCCGGCAAATCCGTATCGCTGGTCAGTCTCGCTTTGGGTGTCCAAGTTTTGGACAGAAAAAGAAACTGCCAAAACGGGAATTTTCAACAACAGGTGGAAACGTGCCAACCGGAACCCTGCGCAATCCGGGCGGTTCGACAGCAGCACGGATGAAGCGGGGGTCGCATGGACGCAATTATCGAGGAAGTGGCGCGCGCTCCTGCGCTTGCCTGGGAAGTTATCGCACTTCGGATGTTGGGCGCGGTGATTTTTTGCGGACTGATCGGCATCGAAAGAGAGCATGCCAAGCAGGCAGCCGGCCTGCGGACGCATATCCTTGTCGGGTTGGCTGCATGTCTCTACTCGATTCTGACCCTTGACCTCGCCTCACGTTTCGAAGGTGACGAAGCGGTAAAGATGGATCCGCTGCGTATCGTCGAGGCCGTCACCGGAGGAGTGGCCTTTCTTGCGGCTGGAATGATCGTCTTTAGCAATGGAGCGGTGCGTGGGCTTACCACAGGGGCGGGCATGTGGTTGGCGGCTGCGGTGGGGCTTGCCGTCGGCCTTGGGCTGTGGGGTGTCGCGGCAATGGCGACGGTGCTTGCAGTCGTGGTGATGTCGCTCTTGGTGGTGCAGCGCGACTAGCGGAACCGCTGTCGGCGCGGCGCGTTCCTGTTTGACGGTAGAGGAGGATCGGCAATGCAGGATAGCGAAGCGTCGGGGCACAGTCTGGTGTCATCGGATGATGTGGTCGGCACCGAGGTTTACAACACGTCGGGCGAGCATATCGGCGCAATCGACCATGTCATGATAGATAAGATTTCAGGCAAGATTGCCTATGCCGTCATGGGGTTTGGCGGTGTGCTGGGCATTGGGGAAGAGCACTACCCCGTGCCTTGGGCCGCCTTGCGGTATGAGGTGTCACAAGGCGGATTCGTGACGGATGTTACGCCCGAGCAACTGGAAAATGCGCCCAGACGTGACGATGGCTGGTATGGCAGCCGAGACTGGGAAATCCGGACGCATGACAATTACGGGATACCGTATTACTGGATCTGACACGCTAAAGGATAAAGTCTCCGGCCGTTAGCAAGGTGACGCCTTGGACATGGATCTGCATGTCGGCGCGGCCGTTCCCGTCGACATCGACCGAAACGACTGCATCGCCCTTGACCACCTGATACCAGATAGCAAAGGACGCAGGTTTGGTACCGCTGAAGGCGAGCGACTGGTCATCTGCGAGAAGCGTATTCCCGTCGATCTGGTGCAGGTCGATCACATCGGTGCCCGATCTGAAATTGAAGATCATGTCGCGGCTTTTGCCGGTGGAGCTGTCCGCAGGGCCAAGGAAGACGAAACTGTCAGCGTTGTCGTCAAGCCCGCCATAGAGCATATCCTTGCCCGCACCGCCAATAAAGGTATCGGCGCCAGTTCCGCCCGAGAGCGTATCGTTCCCGCCATTTCCTGTCAGGATGTTCGAAGAACTGTCGCCGGTGAAACGGTCATTGCCGCTGCCACCCGTCAGATTTTCCACCCCTGTGATCGTGTCGGTCCCGTAACCGGTGTATTGGCCGGAGGCGGTACGAAGGTCGATGGTGGCGCCTGCGGTTCCGGTAACGATGACTGTGTCGTTTCCAGTCCCACCCGACATCACGTCATTTCCGGTGCTTACGGCCAAGCTATCGTCACCATCTCCCCCTAGCAGGACATCGTTACCAGTGCCGCCGTCAAGCTGATCATTTCCCGCGCCCCCGTCGAGCGTGTCGACACCGCCATTGCCCTTGAAACGATCATCGCCAGCCTGTCCAACAAAGTGGTTGGCAAAGTCATTGCCGACAAAGGAATTCGCGCCTGCTCCACCGGACAGGTTTTCGATGTTCGTGATCGTATTGACACCATACCCGGTGGTCTGTGCCGTCAATACGCGCAGGTCGACGCTCGCGCCGGTCGCGCCTGCAAAGCTCAGCCAATCGGTTCCGTTGCCGCCATCGAGAATGCTATCGCCTAGGCTGGCGAACAGCATATCGTTGCCTTCGCCGCCATACACACGGTCATGGCCCCCGCCGCCGTCCAGCGTGTCGTTGCCGCTATTCCCGTTCAGCGTCTCGTTTGCGATCGTGCCGGTCAGAAAGTTGTCACCGCCGTCGCCGGTCAGGAGAGAGGGGTCGGCAACCGGCGCGGGGGTGACGATGCCGGTGTCGGACGCAACATATTCCGAACCATATTCGTTCGGGCGGATGTCGAAGCCGTCAAGATTGCCGACAATGGGCGTGCCGTTGTAATTCCAGCTTCCTGCCCAGCTTTCCTGACCGGGCGAAACGGACCAGAGATCGACAAAACTTTTCTGCGGGCCGATTTGCCAGACGCCGCCCGGCATGTTCTGCGGTCCGTATTCCCCGACGACGTTGCCGTCGACATAGAACGTGGCGCCGCTGGTGGTGACGCTGACTTCGTAGGTGTGTTTGCCCTGCGATGCGTCAAAACCAAGGTCGACGATGACGGGACGGCCTATCGCCTGATCCAGCGAGATGTGCTGGCCCGACGCGTTCTCCATGTGGATGTTGAGCTGGACTTTGGTCGTGTCCTTGCCCACGAACTCAAAATCGAATTCCACCCACGGCTGGGTCTGATAGTTGGCCTTATAAGTGAACAGGCCGAAAACGGCACCGTCCTGCATCTTTGGGGCCTGTGCGACCCAAGTCCAAGTGCCTGTCGTGGCCACTTCGTTCGATTGAATCTCGCCTCCGCTATAGGGGCGGGTCGATCCCGCAGGAGCAGCGCCAAGCGTCAGGTTCACGGACCCATCGGCGGCGCGGTTCACGTTATCGGAAGACCAATTCATATTGCCGGTCTGACCTGCTGCCCAGGTAGAAACCAACCAACTGTCCGCCGTCGAGGTTTGACCCGAAACATAGGTCCTGATTTGCGAGTCGTATACGATAGCCACGGTATTTCCTTCCACTTGGCATGCAGAAGCCTGTCGCCCTGAAGGCGGGGATGACTGCGTGGTTTCGGGGCGCGGCCGTTGCCGCCATTCTCCCGAAGGTTGTAGTTTAGCGTCCCCGCCCCCTGCTATCGGGCGAAGGGTGGGGAAAACGCGGCATAGGGATGATGTATGGGCGGCAAAGGCCATACCGGAACGATCAGCCACCGGTTTGTAGGCATTTTCCTGCCATCGGGCAGGGACGAAAAAACGTGCGTTTCGGCTGGCTTGGCTTAGTTTAGGCGCTTCGCTTGACCCAATACAGCCGGCCCGTCGCAGCCCTTGCGATGATCTTCGCCCAATCGCCGCGGGCGAGTGTCGCGGCATCGCCTATCCGGCCAAGGCGCAGCATGCGTGCTGCCGTTGCGCAACGCATTCGGGCGATTTCCGACGGATCGCAGCGAAATGAGATCAACCTTTGCGGGTTCAACGCAAAGGCGATGAAAGCGCAATCGGACGAGACGAGTTCGTAGGGGCGGTAGCCGGCAAGCTCGGTCAGTTTGGCGGCTACGGCAGGCACAAGCCATGCCGCTTCGGCATCGGTAAGCCGGAGTGCCCGGCACAGGGGACCGAGACTTTCCGGCAGGGTCAGCGCGGTGGTCAAAAGCGCGGAAACCTCGGGTGACAGAGGTATGTCGGCTTCGCGTCTGCGCTGACGACGTGCCGATATTGCAGCAATTTGCGAGCAGATCGCCATGCGGCGCCCGTTCTGGATCGATGCGCTGGAAATCGAACCACTGTGCATACGGTAAGAGCCAACGATTGCGGGCAGATTTTCAAGCGTTCCGATCGCCGAAAGCCGCCAGTAAAGGTCGCTGTCTTCAGATACTGGAAAAGCCCGAAACAGTCCCACGCGCTCAAGTGCGCTGCGACGGAACATCGTAAAGGGCTGGCTGAGTGCGGGTTCATGGGCAGGCAGCCAATCCGGGTTCGAGGTCGGGTGTTCGGGGGAGTGTGCAGGCGCCCGGTGTCGCGCCCTTCGCCTGTGATCTCATGGTAAAAACCCGACAGGGCGACGAGGTCTGGTTGTTCGGCCATGCGGATAAGCTGCAGGCGGTGCCGTTCGGGATGGGAAAGGTCGTCGGCGTCGAGCCGGGCGACGAAAGGCGCCGACCCGGCGGCGATACCTGCGTTCATCGCCCTCGATATGCCGAAGTTGCGTTGGCGGATCAGGGTGACTCGGCTATCGGCGTTGGCGAGGTCTTGCACGGTTGCGGCGGTTGCGTCGGTGCTTCCGTCATCGACCACGATGACGCGCAGGTTGCGGGCGCTTTGCGCGAGGCAACTTATAACCGAAGCCGTGATCGTGGTCGCAGCGTTATAGGCCGGTATGACGACATCTACGGCCGGAAGATCGATGGTCATCTTTCCACCAATTCAGGGTCGATCACGGAACGTTCCAGTGGAAGCACGCCCTTTTGGCACAGGTTCGCCTCAATGCGGTCGCGCATCAGCTTTTCCAGAAGGTAAAGCTGCACGGCAGGGTCAAGCGTGCGTGCGGCATGTGCCAGAGCCACATCGGCCGCAAAATCCCTGAGCACGTCTGTGGGTATGGCGGAGTCGGTTGCGTCGCATGCGGGGATGGTCGTGTAGCCCGCGACGGGGTCTTTCACCGTGTTGGTTGGCGAAAGTTTCATCGCGATCCGGTGTCGAAAGCCCAGCGTTCCGGCCCCGGTCAACCCGCACAGCAGCCAGACATCGTGGCCCCGTGCGATCAGGCTTTTCATCGTTTCGTCGGTGTTTGCCTGAAGGCCGCCTGCGATTTGGAGCAGATGTGGGTGCGCCGTGGCAAAAAGGATACGCAGCGGTCGGGTCATGGGTGTCTCGCTTGTCCGGAGCCAAGTAAACCACGGGGCGGTACGCTTGTTCCATGCAGGGGGCTCCTGGTCCCGGCGGCACGCTGCGCTGGAGGTTCATGGCAACGAATCTCGAAGCCGGGGCCAGTCGATCAGTTTTGCGCTGCCAGCTGCCGTCAGGTGCATCGTGTCGGAAAGCAGCAGGTTTCGGTTTTCGACGAAAGCGCAAGTAGGGGGCCGGCTCTGCAAGGTTGTACAGGCGGGTGATGGCCAAAAGGGGCTGGTGCCAGAGATAGGTGCTATAGGAGATCAGCCCGAGGAAGGTCAGAGGGCGCAGGGAAAGCAGTCTGGCGGCCGGGGTGCCGGTCACCGCGTAGCGCAGCACGAACGCGCTACCAAGCACGGGAAGCAATGCATAGCGGCCGGGGAATGGTGTGCCTGCATCGAACAATGCGACTGGCGTGACGATCATCGCAATGCCTGCAATCCCGAGCAGCGAATTGCGACGCGGCGAGGGCATGAACGCAATGATCGCACCGACAAGCAATTCCCACGCACGGGCGGGAAGCAGGTAAAAGGCGGCATGATTGGCTGCGGCCCAGTCTGCCGCTACGAAGCTGACAAGGGCAGACAGCGCCAGTGCCGGCAAGAGCAGGCGCGGTTTCGCGTACCAGAACAGCCACAGGGCGACCGGGTAGAGCAGGTAGAACTGTTCTTCGAGCGCGAGGCTCCAGGTGTGAAGGAACGGCTGCAATCCGGCATCGGGCGCGAAGTAACTGTTGTCACGGATCAGGTAGAGAAAATTGGTCGAGAAGGTCAGGACCGAAAGCACATCTGCAGAGTGTTCCTCCAGCGCGCCGGTAGACATCCATCCCCAAGCGAAGGGCAGGGTGACGAACATCATCGCAAAAAGCGCAGGCAAAATGCGGCGGGCGCGACGTATGTAGAACTGACGCAGCGAAAGCCGGTTCTGCGACAGGTCAGACACACGAATCAGCGTGATCAGGTAGCCCGATACGACGAAGAAAACATCCACACCGATAAATCCGCCCGAAAACCCCGGCGCACCTGCGTGGAACAAAACCACCGGGACGACCGCAACCGCACGCAGCCCGTCAATTTCGGGCCGATGATGCATCAGCTCACGGGTTGCAGCGATCGGACCGGCGCCGGGACCGTCGGGAAGACTTGCGCCTGACGGTCACGCAGCATGTCGACAAGGCGGCCGGGCGGGCGTTCGACATCGGCATAGGTCAGGATCTGGTCCTGCGGGATTGCACGCTTCAGCCTGCAGCCCACCGCTACTCCGATCGGAAGCAGGTTCTGGTGGGTTGTCATGGCGGCGGTTTCAGTCAGCCCGTAAACATCGAAGCCGCCCAGTCCGCCGATCGTGTCGCCTGCGGCCAGATCGCGCTTGGCAGTGGCGACCACTTCCACCAGCGGGCCTGCTATGGGCGCACAGGCGGCGTCGTTGAACAGGATGGCGCGGGCGATCGTGTTGGGGACCTCGAAATGGCACAGGTGGTAGGGCGTGTAGAAGCAGTAAAGCGGGCCTGACCCCAATTTGTAGAGGTCGAGATAATGGCGCTGGACCGGATCGTCGGTGGTGCCCAGCACAAAGACGCCGGGGCCGGGTGAGGCGCCGGTGATGTAATCGACGATGCCGGGGCCCTGCAGCAATAATTCCGGATCGAAAAGCTTGGCCGCTTCGGTGATCGGGGTACCTGCCTCGACGGTGTAGCCCAGCATGCCGCGACGGGCGATGGTCATGCCGGTCGCATTCGCGACGATGGCCTGTTCGAACGAGATCTTGGTGCCATCGGCGAAGCTGGTAACCATTTCGGGCTTTTGGCCCCAGCGGCGTGCAAATTCTGCCTGCGTCGCAGGGGTGCGGTAGGGGTCGTGCAATCCTTTGATATTGCCGCACAAGACGGGGCGCAGGCCGATGCCGCGCACGAAGCGCCACAAGTTCATCTCGACCCCCGGCTGGTCACCGTCGACGTTGGTGAAGACGACGCCCGCCGCATCGGCCATGCGCTTCAGGATCGGGCCGACGGTACCGTCAAGTTCGGCATTCATCAGCACGACATGTTTGCCGTGTTCGATGGCGGAAAGGACGGGGGGCAGCGAGTCTTCGATAGCCCCGGTCACGTCGAGTACTAGGTCGATCCCGTCGGCAGAGGCGAGGAGAACCGGATCGTCGGTAATGGCGATGTCGCCCGAGGCAAGAACGCGGCGCAGTGAAAGCGGGCTGTCACACAGTCGGAAGGGCGCATTTTCCGCGCGCAGCAGATCGACGGCATGTTGCGGGGTGCGGTTCGAGATGCCGACGATGCGGATGCTCTCGGAATGGACCGTAAGCAGTTGGTGCAAGACACCCTTGGCCATGAAACCCGCGCCAATCATTGCAATGCGAATGGGAACCTTTCTGTCCGCTGCGAGTCGTTGCAAGGCGTTGTCGATCAGGATCATGGTTCAATTCCTTATGGCTTTGAAATTCGATTGGCCGGTCAGGGTCTCAACGTGTGATGCAACGCTTGCGAGGCCTGAAAAGATGCGTTTCGAGACAACTTCCCTGACCGATGCCCTGATTATCCATCCGGTCTTGCATCAGGACGAGCGGGGAAGTTTTTCCCGCGTGTTCTGTGCCGAGACCTTCCGCGCGCATGGTTTGCGCGATGTGTTCCCGCAGACGAACCATTCGACCAACCTGACGCGGGGGACGCTGCGCGGCATGCATTTCCAGAACGCCCCCAATGCAGAGGTAAAGCTGGTCCGGGCCGTGCATGGAGCGATTTTCGATGTCATCATCGACCTGCGACCCGACAGTCCGAGTTTGGGGAAGTGGCAGGGATTCGAATTGTCCGATACCAACCGGCACATCCTTTACGTGCCCGAAGGCTTTGCCCACGGGTTCCAGACGCTGACGGATGGGGCCGAGGTGACGTATCAGGTATCGCATCCTTATGTTCCGGGCGCAGAAGGGGGGGTGCGTTGGGATGATCCGGCATTCGCCATTGACTGGCCATTGCCGGTCTCCGTGATCTCGGCCAAAGACCGCGAATGGCCGTTCTGGCAAGGTTAGAGACACATCACGCGGCAGGTGCGGCCTCGGTCCAGAAAAGGCTTTGATCGACCTGTCCGGTGTCTTGCAGGTAGCGAAGTTCCTTGAGCCGCGTAAACGGGTCGGACAGGAATTCGGTGCCGGTCAGGTTGATGCGCGAAAACAGCGCGGCGAGTTCCTGCGCGCCACGCTGTGCATCCCATGTGCATTCGAAGTCGGGCATATGGCGGCGGATCTTGGCGAAGGAAACGCGGTAGGATCGCGTGTCGCCACCGTCGCTACCGAAGGTGATCTTTGCTTTCGGAAAGGCTCGCCCGACGATCTCGGCAATTTCGCGGATGCGGTAATTGCCATCGTCGCGCCCCACGTTGAATGCCTCGCCTGCGATGGCCGCTGGATCGGCGCGGAGGGCACTGACGATCGCGGCCGAGATGTCGCGCACATGGACGATTGGCCGCCATGGCATGCCGTCCGAGGTCATGCGGATCTCGCCGGTGCAGTGGGCAAGGCCACACAGGTTGTTCAGGACGATGTCGAAGCGCTGGCGCGGGCTGGCCCCATAGGCGGTGGCATTGCGCAGGAAAACCGGGGTGAAGCTGTCGTCGGTCAGGGCTTTCACATCCTGTTCGACAAGTATCTTGCAGCGGGCATAGGCAGTCTGCGGTGCCGTGGCGGACTCTTCGGTGCGCCATGTATCGTCGCCCGCCCCGTAGATCGAGCAAGACGAGGCATAGACGAAGCGCGGAACGCCTGCGGTCTTCGCCTTTTCGGCCAGTGCGACCGAGCCACGATGATTGACCGCAAGCGTAAGGTCGGGATCGTTTTCCCCGAGCGGGTCGTTCGACAATTCGGCCAGATGCACCACGGCATCGAACCCGCACAGGTCGTTGACGGTGATGTTGCGGTGATCGCGTGTCAGGATCATCGGGCGAGGCTTTCCGTCGGAATAGAGCCAGCCGCGCCGGTAGAAACCGGTGTCGAGCCCGATGACGGTATAGCCTTGCTCCATGAGTATCGGGCAAAGGACGGCCCCGATGTAACCATCGGCTCCGGTGACGAGGATGCGCCCCAATGTTCTGGTCATGCCCAAAGCCTCCACGGGGCGGTGCCCGTTTGCCACAGGTCTTGCAGCACATGCTTGTCGCGCAGGGTGTCCATATTCTGCCAGAAGCCATCGTGCCGGTAGACGGACAACTGGTCGTCCTGCACCAGCCCGCGCAGGGGTTCTTCCTCGAACATGATGTCGTCACCGCTGATGCGGTTTAGCACGGTGGGTTCCAGCACAAAAAAGCCGCCGTTGATGACCGGACCATCGAGGATGCTCTTTTCGCGGAAACTCGAAACGCGGTTTCCCGACGGTGCCAGATTGAGCGCGCCGAAACGGCCCGGTTGCTGGACGGCAGTTACGGTGGCTTCGGTGCCCTGTTCGTTATGAAAGGTTATGGCCGCGCGGATGTCGATGTTGGCGACGCCGTCGCCATAGGTCATGCAAAACGTCTCGTCCCCGAGATATTGACCGACCCGTTTCAGGCGGCCTCCGGTCATCGTGTCTTGCCCGGTGTCGACAAGAGTGACTTGCCACGGTTCTGAGACGCGTCGGTTCAGGGTGATGGAGTTCTGCGACAGGTCGACCGTCAGGTCAGCATTGGTCAGCGCATATTCGGTAAAGTAGCGCTTGATCATATGGCCTTTATATCCGCAGCAGACCACGAATTCGGTGATTCCGCTGGCTTCGTAGATCTTCATGATGTGCCACAGGATCGGACGGTTGCCGATCTCGACCAGTGGTTTGGGGATGGTACCGGTCTCTTCGGACAGGCGTGTGCCGTAGCCACCGGCAAGGATGACTGCTTTCATCTCAATCCTCTTTCAAGTTTCAATCCGTGACGGGCGGGTATGAAGTCGATGCCGCGTGACAGGTCGGAGAGTGTGGTCAGACGCTGGATGTGTGCTGGTGTCGGGGCGAGGCCGAGCGTCGTAAGAATCTGCAACCAGCGATGCGCCCAATCATGACGCCGCAGGCTTTGTGTGACATTGGCGTGTCGGGCGCGGAACACGCGCAACGGATCGCGGTCCAGCGCCGAAAGCAGGGCGCGGGGGTCATCGGTAAGGGGGATGACGGCATCGGGCCAATCGAAGGCGGCATCGAATTCGGGGCAATCGGGGCGCGATCCAAGAATGACGGCCCCGCCTGCGGCCCCTTCGAAATAGCGGGTGGAAAGGGCGTTGTCTTGGCTGGTGCCATCCTTCCATTTCTGGCGCCATGCCATGGGCGCCCAGACGAGGAAGTACTTGCTGCGCTTGATCATCTCGGCGTTCTGGCGCCGCACGCCCGCCCAATCGTCGGTCCAACTCTTTTTCCAGATTTCGTGATGGTAAAACAGGCCCATCGCCGTCGCGGCCTTCTGGAGTTGACTGTGCTGGACCGGATCGGAGCGGCCAATGCAAAGCAGGTCGATCGAACGGGCCGGGCGCGGGTGGGACGGGGCAGCACGCAGGCAATCGGTCGCGGTGTTGAGCTGGCTCACCGGAGCGCCGATGCGCGCTTGGAGTTTTCCGACGCATGATCCGTTCAGAACGAACACATGGTCGAATTTCGAGAGCACGCGCATTTCGCGTGGATACTCGTCAAATGTCGACGTCCAGCTTTCCAGAACGAAGATTATCGCGGTTCCGGCACGGTCGCGCCAGCCCTCGATCTGCTCTATCTCCTGCACTTCTTCCAGAAACTGGCAGACATAGAACAGCATGTCGTAGGTCTCGGTCAGTCTGGTCTTCTTGAGCAACGGCTCGTAGCCGCCGACGACATGCTCGCGGATGCTGCGTTTGGTACGAAGGCGAAGTTCGCGAAGCAAAGTTGATGTGCGGGGCTCGGAATTAGCGACGCTGCCGCGACCTTGGGGGTAAGCACAGTGGCGGTCTCGATCTGGCGAAGAACTTCGAAAAACTCGAAGGGAACGCCGTTCCACGGCCTTCTGTCAGCGTTGCATGTAGATACGAGAAGACAACGGCGATCCTGCACGAGGCGCCCCCTTTTGGCCTGTCGGAATGGGTCTTAAATGCAGAAAGCCGCCGAATGGTTCCGCTTAGCTTGGCGGATCGCCGCGCAAAGACTGACAAACCATTTCAGCGAGCGCGAGCGAGGCCGTCAGTCCGGGGCTTTCGATTCCGTAAAGTTGGACGAGACCGGGCACGCCATGTATCGATGGCGTGTCGATGCGGAAATCGGCCGCGGGCGCGCCTGCTGGCGAGAGTTTGGGTCGAATTCCACAAAATGAGGGAGACAGGCTTTCAATTGGCAAAGCTGGCCAATAGCGGGAAATCTCATCGGCGAAATGGGTGAGTCGGGACGGATCGGGCGTGTAATCCAATGTTTCGATCCATGCGACATCGGGGCCGAAGCGCATCGACCCCTGAAGGTCGAGCGTCAGATGTATCCCGAGTCCGCCCGGTTCGGGGACAGGGTAGATCAGCCGCGAAAAGCGGTTCCGTCCGGTGCAGGTGAAATATTGGCCCCGTGCCATCCATGTCTGAGGCACGAGCGCAGGATCGTAACCTTGCAGACGCGCGGCGAAGGGCGCTGCGCCATGCCCCGCTGCATTGATCAGCGTGCGCGTGTGGAGTGTGAGCGTTTCACCACCAGGGCCTAAAGTTTCCAGTACAAAGCCGCTGCCTGTGATCAAGCCGCCCGTAACCATCGTATAGCAAGCCAACATTGCGCCATGGCTCTCGGCGTCGGCTAGCAGCGACTGCATATAGGCATGGCTGTCGAGAATGCCGGTCATCGGGGAAAGGAGGGCGGCATGACACTCGAGTGCAGGCTCGAGGGTGAGGGCTTCGGTCCTGTCTATCAGCGTCAGCGCACCCGCGCCGCAGCCGAGCGCGCGGGCGGCGATGGTTTCCAACATCGGAATCTGGTCGCGAGTGGTGGCGACGATCAGTTTTCCACATTGCCGATGCGGCAGATCACGCTCGCGTAGATAGGCGTAAAGCAGATCGCGCCCGCGGATACATAGCCGCGCCTTGTGGCTGTTCGGGTCGTAATAAAGGCCTGCGTGGATTACCTCTGAGTTGCGGGCACTGGTTTCGGTGCCGAAGGTCGAAGCGCGATCGAGGATCAGTACTTCCCGGCCCTGCAATGCCATTCTGCGGGCAATTGCCAGTCCCACGACGCCCGCACCAATGATCGTGCAATCCACCTGTTCCACGCCTTACTCCCCGCTTTACGAGCCTAACGTAGCGAAAGGCTGGGTGGGTTCCCGATCACTCGGCATCGTCACGCGGTTTGACGGTGAGCCGGGGCGCAGGTTCGCCCCTGCGGATGCGGTCGGCCAAGGGTGTCAGTGTGCCGATGAGGTAGCCAGCCTGAAGCAAGGTCAGGATAAGGAGCGATTCAGTTACGGTAGGATGGCTATAGCCACTGAACCAGCGAAAGCCGAAAAGTACCGTCATCGCGAACACCATCAGGAAAAGGCCGCCGATCCGCAGAAGCACCGCCGAGACGATGCCTAGGCTGAGGGCAAGGGCGGCGGCGAAAATCAGGGTAAGCAGGGTCAAGGGCGGCGTCCGCAGTAATGTGTCAAGCCTTAGCCTACACCGCGACAGAGTGTCGGGCCAATCCCTGACACGAATGCAACCCGCCGCGCGTGCTGTGCGTTGGGGCTGCGACAAGCGGAGACAGGCATGGCAACGAAAGTGAAGAAAACGGACGGTCCGGACGTATCGATCGTGATCGCGGCATGGCAGGCCGAGGTGTTTCTGGTCCGCAGTATCGAAAACGCGTTGGGGCAGGAAGGCGTTACGGTCGAGGTGATCGTTGTCGATGACGCGTCGACGGATGATACTTTTGGCGTGGCACGTGCAATGGCTGACAGAGACGGGCGGGTTACGGCGCTGCGCCTGCCCGAAAATGCCGGACCCTCCGGGGCGCGGAACGCAGCCTTGGCCCATGCGCGGGGGACGTGGATTGCCGTGCTCGACGCCGATGACCGCATGGTGCCCCGACGTCTGCAACGTATGATCGCCCTTGCCGAAAAGGTGGGAGACGAAGGACGTGCCGTCGACATCGTACTGGGCAACCTCGCCGAGGTGGACGAGACGGGTCAGCCGCTCTCGGACGAGCCATTTATTACCGATCCTGACGCTCCGGTGCGCCTGTCGGCTGAACGGTTTGTCGCGGGTAACTTGCGCGTCGTGGGCGGGCATAACCTTGGCTATCTTAAACCGCTTGTGCGGCGCGCGTTCATTGAGCGCGAGGGCATTGCCTATGATACCGACCTGCGCAATGGAGAGGACTTCCATCTCGTGCTGTGCTGTCTGCTTGCGGGGGCGAATGTCTGGTTCAGCCCCGATCCCGACTATTTGTACACACGGCGTAAAGGGTCGGTTTCGTCGGTGTCTACGATCGATCATCTAAACGCACTTATACGGTCGGAAACGGACATGTTGGTGCATCCGGCCCTGACGCCCGAGCTGCGCGAACTGCTCGACAAACGCCGACGCGGCCTGATCGACCTGCGAACGACGGAAACGGTGCTGCAAGCACTCAGGGCGCGGCGTATCGGGCGGGCGCGGGCGGCACTGACGGCGCGGCCAAGGGCTGCTGTTCTTGTGCTGCGCCAATTGTCCGAAGGCCTTTGGCGACGGTTGCTTCGGGCCTAACTTCCATAAATCTCGCGCTGCGAAGGTTTTATCGCGCCGCGGACGACGCCGAGATGGAAAAGGGCGCGCAGGGTCCAGAAAGCGAGTTTGGGGCGGTTCGTCGCATACGGAAATGCGCGTGCTGCGCTGAAAGCTGCCTTTGCGAGCGATGCGGCGACCAGCACCGAACGCGACCTGCCGACGCTTTGGGCGTAGTGCTGGCCTTCTGCCATCCGGCGCTCTGCAAGCCAGCGAAACGAAAGGCGAGATGGTGAAACCGGTTCGGTGACCTGCGCTTGTTCGCAGATCGCGAAGCGGCTACCCGCGCGGTGTAACCGGTAGAAAAAGTCGGTGTCTTCTCCGCCGGACCGGCCCAATGCCGGATCGAAGCGGATGCCTTGGGGTGGCCTGCGGAAAACGACGTTGCAGCTGTGGCCGGTTTCGACAGTGCCAGCGCGGCGTTGCGGGCGGTTGGAGTGAAAATCGTTGGCGGTGATCCAGTCTGGCGTACCTGCCGGATAAACGGCGCGGGACGGGCCAAAGACGGCGTCGGCGCCGGTTTCGGCGGCGCAGGACAAAAGTTGCGCCAGCCAGTCGCTCGGGGCGGTCTCGTCATCGTCCAGAAAGGCGATCCATTCGCCCTTTGCGGCATCGAGGCAAGCATTCCGGGCGATGGAGATGTTGCGTGCCGGAGCGTGTATATAAGTGACAGCCAGCCCGAGCGCCTTGACCCGTGCCTGCGCCGTGGGGGCTTCGTCGTTGTCGGCCACGATGATGTTTTGGCTGTGACCGGCGGGCAATGCCTGCGCCGCCGCCGAGCGAATGGCATCGGCCAGCGAGTCGCGACGGAAGGTGCAGATGCAAAGGTCAATTTCGATCATTTTCAGCCCCGCTTTTGTGAAGCTGCAACCCATGCGCAACGCGACGGTTCCGCAGCCAAGGAACCCTGCCGGACGGGGTGCGTTCCACTGTCTCGGGCATCAAAGCAGGACAAGGACATTCAGGTGCGGGACGCATACCGGAAGATATTCGAGCTTTTCGATTTGCGCGAGCGACGGCGTTTCTCCGTCCTTGTGCTATTGGTGATGGCCATGGGACTGTTCGACGTTCTTGGCGTTGCGTCGGTCCTGCCGTTCCTTGCGGTGGTATCGAACCCAGACACGATCCATCAAAGCGACTGGCTTTCTTGGTTTCAGGACGTTTCCGGAGCAAGAACGGTGACTGGCTTCATGATGGTGCTAGGCTTTACGGTTTTCCTGTTCGTCCTTGTAACCACCATCTTCAGGGCCCTGACCTTTTACGCCCTGACGCGTTTTACCAAGATGCGGATGGTCAGTCTGGCAACGCGCCTGATGGAGGTCTACCTCAGTCAGCCTTACATCTGGTTTCTGGGCAGGCATTCTTCCGACCTTGGCAAGACAATCCTTTCTGAAGTGAACCTTGTCGTTAACGGACCGATCACGGCGGCGATGCGCTTGCTTGCGAACGGGGTTATGCTGGCGCTTCTGGTGCTGTTCCTGTTCGTGATGGAGCCATTGGCAGCGATCGGCGGGGTCGTGATCTTCGGCGGTACCTACGGGCTGATCTTTCTGGCAACCCGGATGCGGCTGACCCAGATGGGGCAGGGCCGTGTCGAAGCGAACAAAGCGCAGTTCCAGATCATTCACGAAGCGATGGCTGGGATCAAGAACGTCAAAATACGGTCGCTCGAGCGAAGCTATCTGGAACGGTTCCGCATTCCTTCGCATGCCAACGCAAGGCAGCAAGCGGGTCTGGCGCTGATTTCGGAATTGCCGCGACAGTTGCTCGAGGTGATCGCCTTTGGCGGCATGGTTCTGTTCGTTCTTTGGCTTCTTGCCCGTAACGACGGTGTGATCGGAGATGTCGTGCCCATTCTGGGTGTCTATGCCTTTGCTGCGGCGCGGATGTTTCCGACGATCCAGCAATTGTTCGCGTCGATCTCGGAGATCCGTTTCGGTGCGGCGGCCCTCGACCAATTGCATGCCGAACTGACGCAGGCCACGGGCAGCAGATTGCCGGATCAGGCAGCCGCTGCAATTCCGTTGAAGCACGCGTTGGAGCTGGACCGCGTCACCTTCGCCTTTCCCAATGCGGGCAGGGCGGCTCTGAACGAACTGTCGATGACGATCGCCGCAAATACGACGGTTGGGATCGTCGGATCGACCGGTGCGGGCAAGACCACGACTGTCGATATGATCCTCGGGCTGCTTTCGCCACAGGGTGGAAAGCTGCGGGTCGACGGTGTTGTGATTGACGAAAGCAACGTGCGCGGCTGGCAGCGGTCGGTCGGCTATGTGCCGCAAGAAATTTTCCTGATCGACGACTCGGTCGCGGCGAATATTGCCTTTGGCGTTCCTGCGGGCGAAATCGACATGGAGGCCGTCAAGGCTGCATCGCGGGTGGCCGAGCTGCACGATTTCGTGCAGACCTTGCCGCAAGGGTACAGGACCGAGGTTGGCGAACGTGGAGCGCGTCTGTCTGGTGGGCAGCGCCAACGGATCGGCATCGCACGGGCGCTTTATTCAAACCCCGACATTCTGGTGTTCGACGAGGCGACGAGTGCGCTCGACAACCTGACCGAGCGGGCGATCATGTCTGCAATCGGTGCCTTGGGACATTCCAAAACCATCGTCGTCATCGCGCACCGTCTGTCGACCGTGCGGCATTGCGACATGGTCTATCTGTTGGAAGGCGGGCGCGTCGTCGCTGCCGACCGTTATGACGGGCTGGTCGAGAAGAACGACCATTTCCGCGCTTTGCATGAAGCCACAGCCTGAAGGATTACCACATGAAACACATCGCTCTCTCACTGGTTCTTCTGGCGCATCCGGTTCAGGCACTTGACCTTGGCAAGGACTGGATGGTGTCGGACTGGCCCGCCGGACAAAGCAGCATCGTTCAATGGTCGTCGGCGAATGTGCGGCCCGGTGCGGAAGGGATCGACCTTGTGCTGGACAGAAACCCCGCGTCAGCGGTCGGCGTCGAGACGCGACCGTATCTCGGGGGCGAAGTCCAGTCAAAAGGGGTCGCGGATACAGGCGTATGGTCCTGGCGCGCCCGTGCCCCGAAAATGGTCGAAGGGGCGGTGTTCGGCATGTTTCTTTACCGCGCTGATCACGAAAAGCAACCATGGCGCGAATACGATATCGAATTCGTCGGTGGCGGCACGACCGACGTAGAGTTGAACATACACTTCGAAGATGCGTCGGGCCGTCATGTGTCGCTGTTAGGTGGACCCAAGAAGATTGACCTCGGCTTCGATGCCGCCGCGGGATTTCATGATTACGAGATCGAAGTGCAGCCCGAGAGAGCGATCTTTCGCATCGACGGCAAGATCGTTGGCAACTTTGGCCCGAGCGATGTGGAAGGCAGCGTCTGGAGCATGGGTCCGCTGCGGTCATTCGTCGACCTATGGGCGGTGCAACCGGCGCAGGCGGGTTGGGCCGGCGTCTGGGATTTTGACGGTGTGCCGCTTACCGCGACGCTGGAAACGGTATCGCTTCCGCCCGCTGCTCGGTAATCTTGGCAGCGAGGGCAGGCGACGACATTTCGTCCGGCAGGGGCAGGCGAATTTCAAGCACGTCCCCCGGTTGCAGCGAGGTGTCGCGCTCTACGGGAACCGAAACCAGCTTGCCATCCTGACGGCGCGCCAGTTCGAGTATCGGCGCGCCAAAACCACGGGTCGACACGAAACCATCACCACTTTGCAGCGCCTCGGCATAAAGTGCAGCCTCGGTGCGCTGCTTGATGCGGATCTCTCCGATTTCCGCTTCGGCAAGGCTGAGACTATCTAAGATGTCACGCTTTCGGGCGTTCAAGATGTCGCTGCGTTGCTGCTTTACCTCGACCGCGCGCTGTTCGGCGGTCAGGCGGGCGGTTTCCAGCTCGAGCAGTCGAACCTCCTCGTCGGCGACACGGGTTTGCAGGTCGCTTCGGCGGCTCGCGACGGTCAGGCCCTTTTCGACAAGCTGCGTCGTATTTTCCAGTTCTTCCTTGGCAAGTTCGATCTGCTTTGACCGCAATTCGACCTGTTTGCCGAGGCGGTCGATTTCCTGCGTCAGCAGTTTTTCGAGACTGGTCAATTGCACCATCTGCGATTTGATCTCTGCATCGCGGGCGGCCTTTACCTCGCTTTCCCTGCGGAGCAGGTCGTTTGCTCCGGGCGCTTCGGCAAGTTCGTTATCGGGGATCAAGTCCGGGCGGGACGCGAGTTCCGCTTCAAGCCGCGCCTTTTGCGCAAGACGGGCATAGAGTTGGACGCGAAGCACCTCGTAATTGCCGAGCGACGAAAGCGCAGAGCGTTCGTTCTGCAAGAAGGTGGTCTCGGGCCTGCGGAAACCACCGGCAAGACCGACGGCTTCGATTGCGTTCATACCGGGGGCAAAGGGGATCGCACCAGGCAACTGCACCTCGCCTATCACGTAGACTGGGCGATATTCGGCCACCTCGACCGCTGCGTCCAGGTTCGATGTGATGCCGAGGCCGTCTTGTATTCCACTGACGATAGCTTGGCCGAGCTCTTCGGCGGTAAGTCCGGAGGCCATGATTGAACCGGCCATGGGGATCGACACGGCGCCGTCAGCACCGATGGTGTATTCTCCGCTCGCATCGGGCCACGAAACATAGGTTTGCGTCGTGTTATCCCAACTGCCGATGCGGACGAAAAGCTTCTCGCGCGGGCCGAGCTTGTATCCTTTGGTCTCGGCCTGTGCCCCAGCAGTCCTGGGTGCGTTAGTTGCCTGGCCAGAGGTCTGCGCTGCGACAGGATAGGCTGCCGTAAGCAATAAAATGCACAGAATGTTTGATCTAAACGGCATGGAGCAATCGTTCCTCGAAATCGCCGCGGCGCATGTAGAGCCGGGCGCGTTTCAGATCGGCACCGACCAGAACGGTCGAGGCGATGGGGCGGAGGTTTTCGCCATGAAGCTGTATGGCGTCCGCTAGAAAATCCGGCGTTATCGACCCCCACGGCAGGATCAGGATCGACGCATCGGCGGCGCGGGCCAAGGCGTCGGGGAAAGTTGTGCGCGTGAGTGAGGGCAGGCAAAGCAGGACGGTCTGAAACCGCTCGCGCAGACGGTCTGTGGCGTCGTCACGCGCTGGAATGTCAGATAGTTTCCAAGTTTCGACCCGTTCCAGCGCGTTGAGCCGCTGGACCTGCCCTGGTGTCAGGCCGCCCGCATCGACCACCAGCACGCGTTCGCCGTTGGCCGAAAGCGTCTCGGCGAAGCTTGTGATCGGGAAAGCGTCGGCCACTGCGTCGACTGGCACAAGTGCGACGATGCGGCCGACGCCAGCTTGCTGCGCAACCATGCGGTCAAGGTCCTGGCGGGCGCGGTTGAGTGTCCGAGTTAGCACGCGGCGTTGTTCGGTATCGAGCTTGCGCCGCGGTGAAGGCGTAAGACCAGCGCAAGGCAGGCCCGAGCGGTCTGTCGTGTCCTTGGGCGTGCGAAGGCGCACAGGACCCATCTCGCGCAGGGCACCGATAACGATGCCAATCAGCGCGCCCAATATCAGGCCCATACCCAGCAGGGCCTTCTTGCGCGGGCTTGACGGCCTGTCCGGAAGGTCGGCTGGCGAAATTATGCGGACTGATGCGATGGGAAAGTTTTCCTGCTGCGCTGTGATTTCGTATCGTTCGAGAAAATCGCGGTAAACGGTGGCGTAGGTATCGGCGACCGCTTCGAGCTGGGCGAGCTGGCCCATCACCTTGTCGTCGCCGGTGACCCGGTCGGCAAAGCTGGACAGATCGTCACGAAGCGAAGCCTCGCGCGAGCGGGCGATTTCAAACTGCGCTTTGGTCGCGAGAACAGCGCGGTTGAGCTCTTCTCCGATGGTCTGTTCAAGAATATCCATCTGTTTCTTTAGTTGCAGCGCCTGCGGATGGTCTTCGCCGCGTTCGGCGACGATCCCGGTCCAGTTGCGGCGGGCATTGATGTAATCGGTACGTAGCGCTGCCATCGTTTCGTCCGAGGGCGTCAGCGTTTCCAACGCCGACACGGCAAGGACGTCGGGCTTTTCCACGTTCATCATGGCTTCGAAACTTTGCACGCGGGCGCGGAGTTGCGCCACGTCGGCCGAGGCGGTGACCAGGGCCGTTGTCAGATCTGACTGCTGCTGATCGGTCAGCAAGTTGCCCTGATACTCTACAAGATTGTGCCGAGAGCGGAATTCCTGCACCGCACTCGTCGCTTCTTGGCTGCGTTCGGCCAGAACTTTCAACCGTTCGCTTACCCACTGGCCTGCGTTGACGGCAAGTTTCGATTGCGAGGTAAGCTGGAACTGCACGTAGCTATCGCCGTAGGCGCGGGCGACTGCTGCAGCGCGCTGTGGGTTGTGATCGGAATACGCAAGCAAAAGCACGAAACTGCGGCCCACGCGCTCGACATAAAGATGTTCGCGCAAGATGCCTGCGGCGGCCTCGCGGGCCGCGATGGCGGGATCGACCGGCGGCCCGATCGGTGCTTTACTGCTTGAAAAGAAACCTGAGATCGAGGTGACATTGCCCATGATGCGCGAGACGAGATCGACGGGCGGGTCCATGAAATCGGCGTCTTGGTCAAGGTTGAGCCGCTTGACCACCTCGACCGCAAGAACCTGACTGCGCAATATTTCGAGTTCGGACTGTACGGTGGCGTCGGACCGGACAGCATTGGGTAAGGCCGAGACCTGATTGAGCAGTTCGTTGCGTTCTTCGTCGAGCAGGATCGTTTCGGTTGCCGAGTAGCGTGGAACCGAAACGACTATCAGTAGCAAGGCGACGGCAGCGCCTGTCAGCGCGCCCTTGACCACGACTCCGGCTTGGCGCCGCGCTGACTGGCCCAACTTTTCGCTGTCGATGACCGTGCCCGCATCGGGATCCATTCCAAGCTGCGGCTGGCGTGAATAAGGACCGTTCATTCCGGACCTACTGGGCAGCGTTCTGGAGGGCGACCATGCTGTTCAAATAGGCGCCGAACTCGTCGCGCAATTCGCTGCGGGCCAATGCAAAGGATACGGTTGCCTGAAGGAATCCCGCCTTCGATCCGCAATCGAAGCGGTCACCCAGAAAGCGGTAGGCCTGCACTGGGCTGCCTTCGCGGATCATGGATGCAATGGCATCGGTCAACTGGATTTCACCGCCTGCGCTGGCTTTAAGGCCATCCAGATGCTTGAAGATCGACGAGTCCAGAATGTAGCGCCCGATCACGGCCAGATTGGACGGCGCATCCTGCGGTTGCGGCTTTTCCACAATGCCTCGCACCTGCGCGACCCGACCGGCCACGCCCGCGACATCAAGGATGCCATAGGCGCTGGCCGCTGCGGGCGGAACCTCCATCGCGGCGATGACCGAACCGCCGGTACGGTCGTAAACATCGATCATCTGGCGCAGGCACGGCGTCGACGCCGAAATCACATCATCGGGCAGGATGACGGCGAAAGGTTCGTCGTTGATCAGATGGGCAGCGCATGCAATCGCGTGGCCAAGGCCGAGCGCCTGGTTCTGCCGCACATAGGTGACCGCGCCGCTATCCAGAGTGCAGTCGTGAACGATGCGAAGCAGATCCTTCTTGCCGGCTTTGGCAAGGGTACGCTCCAATTCGGGCGAGCGGTCGAAATAATCCTCGAGGTTGGATTTTCCCCGCGATGTCACGAAGATCAACTGTTCGATGCCCGAAGCCAGTGCTTCGTCTACCGCATATTGGATAAGGGGGCGGTCAACCAGCGTGAGGGTTTCTTTCGGAATTGCCTTCGTGGCGGGCAAGAATCGGGTGCCAAGGCCCGCAACCGGAAAGATCGCCTTCGTGACTTTGCCTTTGGCCATCAGAAACTCCTGTCGTTCTGCAAGGGTTGTCAGCCGCGCTGGCTGATGGGCCGTCCGTAAGTGGCGGCCCGCGCTGTGGGAAAGCTTTGAGGCAGGGTTCGGGTTCCATGCTGCGGTGCAGAATGAGTGCGACGAAGGCTGTCGATCATGTGCAAGAGAACCCATGGAACCAGAAACGAGCCCGCCGTGTACGGGGTGAAAAAATCGATTTCGACAAGCGACCGGATCAAAAACAGAACCGACAGACCCGCTACGATTGCTGTTGCCCGACTTTGCGCTTGCAGCATCGCGACCAGCGGCAGACCCAGGAGCATGAGGCACCAGATCGCCATAAGCGAGACGCCGACCAGACCGAGGCCGACATAGCTTTCGATTAGCGTATTGTGGAAGTGAAAGCCGGTCTGGGCCTCGATGTGGAACTCGGTCCAGAGCTCTTCCGCCTCGGCGCGACCGGGAATCCAGAACGAATAGTAGCCGAGACCAAAGGCTTGATGGGTCTGTGCAAACTCTAGCCCTCTGGACCAGAGATACGTTCGTCCCGTCAGCGTGGAATCCTTGCCGAAGACAGAAAACAGCACGTCGAGCGCACCGAGGTTCAACGCGGCGACAAGACCCAGAACAAACAGAACGCCTCCCAGTGCCACGGCCATGACACGCAACAGGCGCGGCAGACGGAGGACGCCGAGCGCAAGAAGAATGACGGCAAAGGCAAGGATTACTGTGATGAGCGAAGTCGCCGACTCTGTACGGATTAGCGTGAAGGCCGCGAAAGCACCGATCGCGATGGCAGCGACGACCCAAAGCCAACCGGCGAGGCGGGGGTTGGTCAGGGGATAGGCTGCGGCGATCAGGGTGATCGAGGCAAAAAGGCCAAGCTGGTTTTTCGAGCTGAACGCCCCGGCAAAGGCGTAAGTGCCATCGACCACATCATAGGCATATTCGCCGTTCAGCGTGGAGTAGATCAACACGAATAACCCGCCCGCTAGCAGCCCCCGCGCGAGAGACGGCACTGAAGTGACACGGGCGGCCGCGAGGCCCAGAAGCACGGTGCTGCCCCATTGGATTGCGGCGCGCAGCGTTGCATCCGGCCTGTCGGACCAGAGTGTCGACAAAGCTGCCAAGGCCGGAACCAAAAGGAAGGGAAGCAAATGTTGCGGGCTTTGCACGAGGCGCCCTGTCGGAAAGATCAGCACCGGCAGCCAGACAGAATAGAAAATCAGGATCGACGCTGATCCGATGCGGGTCGAGTAGGCGAATACGAACAGCGACACCGCGATTGCGGCGCTGACATATAGCCAGTTGCGAGCGGGATCGGTGAATAATCCGGCGTGAAGTTTCATTTTCGTGCTGTCCGTTAGGCCTGAAACAAGCCTTGTGTCGGCTAATCGGTTCCCGACCCCGTCCTTTAGGATGTAAGGAGGGAACCTCAGGCAGCTGGCAGGCATGAGACGGCGGACGGACCGGTCGGGGAGCGGGCCGATGCTTACGCTGGAGAATGTGAATGGATGATGGAAACTTGGGTCAGGCTGGAGGATTCCGGCCCGACGATGATTTTACCGGTAGAGTTTTTCGCAGCGCCGCTGCTGCGCTGCCAACCGAATTCGGCGTTGGCGAGAGAGGAAGGCACGAACACTTTCGCCCGCGCCGTCCTATCGAGATTTCCGATGCGGCCGAGCTGCCAAAGGTGATTTTCGATCGTGTCGCTGCCTTGACAGGTTTGGCTTTGCTGATGCCGCTTATGCTTATCGTTGCGGCGATGATCTGGCGGCGCGATCCGGGTCCGGTGCTTTATGCCCACAAACGGATCGGGCGGCACGGGCGCATTTTCCACTGCCTCAAATTCCGCACGATGGTGCTCGACAGCGATGCCGTCCTCGCGCGGCATCTGAGCGACAATCCGGCGGCTGCGGCGGAGTGGGCGGCCACCCGGAAATTGCGGGTCGATCCGAGGGTTACCGGCATAGGTGCCCGTTTGCGCAAGACCAGCATTGACGAATTACCGCAGCTTATCAACGTGCTGCGTGGCGAGATGAGTCTTGTCGGACCGCGGCCTATCGTGATGGACGAGGCCCGCCATTACGGCGAGGCATTAGCGGCGTATCTGGCTGTTCGTCCCGGCGTTACCGGCCTGTGGCAGATCAGCGGCCGGAGCGACACGAGCTATGCCGAGCGTGTCGCACTGGACCGCGCCTATGTGCGAGGTCGCAATCTTATGAACGACCTGTGGATATTGATGCGTACGGTCGTAGTAGTAGCGAAGGGCCGTGGAAGCTATTGACGGGCAGCGGTCAAGAAGCCGAGTCCCCAGCCAATGTGCATGACCATAGCCGCCGGCCCAGACAGCAACATTGGCAGACGGCGCGCCTTAATCGCTAGCGCGGCGCCGAGGATGAGGCAAACAACGGCCCATGCAGCAGTCGGGATGGTGAGCATCATCCACATCGGGTCAATCAAAGACAGGCCAAGACCGATCGCGGCTAGCACCAGCGAAGACAGTACCAGAAGCGGCGCGATCTGGCGAAGTTTGAGCCTCATGTTGTGCTTTTGTGCCGTGGTCGCGCGGCCTTTGCCGTGCTTGAAGTACTGGTGGAACAGTGCTGAAAAGGTACTTCTGGGCACATATCCGATGCAGGTCTTGTCGGTTAGCCAGATGGTGTGGCCTGCTGCGCGAAGCCGGTAGTCAAGCTCTGCATCCTCGTTATGGCTTTGCGCCGGATCGTAACCACCTACGGAGCGGAAGGCCGACAGGCGCATCAGCGCGTGATGTCCATGGTCGACGAACCGCCCGCCTTTTCCGGTGCGATGGGCCGATCCTCCGGTGCCAAGGACACTGTTTTGCGCTGCGGCCACCGCTTCGGTAAAGGGAGTTGGTCCGAGCGTTCGCATCGGCACCGTAACGCTGTCGGCTTCGGTCGCGTGAAGCTCGTCGAGCAGGGCTTGGATGAAGCCGGCCGGATAGGTTGCATGGGCATCTGCGCGCAAGAGCACCGTGCAATCTTGACCCAGGGTTTCGACGGCGCGGTTGATGCCCGCACCTTGCAGTTTTTGCGGGTTGTTCAACAGGGTCACGCGGGGAAAACCGGCCACGATGCAGCGCGTGTTGTCGATGCTTCCACCGTCGGACACGACGACTTTTGCATCGGCGGGGGCCTCGGCAACAAGGCTTTGCAGGACGGCCGCGATATGGGCTTCCTCATTCAGTGTCGGAATGACGATAAGCAATCGATCCATCATGCTGCGGCTCGTGCTGTGGGTTGCGTGATGGCGGTGACGAGTGCGCGGCAATCCTCGGGGCTTGCGCGCCAAAGAGCCGGGTCGGTGTCGATCACGGCACGGTGCAGCGCGGCGTACTTCGCAGAGGTCATCTCGGAGAACAGCGAGGCAAGCGCCTCAGGGTTGGCATCTTCGAGCGTTACGCCTAGGCCATGTCGCTGAAGGTATCGCCCCGTTTCGACCGAGCGCAATGCGATAGGCACTGCACCGAATGCAGCGCTTTCGTATAGCCGGTTGGGCAAGAGCCATTCGGAATTCGCGCCCTGTTCGTAGAAATCGATGCACCAAGCGAAATGAACATCGCCATACAGCGATGGTAGGTCGGCGGCGGTGTATGGACCGCCAAAGGACATGTGCGGGTGGGGTGCGAGACTGGTCGCCATATCGGGAAACACTGCCGGCGAAGGGCGGCCCCGAAGGCTGACCTTCACCTTGCCGCCAAGACGGTCTGACAGATCGGCCAGGATCTTGAAAGAACGCTCGCAGCGCAAGGCGCCATACCACCCGATGCGAAAAGGTGGTGGCATCAACCGGAGCGGATGCGGCGCAGGGGTCAAAATCTTGTTCTCGACCAGTATGATCCGGTTGGCAAAAGGCCCGTTCTTAAGATGGTTCGCAATGAATGCGGGCGAACTGGTCAAAACAAGATCGACCGACTTTCCCACATGCCGCTCCAACCTGCGCAAGGCACGCCCCGCACTACTTTGCGAGGTGAGCAGCCGGTGGATGTCGAGACATTCGTAGACCAGATCGGGTCTGGGCGTCAGGCGGCGTTGCAGCGCCTGACCTATGACCAACATTTCGAGATTGCGGGCGACGATCGCTGATGCGCCCTTCATATGCTGGGCCACAACGGGCAAGCCGGTTGCCAGGACACGCAACACGGTCAGCGCACGGCTCGCAAGACGGGCATCGGCGCTATGGCCGAGAACCAACGCATCAGTGAAGCTGTCGGGCAGTTCGCCCCGTGAAAACCCGGCTATTTTGACGTCGGCGCCGCCGGTCCGAAACATCGTGACCCGGCGCGCAACGGCGGGGTCGGTCAGATCATGTGCAAGATATCCGATACGTTGCAAGGCTTCGTCCCGCTGTGTTTGGAAAGAAACGCGGGTGGCTTTTGGCGGTTCCCACCGGGTTGCAGCGGTTTTATTCGAGGGCCAGGGAACGAAACGCACAGACGCGTGGTTCTGCACCGCAATGGCATGCACTCGGCATGCGGGCGGTCGGTGACCGCGTTTGACGGAGTTTGACATGGCTTTCCCCTTTCCTGCGTCGACACGCATGCTGGTCGTTCCGGCGCTGGCTTTGATCACCGCCTGTGCGCCTGCACCCTCTGCCGAGCGCGTGATCAAGGCATCGGCTGCTCCTGCTCCTGTCTCGGCCATCGAGAGCAATGCTTGGTGGGTTGCCTTCAACGACCCGACGCTGAATTCGCTGGTCCAGACAGGATTACGTCAGAACCTGACGGTGCGCGAAGCGGTCGAGCGCATAAACGAGGCCGCGGCCTTTACGCAGGTGACAAGTGGTGTCGGGCTAACCCTTGGCGCGGAATCCACGCGGGAACGCGCAGATAGCCTGCCGATCAACACCGCACAGGGGGCGTCGCTCCAAGGCACGTGGCTTATCGATATTTTTGGCCAGACACGGCTGAACCGGCAGGCTGCAACAGCGCGGCGTGATCGTGCGTTTTTCGGGGCCGATGGTGCGCGGCTGGCATTGGCCAGCGAGATCGCGACAACCTACATCGATCTGCGTTATGCGCAGGAAGTGCGGGCACTTACGCGTCGCAGCCTGCAAAGCCGGCAACAATCGCTTGATCTGATTTCCTCGCAGTTCGAGATGGGTGCGGCGACGCGGCTTGATGTCTTGCGGGCGCGCCAATTGGTTGCTGCGTCCGAAGCGCGGCAACCGGCATTGGAAGTGGCTTTCGACCGTGCCGTAAACCGTTTGGCGACCCTTACGCTGCGCCCGGCTTCTGATTTGCAGCCCCTGTTGCAACGGGGTGGCCCGCAGCCGAAGGCGCGGTTCACCGCCTCCAAGGGTGTTCCTGCCGAGGCGATGCGCCGTCGGCCCGACGTGCAGGCAGCCGAACAGGATTTCGCCGAGAAGATGGCTCTGATTGGCGTGGCTCAGCGCGATATGCTGCCTTCGATCTCGCTTCTGGGCGCGGTTACGGCGCGGCCGGGTGGTGGTGAGGGGTGGTCTTTCGGTCCGCGGCTCAACCTTCCGATCTTTACGGGCGGTGCCAACAAGGCGAACCTTTCCGCAGCAGAAAGCCGGGCGCGCCAAAGCTGGCTGGTTTGGCAGCGAACTGTGCTGGAAGCGGTCGAAGAGACACGGAACGCTCTTTCCGCCTATCAGCGTGACAGCCGGAACATCGGAGCGCAGCAAAATCTGGTGAGCCTGTCACAAGAAACAATCGAGCTTGCGCGATCGAGCTATGAGTTGGGCGAAACCGACTTCCTGTCAATTCTTGACACCGAAGTCAGCCTTCAAGATTCACGTGAGGCGCTTGCGGCGGCAGAGCGGGATCGGGCGATCAACTACGTCAGACTTAGCGTGGCCACGGCGGGGTCAGTCCCGCCGCGTCGTTAGGGTGGAAGCCTTGCGCCATATTCCCATGGTTCTGATCGCTGCATTGCAAGTGGCGGTGCTCTGGCAGATGTCGGCGCTTGAGCACCGCGCCGTGCAGATCGAGGCGAGCCTCGAATTCATGGATTATGGAAGACCGAGAGATACGGCTTGCGCGATGCCCTTGTGCGAGGGGGATTGTGGGAACGAGGTCATTGGCCTGCTCGACATGCCCTGACCCATGGCGAAAGCAGCACAGTTTGCTTCGGGGCAAACCCCGGAATGTCGGGGTTGGACGCGCTTTTAACGCTAATGCGGAACTACCGGTTTCGACGGGTTGCCGTTCAGACTCCGTCAAGAGCTGCCTAGGCGGGAACCCCCGCTAGGGGCGCGTGTTGGCGGGGAATATGATAGGGAGCCCCACCATGACAGACACACCGCATCGGAACCAACCGACCGCCGACACGACTTCGGGTCAACACGTTGTCGAGCGCAACGCGCGGGTAGGGCAGGGTGGAGAGGTGCACCAGACGCCCGACAGTTCCGGCCCGCGAATGACCTCTATGCATGGCGTGCCAACAAGCGACAACCAGAACAGCTTGCGGGCTGGCGCTCGCGGACCGCTGTTGATGGAGGATTTCCATTTCCGCGAGAAAATTTTCCATTTCGATCACGAGCGTATTCCCGAGCGCGTGGTCCACGCCCGAGGCTACGGGGCGCACGGTTATTTCGAGAACTACGAGTCGCTGTCCGACCTTACGACCGCCGATCTGTTCCAACGTGCGGGCGAGAAGACCGAGACGTTCACGCGCTTTTCGACCGTTCTGGGCAACAAGGGTTCGCCCGATATGGTGCGGGACGTGCGGGGTTTCGCAACGAAATTCTATACCAAACAAGGCAACTGGGATCTGGTCGGCAACAACATCCCGGTTTTCTTCATTCAGGATGCGATCAAGTTTCCCGACATAGTCCATGCTGGCAAACCAGCCCCGGATCGTGACTTTCCGCAAGCCCAGACCGCGCATGACAATTTCTGGGACTTCATCAGCCTGATGCCCGAGTCGATGCATATGATCATGTGGACGATGTCGGACCGCGCGATCCCGCGCGGGTTTCGGTTCATCGAGGGCTTCGGCGTCCACAGTTTTCGCATGGTGAACGCCGAGGGGGTTTCGCGTTACGTGAAATTCCATTGGCGTCCCAAGCTCGGCTTGCAGAGCGTGCTTTGGGATGAGGCGCTGCGGATCAACGGGGCGGATCCCGATTTCCATCGTCGGGATTTGTGGGATGCGATCGAGATGGGAGACTACCCTGAATGGGAGCTCGGCTTGCAGGTGTTCGATGACGACTTCGCGGACGCGTTCGCTTTTGATATCCTTGACCCGACCAAGATCATCCCCGAGGAAGAGGTACCCTTGAGGATGGTCGGGCGCTTGGTCCTGAACCGGATGCCCGACAATTTCTTCAATGAAACCGAGCAGGTCGCCTTTTGCACGCAGAATATCGTTCCGGGGCTGGATTTCACCAATGACCCTTTGTTGCAGGGTCGAAATTTCAGCTATCTCGACACGCAGTTGAAGCGGCTTGGCAGCCCGAATTTTACCCAGATCCCGATCAATGCGCCACGTTGTCCTGTGCATAACTTCATGCAGGACGGACATATGCAAAATCGCGGTCCGAAGGGGCGGGCCAATTACGAGCCGAACAGCTGGTCGCCCGGTGGCCCCCGTGCCGATGTCGAAGAAGGGTTCCGGTCGTATCCCGAAGAGATTTCGGGTGTGAAGCGCAAGCTGCGGCCCGAGAGCTTTGCCGACCACTATAGCCAGGCGCGGCAGTTCTACCTGAGCCAGACGCCAATCGAACAACGGCACATCGCCGATGCGCTGATCTTCGAATTGAGCAAGATCGAGGTGGAGCGGATTACGGAGCGGGTGCTGACGCACCTGCCCATTATCGACCCTAACCTTGCCCAAAACGTGGCCTCTGGTTTGGGAATGGACTTGCCCGACCCTGCCATTCCGATGATCGATCCCATCGATCTGCCACCGTCGGATGCGCTGTCGATCCTGAAAATGCAAAAGCAAAGTTTCAAGGGGCGCAAGATGGGGATCGTCGTCACCGATGGGATCGATGACGATGTGCTTGACGCTTTGCTGTCGGGCGTAAAGGCGGCTGGAGCTGTAGCGGCCCTTATCGCCGCACGGATCGCAGGGGTGACGACTGCGGGGGGGGCCAAGCTGAAGGCCCATTATGCGGCCGAGGCTGCGCCGTCGGCGCTGTTCGATGCGGTGGCTGTTCTGGCGTCGGTCGATGGGGTTTCGACGCTGACGGCGCTGCATGCTGCACGGAGTTTTGCGGCGGATGCAATGGCGCATGGAAAGCTTATCGGGATGACTGGGCCAGCTTCGGCACTGTTCGCGGCCGTCGGGGTGGAAGGTCGGGATGCGGGTATGATCCTGTTGGAAACCGTGAGCGACGTCGACGTCTTCGTTACGGCATGCGCCGAATTGCGCTACTGGCCGCGCATCGAAGGCTAAGGGGGAACTCGGGGCATTTGGGGCGGTTTTATTGAAGGAAATGCAGGAGAACCGCCCCGATGCAAGACGATCCCAATGCACCCAAACCCAATCGTGCCGATGGCAGCCCCGACCCAGGATTGACTGTGGAAATGCCCGATAAGCCGGACCACGGCGAAGAGAGTTATCGCGGTTGCGCGCGGCTTGACGGAATGGTTGCGCTGATCACCGGAGGTGACAGCGGGATCGGGCGGGCGGTGGCGATTGCCTATGCCGCGACGAAGGGAGCGATCCAGAATTTTACCGTCGGTCAGGCCCAGATGGTGGCGAAAAGGGGCATCCGGGTGAATTGCGTGGCGCCCGGTCCGGTGTCGACGCCGTTGATCACCTCGACTCTGGAACGGGAGAAGTGGGGTCAGTTCGGTCGCGACACGGCGATGGGGCGGCCCGCGCAACCCGTTGATCTTGTTACCGCTTATGTGATGTTGGCAGAGCCACTTTCGTCTTACGTTACCTGTGCCACGATTGCGGTGAATGGCGGGACGCCGAAGATCTGACGCCGAAGTTATCCGATCATATCAGCCGTCCGCGGCGGGGCGCTCTTCTACTTCAGGTTGCGGCGTTGCCTTGGCGCGAAGGGGAAGCGGGCGCCGAGGTTTTGCTGGTATCGGACGCGGCGGGGGGCGGTTTCGCCATTCCCATGGGATGGCCAAAGCGCAACCGGACAGATGCGGAAGCGGCTGCGCTGGAGGCTGCCGAAGAGGCGGGTGCGGTTGGCGAGGTTGCGCCGCAGCCTATCGGAAAATTCTTTTATTGGAAGGAGTTGGCGGTTGGCCGCGTGCGGATTGAGGCTGCGGTCTATCCGTTGCGGGTGCAGCGGTTACGGGCGCGGTGGAAGGCCGAAGGGGCGACCGAGCGGGTGTGGGTTCCGGCGGGGGAAGCCGCCGAGTTGGTGCGCGATCCCGATCTTGCCGCCCTGATCGAAGGGCTGTGACGGAACATCCGATGCGTGCGGTGGTTGTAAAGGTGGAACCTTACCCCGTGGAGGACGACATGAAGACCAAAGAACTCGACACATTGTTTCTGGAACAGCTGAAAGACATCTATTACGCCGAGCGCAGGATCCTGCGGGCTTTGCCCAAGATGGCACGCGCGGCGCAGTCGCCCGAGCTGAAGCAGGCGTTCCAGACGCACAAGGACGAGACCGAAGTTCACAAGGAACGTCTGGATCAAGTCTTTGAAATGATTGGAAAGCGCCCCAGTGGCAAGACCTGCCCCGCAATCGATGGCATCATCGAGGAGGGTGAGGAAATCATGGACACGTTCAAGGGAACACCCGCGCTTGACGCCGGTCTGGTGGCTGCGGCACAGGCCGTGGAGCACTACGAGATGGCGCGCTATGGCACCCTTGCGGCCTGGGCCGAGGTGATGGGGATGCCGGATGCGGCGCAGGTTTTGCGCCAGACGCTGGAAGAGGAAAAGAAGACGGACGAGCTTTTGAACCAGCTTGCCGAAGGTGGGGTCAACCAGAACGCCGTGATGGCCGCCGAATAACATGCGGCATGCACAGCGGATGCACAGTCGGTGCAGACGATTTGCGAAGAAGCGTTAAATTTGATTCACAAGTTCGAGGAAGGGGCCGCAGCGGGATCTGCGGCCCCTTTTTCCATTCGCGGGGACCGACAATACGGCGCCGATCTAAAACCGGTGCGAGGAACCTCGGCAAGAACCCGCACGGGGGAAACCCCTGACAGAACCATTCCGGGAGTTCCGTGTTGGACCTGCAGCAGGCCGGACCGGCCTTGCGGACAAACCGCCAAAGCGGAAACGAAAGGAACGTCCAGATGAAAGACTTGCTTCTGACGACAGCCCTCATCAGCATGATTGCTGCTGTGCCGATCCATGCCCAGACGAGCACTGGGAACGCAACCACGGGTGGCGACGCCACGACGGGTGCGGACACTTCGACCGATACCGGAACGGGCGTGACTGCTCCGGGAACGGGTGAGTCGAACGATACGGTGGAAGGCGATGCGAGCGCCACCGATACCACGACGACCGGCACGGCTGCGGATTCGCCGGATATGGGATCGACGGCTGCCATCACGCCGCCGGAAGGCTATACCGAGTATGACCGGATGGCACTGACATCGGAAGACCTGCAAGGGGCGACCGTGTATGACGCCAATGGCGAGTCGGTCGGCGATATCACCGAACTGGTGATGGCGACTTCGACGTCGGGCGCTGCGGCTTCGACCGACATGAGCCAGAACGCGACCGGTACGGATGCGACCGGTGACACCACCGGCATGACCGACGAGCCGACGGGCAGCACCACGACCGACGGCACGGCCGCCGGAGACCAAGGTGCCAGCGTCAGCGTCGACGGGCAGGTAAGCCATGTCGTGCTTGATATCGGCGGTTTCCTCGGGATCGGCGCGCATACGGTCGCGGTGCCTATGGATGCGTTGCAAGTGTTCCGCGGTGCGAACGAGGACATCCGTGTCTATCTGCCGTGGACGCAGGCGCAGCTTGAAGCGTTGCCCGAGTACAACGCCGACGACCCGTCGACGCTGGGCAACATGAACCAGCCGACCGGTTCGATGGGCACATCGACCGACACGTCGACGGGCACATCGACGGGCACGTCCACTGACATGGGCACCGATATGGGTACGTCGACCGATACGACGGGCGGCGATACGTCGACGGAAGGGTCGACCTCGACCGACGGTTCCACTTCGACCGACGGGTCGACCTCTAACTGACGTCTGTCTTGCAACGGGGGGGGCGGCCTTTGGGCCGCCCCCTATTCATACCGGAGTCGATCACATGATCCTTGCGGTTTTGTCCGATGAAATTGCTGGTCGCTGGCCGGTCCGTTTCGGGGGGCATGATGCGGTGCGTGTTCACGGTGCGATTGGCGTGGCCTGGCGCGAGGATCGGCATTTGCGGTGACTTTAGCCGGGATAGCGGTGGCTGGTGCTGACCGGCGGGGTTGTGCCGGCCTTTCCCTTCGGGATCGATCCGGTGACCAGACGAGCGTGGCGGCGATGAAGAGCGCCACCCGGAAGCGACAGGCCGGGATGCCGGGGCTGGCAAGCACGAGTGGCCGACCGCCGAGGCATCGGCGGAAAGGCACTTAAAGCAAGGCAATTTCAGAGAGTTCGGCAAGGCTGCGGGGGCCTGTCCGGCGGAACAAATGGGACGGCCGAAGATTGGGTTCGTACCTGAGATACTCCGAAGGAGGAACGGAAAATGGCTGACGACAACAAGCGGGGCGGTGGCAGCTCGGAACGTGGGTTCGCGTCGATGGACCCCGAGAAGCAGCGCGAAATCGCCTCGAAAGGCGGTTCGGAATCGCCGGGCAACTTCAAGAACGACCCCGAGCGTGCGGCTGAAGCCGGACGCAAGGGTGGCGAGATGTCGGGCGGCAACTTCAAGAATGATCCCGAGCGTGCGGCTGAAGCCGGACGCAAGGGGGGCGAGGTGTCGGGCGGCAATTTCAAGAACGACCCGCAGCGGGCGGCAGAGGCCGGGCGCAAGGGTGGCGAGGAGTCGGGCGGCAACTTCAAGAACGACCGCGAGCGCGCCTCGGAAGCCGGACGCAAGGGTGGCCAGCACTCGGGCGGCGGCAATCGTGGCGGCAAATAAGAGCCGCGCCTGACCGGATTGGACCCCGCGCTGGAAACAGGGCGGGGGTTTTTCGTTGTGCGCCGGTTTGTTGCGCGCCGGTTTGTTGCGCGTCAGCCGGGCTGCTGGTCTTCGGCGCTATCGGTGGGGTAGTAGAAATCGTCCGGGCAGATGGCGGGCGGGGCTGCGCCGAGAAGCGGATCGGCGATGATCGCGGCGAGCGGGGCTGCGGCCTCGTCTTGGGTGCCAAGGATGGCCGAGACGGCATTTAGCGTCTGCGACAGGTAGTCGGCGGAAACTTCACCCGCGACGGCGAGTTGGGCGAATTCCTTTTCGACCTCGGCAAAGAACAGGCGGGCTGTGGCGCGGTCGAGGTGGGCCATGCCCTGCGTGTCGAGGCGGGCGGCGTGGGCCACGGCGACGAGCAGGATTTCAAGCGCGACCTCGCTGTCGCGGCGGCCTTCGGTCCAGCGTCTTGCGGCCAGCAGTTGACCGGCGGGGGTGATTTCGAAGCCGATGAGGCCGAGCATCTCGGCCAGACCTTCGAGCCGGACCGGATCATAGGGTGCGACGGGCGCGTCAAGGGGGCACCGCCGAGGGTTTCGGTGAAATCGGACGAGGCGGGCGTGGGGAGGCGCTTCTTGCGGGTTTGGGCGAAGTCGGCTTTGGGTTGGGCTGCGGCTGCGGGTTCGGCGGCGGCTTTGGGCCGTATTGATGCGCGGGGCGCTGCGGTCTGTGGCGCATCGGAAGGGGCGGCTTGGGGCATGGCTTGCGGTCGGCGCGCGGGGGCTGACGGGTCTTTTGCCAGTGCGCGTCCTGCATCGGTCAGGCTGACGTAGCGTTTGGGCTTGGCCCCGAACAGGCGGCGGAAAAAGCCCGGGCGCGACTGGTGTTCTGCCACGAAATCATGGCTCCGGAGGGTAATGTAGGTCCGGCCCAGTTCGAAGCCCTGCGATCCGACCCTGACGCGCAGGCTGTCCATTTCGATCAGCGGTTCGTCTGCGAGAAGGCCTGCGAGGGCGTTGAGGAGGGCGGCCTCTTGGAGGGAGAGCGAAGCGGACATGGACGGGACCTCGGGCTAGGGGAGGAACCTCGTAGGGCCTTGGTCGGGGAAGTTCAATGGCACCACTTCGACTTGGTCGCAGAATGGCGGATGCAGGTCATTTCCTGACCGTGCCCGCCGCCATGCCGAGGGCCATTGCCGCAAAGATTGCGGCCACGGCGCTGCGGGGAAGGGCCATTTCCCATCCGGGTGTCAGGCGGCGGGGCATCAGGCCGTAATCGACGGCTGCGGCGGTGGCCGCGACGGCTGCGGCGGTAAGGGCGGGCTTGCCGGTGCGCGACAGGGCAGCACCCATGAGAGCGCCCCACATGGCTGCGGCGGCAAGGTTGGTGGCAAGGCCAACGGGGGAAAAGACGGGATGGGGACCGGGTGTCGCGCCTGCGGTCTGGTCGAGCCAGTGGGCCGAGGCGTTGATCGCCGCGAGCGGCTTTGCGCCATGTGCCATGGCGATGAGCGGGAGGGCGGCGGCGGTGGCGAGGGGGGTGGTGAGGGCAGGGTGCATGGTGGTCTTTGCGGTTGTTGCGAAGGGGGAACAGGCGGGGGGGCCGGGCGTTCCGGAGAGGCACACAATCAAGGGAGAATTTCGATGGCATATCGGGGTGACGCAGGCCGCAAGGGCGGCATGACGATGGGCAAGGCCTTGCCGCTTTTGCTGGTTGCCGGCGCAGGAATGCTGGCCATTTCGGCGGTCAAGGGGGCCAAGCGGGCCCAAGCCATGCAAACGGCAGAGCGGACGCGGGTGAACCGCAGCGCGGGGCCGGTGCGTGCGGCGGGGCCTGAGTCGATGGAGTTTCCACCCGATCGTTGGGATATCGTAGATGAACAGTCGGACCAGAGCTTTCCCGCCAGCGACCCACCGGGGACTTATTGAGGCCGGACTTGCCCGCGGGCGGGGCAAAATCCTGTGCGAGGAAAATTGGCTAGAGCACTTCGAGCAGCACCGCGATGACCATGAGTACCAGACCCGCGACGAGGATGGCGGGTATGGCGTATCTGGCTTGATCGGTGCGTTCGGGGATTGTGCGCCCGCCTGCCTTTGGCGCATGTGGCGGACGGTTCGGGCCGAGTTCGACGGCGGCCGCCATGGCGACCTGTTCGCGGGTGGGGGAAAGCCTGCCGCTTCGTCGTCGGTGCCCAAGGGGGCTGCGGCGGGGTCGATGAAATCGGTCTTGTCGCCGCCTTGGCCGCGGTCGAGCGCGTGGCGCAGGGCATCGGCGGTGCGGGTGGCGGAATCGGGTTCGGGCATGGTCTGTCCTGATGTCGTTGCGACAGGCCAACCGAATAAGCGGGAAGGCGGTTCCTGCTGGAGAGGATCGGGAACCATGGGGGAATGCTTCGGTTGAAGCCGCACAACCCAGGATGGAGAAGCCCGATGCAGAATGAAGCACGCGACATTTGGATGGACTGGCTGCGCGATGCCCACGGCATGGAAGCGCAGGCCGAGACGATGTTGAACGCGCAGGCCGGACGGCTGGAGAATTACCCTGCGCTGCGGATGCGGATCGAGCAGCATCTGCGCGAGACGACCGCGCAGCGCGAGCAGCTGGAGCGGTTGTTCGAGACGCTGGGCGAGGATGTTTCGGCGGTGAAGGCCGGATTGGGCAAGCTGATGGCGCTGGGGCAGGGCGTGGCCGGTGCCTTTGCCAGCGACGAGGTGATGAAGGGATCGCTTGCGAGCTATGCCTTCGAGCATATGGAGATCGCCTCTTATACCGCGTTGATCGCGGGGCCGAGGAGTTGGGGCTTGTGGAGGCCGTGACGGTGCTGACGCCGATCCTTTCGCAGGAGCGGGCGATGGCGGATTGGCTGGAGGAAAACCTTCCCTCGCTGACGCGGAGTTTCCTTGCGCGGGCCGAGGCCGATCTGGAGGCGAAACGCTGATGCAGGCATTGACCTTTCAAGGCAAGGGCAAGGTGACATGCGAAGAAGTGCCCGACCCGAAGATCGAGAACGCGGGGGATGTGGTGATCAAGGTCACGTCCTGCGCGATCTGCGGGTCGGACCTGCATATCTATGACGGGGTAATGCCGCATATGCACCATGGCGATGTGCTGGGGCACGAGACCATGGGCGAGGTGGTCGAGGTCGGCGCGGATGTGACCAAGCTGCGCGTGGGCGACCGTGTGGTGGTGCCGTTTACCATCGCTTGCGGCGAATGCTTCTTTTGCAAGCGGGGGCTGTTTTCGGGGTGCGAGCGCAGCAACCCCGACCGCGAGGTCGCAAAGAAATACTGGAAAAATTCGCCCGCCGGGCTGTTCGGTTATTCCCATATGCTGGGCGGATATGCAGGGGGGCAGGCGGAATATCTGCGGGTGCCTTATGCCGATGTGGGGCCGATCAAGGTGCCGGGCGGCATGACGGACGATCAGGCGCTGTTCCTGTCGGACATCTTCCCGACGGGATACATGGCAGCCGAGCATTGCGACATTCGCCAAGGCGACACGATCGCGGTCTGGGGCTGCGGGCCGGTGGGGCAGATGGCGATCCGGTCGGCTTTCCTGCTGGGGGCCGAGCGGGTGTTTGCCATCGACTGCGTGCCCGAGCGGCTGACCATGGCCGCCGAGGCGGGGGCGGAGTGCATCAACTTTCGTGACTGCGACGTGGTCGACGTGATCCTGCAGCGGACCGGCGGGCGCGGGGCCGACGGGTGCATCGACGCGGTCGGGACGGAGCCGAGTGCGATGACGAGCGTGGATGCGATGATCGATCAGGTGAAGGTGCTGACCTATATAGGCACCGACCGCCCCGTGGTGTTGCGCCAGGCGATCCATGCGTGCCGGAACTGGGGGGTGGTTTCGGTGGTCGGGGTTTACGGCGGCTATATCGACAAGTTCCCCTTTGGATCGGCGATGAACCGCGGGATCACCATCAAGACAGGTCAGACGCCGGTGCAGCGGTATCTGCCGCTGCTGCTGGACCATATCGTGGAAGGGCGGTTCGATCCGACCTTTGTGATTACCCACAAGGGGAAGCTCGAGGATGGGCCGGACCTGTATCGGGCGTTTCGCGACAAGCTGGGCGGTTGTGTGAAGGTGGTTTTGCAGCCATGAGCGGCGCCAACGAATTTTCTGCGAAAATTCAGGCGCGGCGCGGGGGGGCGGGCTGATTTTTCGCAGGAAAATCGTTGCCCCCTGCGGAACTGGCCAGCCGGAACCCTGCGGGGAGGGGCGGGTTGGGATGCAGGACGAAACGAAGGAGAGAGACTATGGCAAACCCTGATCCGAACCTCCGGCCCGACCTGCGCCGCGAGCGGGAACGGCACGCGGGGCCGCTGATCGGCATTGCGCTGGTGGTGATCTTTGCCGTCGCGCTGTTGTTCTGGTGGCTGATGGACGAGGCCGCCGAGGCGCCGGGGCCGAACACGACGATCGAGCAGAACGACATCGATGTCGTGCCGCCGGCGGCCGAGGGCGAGGGGGCGACCGATCTGCCCGCCGAAGCCCCTGCTGATGTGGTGACGCCGGAGCCCGCGCCGGACCTGACCCCGCGCCGGACGCGGCGGGTGAGGCGACCGGTGGCGGGACGGGTGCTGGCGGGAACGCGGTTCAGCCCTGAGCGGAGCCGACGCCGAATCGGCCAAAGCCTGATCGACGCAAGCGGAATGGAACGAGGCGCGCGGGGAAACCTCGCGCGTTTTTCCACATCCTGACGGACGGGAACGAGGCGCGGGATGGGCAGCCGAAAGGATGGGCAATGACGTTTAGTTGAATATAAATTCACAATGGCGCCCAAAAGAATACCGCAAATTAACTCATTCGCAGCGCAAGCCTTTTAAGAGTGAAACTCGATTACATCCCGTGCGGGGCGCGCTTTATGATCAGAAGCTACAGACCGACCGATCCGCTGCTGTCGACGCAATGGCATCTGGTCGATATCGGGCGGTTGGGGTTTACCCAAGTCGACAGTCTGGCCGGAATGGAGCGGATCTGGGCGGATTACCGCGGTGCGGGTGTGTCGGTCGGGATCTGGGACGATGGCGTGCAATCGGGCCATTGGGATCTGGCGGCGAATTACGATGCGACGCGGCAGATCACGGTCGGTGGCACGCTGAACGCGGGGCAGCCGGTTGCGGTGGGCGACAATCATGGCACGGCTGTGGCAGGGCTGATCGCTGCGGATGACAACGGACAGGGCGGCGTCGGTGTCGCGCCGGATGCCAAGATCACAGGCGTTAGAATTTTCGGCGGTGCCGATGACATCAACACGCAATGGGCGCGTTATCTGCTGACGCTTGACAACCTGTCGCGGTTCGATGTGACGAACCACAGCTATGGGTCGACGCCCGACTATTTCCTTTTTGCCGATACGGCGAAATTCGAGGCGTCGCTGGCTGCGGGGCGCGGGGGGCTTGGGACGATCAACGTCAAGTCGGCAGGCAACCACAACACCGACGGCATCGGAACTGCGCTTGACGCATCGCGCGCGACGGTTTCGGTTGCCGCGTTGACCGCTGACGGGCAGGTGGCGAGCTATTCTGCCTATGGCGCGCATATTCTGGTTTCGGCGCCTGCGGGATCGGTCACGACCGACCGGCTGGGGCTGGCGGGATACAATACCGCGACGGGTGGCGACTATACGAACGGGTTTGGCGGCACCTCGGCTTCGGCTCCGGTCACGGCGGGGGTCGTGTCCTTGATGCTCGATGCGAATGACCGGCTGGGCTGGCGGGACGTGCAGGCGATTCTGGCCTATTCGGCACAGGCAACCGGCAGTCTGGTGACGGGAAACACTTCCTTCGAGACTTCGGGCTGGCGGACCAATGGCGCTGACAACTGGAACGGCGGCGGGCTGCATTACAGCAACGACTACGGCTTTGGCATGATCAACGCCCATGCGGCGGTGTGGATGGCCGAGGTTTGGACGCTGATGCAGGGCGGATCGGCGGTGTCGGCCAACGAGGCGCGGGCGGTGACGGGGACGCTGGCCGTGAACCGTGCGATCACCGACAATGCCACCACGAGCTACAACTTCAACGTGGGCAGCGTTGTCGAGCTGGAGCATGTCGGGCTGACGTTGACGCTGACGCATTCGGACTGGACCGACCTGCGGATCACGCTGACCTCGCCGGACGGAACCGAGATATCGGTGTTCGACGGAAGTTCGGGCACTTCGGCGACGGCGGATTTCGGGCTGACCTATACCTTCGGTCTGGAGGGGTTCCGCGGCGAGCTGAGCAACGGGCTTTGGACCGTCAGGGTAAGCGATGTGGCGGCGGGCGATTCCGGGGTGCTGAGTTCGGTCGGGTTTACCGGATATGGCGCGGCCGAGACGGTGAACGATGTCTATCACTACACCGACGAGGTGCTGGCGGCGCTTGCGCGCACGAATGGCGGGACGCGGCTGGTGCTGGCCGATACGGATGGCGGCAAAGACTGGATCGACGCGGCGCCGATGTGGCGGGACCTGTCGCTGGACCTGCGGGCCGGGACGACATCGACGCTTGGCGGGATGGCGTTTCTGACAATCGCAGCGGGAGCCGCGATCGAGAACGCGGTGGGCGGTGACGGCAACGACACGATCACCGGCAATGACGGCGACAACATCCTTGTGGGGATGCGCGGCAATGATGTGCTGCTTGGCGGGGCGGGGACGGATACGGCGTGGTTCTACGGGCTGTCGTCGGATTATGCGATCGTCGATCAGAGCGGGTGGTTTTCGGTGAACTCGCTGAGCGGGATTTACGGCTACGACGCGCTGGCAGACATCGAATTCGCGCGGTTCGACGACATGGTGGTCAACCTGCTGGCCGGGTTCACCGACACGGTCGCCCCCGTGGTGCGGGCGATGACGCCGGCGGTCGGAGCGAGCCTTGTCGATGTCGGCGCGAATATCGTGCTGACCTTTGACGAGGCGGTGCAGGCGGGAAGCGGCTATTTCGTGATTCAGGGCTGGGACGGGACCTATCTGGCCATGGGCGCGACGGATGGGCAGGTTTCGTTTTCGGGCAATACCGTGACGATCAACCCCACGGGGCTTTTGACGGCGGGGTTGAGCTATTACGTCGTGGTCAGCGAGGGGGCGGTGCTGGATCAGGCCCAGAACGCGGTTGCTGCATGGGGTTCGGCCACGCAAAGCGCGTTTACCACGCGGCCTGCCGGGAACATGATCGTCGGGACGGCAGCGAACAACGTGCTGAACGGGACCGGCGCCGCCGATCTGATGCAGGGGCTGGCCGGAAACGACACGCTGTCGGGCGGGGCGGGCAATGACACCTTGCACGGCGGGACAGGCTTTGACCGGATGTCGGGCGGGCCGGGGGATGATGTCTATTCCGTCGACTCGACGCGCGATTTGGTGTCCGAGGGCGCGAACGCGGGTTTCGATACCGTGCGGACCGTTCTGGCAAGCTATACGCTGGGTTCGAACGTCGAAGGGGTGGTCTACGAAGGCGTGGACAAGTTCACCGGCACCGGCAATGCGCTGGGGAATATGCTGCAGGGCGGCGATGGCAACGATTTGTTGTCGGGGCTGGCCGGGAGTGACACGATCGTGGGCGGGGCGGGCGCTGACCGGATCATCGGCGGGGCAGGGCTGGATGTGCTTTACGGCATGGCGGGGGCGGATACCTTTGTCTTTGCCGTGCGGACCGATTCCACCGCTGCGGCTGCCGATGTGATCATGGATTTTGTCCAAGGGCAGGATCGGATCGATCTGGCGATGCTGGACGGCAACGCTTTGCTTTCGTCGCGGCAGGCGTTCGGGACGCAGATCGTGACGGATTTCACCGGAATAGCCGGACAATTGCGCGTGTCGATGGTCGATGGCGGCGTGCTGGTGCAGGGCGATGTGGACGGGAATTATACGGCGGATTTCGCGATCAGGGTGTTCGGTCCGACGGGGCTGCTGACGGCGGGCGACTTTATCTTCTGACCGGTTCGCGCAAGGGCAATTCGATGCGGCAGGTGATGCCTTCGGGGGTGAAGGTCAGTCTGCTCGTGGCGTCGAGTTGGTAGGGCAGGGCGCGTTCGATCAGTTCGCGCCCGTATCCCGCCGTAGCGGGAGGGGGCACGGAAACGCCGGTTTCCTGCCAGTCCACCACGAGAAACGCGCCTTCGGGGCGGTGGTCCAGTCTCCAGTCGACGGCGAGGCGTCCGGCGGCCTGTGAAAGGGCGCCGTGGCGGGCGGCGTTGCTTGCCAGTTCGTGCAGCGCAAGGGCGAAGGTCTGGACCGTGGCCGAGCGCAGGCGGATGCCCGAGGGGCCGCGCAATGTGACGCGGGGACCGGGGCCGTCGCTGGCCGAGGCTTCGAGCGAGGAGAGTTCGGCGCGCAGCAAGGCATCGAAGGTGATGCGGTCGCCTTCGTCGAGCTGTGCCAGAAGCCCCTGCACACGGGCGAGGGCCATGAGGCGGCTGCGGAAGGTCTCGGCAAAGGCGGGCAGGTCGGGGGCGGTTTCCAGCGATTTCTCGAACATCGAGCGAACTACGCCCATCAGGTTGCGGGTGCGGTGCTGGAGTTCGCCGTAAAGGCCGGCGAGGCGTTCTTCCTGCCGTTTGCGGGCGGTGATGTCGGAGGCGAGGATCATCATGCCAGCGACATCGCCGCTTTCGTCGCGCAGCGGCAGGTAGCGGGCGGAAAGCCAGGCGTCGGAGCTTTGGCCGTTTGACTGGCGCGGGTAGTGCATCGTGTCGATGACCACGGTTTCGCCGCGCCGGACACGCGCGAGGTGGTCGACGTAGACGGCGCTGCGGTCGGGCGGCAGCGATGCGAGGAGCGGCTGGCCGAAGAGGCGGGGGTGATGGTCGTCGAGGATGCCTGCCATTTCGTCGTTGTAAAAGACGATCAGGTCTGGCCCCCAAGCGACCGAGGCGAGAAAGCCGGAGGATAGCATGACGTCGATGGCCGTGCGTAACGGGCCGGGCCAGCGCGGGATTTCACCGATCGGCGAGGCGGACCAATCGAACTGACGGATCAGATTTGCCATGGTGCCGGAACTTCTGGGCCAGTCGTCAAGCACTGCGTCTGCCGTCATCTTTCTACCGTCCGCGCCGGCGCAGAGTTGCGTCCGCAACTTCAAGCTAGGCAGGAATCTGGTAAAGTCCATTGTCAAAATGATAATTAAACAGGCATTCCGGAAGGGAACCGGACGGGACCGGCAGGGTTTCCGACCTTGGTATTCAGGGCGCAGGGGAAGGTTCGGATGGACGGGTTGAGGGGGCGGCGGGTTCTGATCGTCGAGGATGAGTATCTGCTGGCGGAAGACCTGCGGATGACGCTGGAGCGTTTCGGGGCCGAGGTTCTGGGGCCGGTGCCTTCGGTGGGCGAGGCGATGGCTACGGTGGCGGACAATCCGGAGCTGGACGGGGCGGTTCTGGATATGAACCTGCGGGGCAACATGGTGTTTCCCGTGGCCGATATGCTGACGGCGCGGGGCGTGCCCTTCTTTTTCACCACGGGCTCTGCGACGTCAGCCATTCCCGAGCGATATGTCGGTGTGATGCGGTTCGAAAAGCCGTTCGACCCCGATATCGTCGCCGTGGAACTGGGGAAATGTCTGGCCTTGGCGATGCGCCTGTGATGCTGCGTTGCAGCAATTGCATGGCGTGATTGCAGCATCGGCAGATGTGGCGGGTGGCGGGAAGGCTTAGCTAGGGGTGAGCCAAGGAGGGCCGAGATGATAAAGAAATCCAACCAGACAGCAACGGATGCACTGGATCAGGCATTTGCCTATTTTCGCGTCGACACGGAGCGCCGCAAAAAGGAGCGAGACGAGGCCGAGACGGCTTTGGGGCAGATGTATGCCTATTACGCTTGACGCAAGGAATTTTCATATCGGTAATCGGGCTCTGCCTTTGATGCGATATTGTGGGGACGATTGGCGCGGCAGGATGCGCGGGTGTTCGGGTGGTTTCGGATTGAGGGCTTTTTGATGGATTTGCTCGATACATCGGTCATCGACGATGTGCGCGACGCATTGGGGGATGACGCCTATCTTGGTTTCGTGCGACGCATGCTTTCCGAGATGCGCGGTCTGGGTCCGGTGCTGACCGGCTTGCAAGGTGACCCCGAAGCCTTGGCGCAGGCGGCGCATCGGGCGGCGGGGTCAGCGGTGTCGGTCGGGGCAAGCGGGCTGCATGGCAGGCTGAAGGCGATCGAGGACAGCGCGCGGGCGGGCGGGGACTGTTCGGCGCTTGTCGGCGGGTTGGACGCCGAGATCGATGCAACCGAAGCGGCCATTGGCGCGTTGCTTGCCTGACCCTGACTTGTAGAGCGGGGCGGGCTTGGGGTAAAAGCCGGTCGGGCAGTCGTCGGGCAGTCAAGGAATATCAAGATGAAATATTTTTCCGTTGCGCTGGTGATTGCGGCCAGTCTGTCTGCGCCGGTGTTCGCAGGAAACGGAAACGGGTGCCCGCCGGGGTTGGCGAAGAAGGCGGTGCCTTGCGTTCCGCCGGGGCAGGCGAAGAAGTGGATGCTGGGAGAGCGGTTGCCGATCAGGACACCTTGGTACGAGGTGCGCGACTGGGAGCGGTTCGGCTTGCCGGAGCCGCTGGACGGAAGCCGCTATGTGCGGGTCGACAATGACATTCTGCGGGTGGCGATTGCGACGGGCATCGTGCTGGAAGCGCTTGGCGTCATAGACTGAGCGCGCGGGCGAAGAGGCGGGCGAGCATGGCTTGGCCTTCGCGATAGTCGGCCAGCGTTTTTGCCGAGGATTTCAGGCCCTTGACCGCCGTAACGATGGTTTCGGCGAGTTGCTTTGGCGTTCCGATGCCTTGGGGCAGGGGGCGGCTGGCCAGATGGTCGGCAAGAAGGGCTGTCATCTTCGCCTCGCCCGCTGCCGCAAGATCGCCGGTTACGGAAAAGCCTGCGTCCATCAGTTCTTCGCCATGGGGGGTGGTGAGCACCACTTCCATGAATTTTCCGTCTTTGGCGATGAAGGCCGCAAGCAGGGCTTGTTCGAGGGGCTGGTCCTTGGCGAGGGCTGCGGCCATGTCGCGGAGCGCCTCGTTGAAATAGCGGGCGGCGAGGCTGCGGAAGATGTCTTCCTTGTTCTTGAAATGCAGATAGAGCGCGGTTCGGGACAGACCCGCGCCACGCGCTATGTCGTCCATCGCGGTGCGGCGGTAGCCATAGGTGGCAAATGCCTGAAAGGCGGCATCGAGGATGCTGTCGAGACGGTCGTTGGTCATATTGGCACGCTGACATTTGGTGTCCGGAATGTCAATTGACAGACTGACGTTTTACGGACAAAGTGTCAGAAACCAAGGGAGGCGGGCAATGGCGGTTTCGTTCACGGTCAACGGGCAGGCGCGGGTGGTCGATCTGCCGCCGGAGATGCCGCTGCTTTGGGTGCTGCGCGAGGGGTTGGACCTGACGGGCACCAAGTTCGGCTGCGGGATCGCGTCTTGTGGCGCTTGCACGGTGCATCTGGACGGGGCGGCGGTGCGGTCTTGTCAGGTGACCTTGGCCGAGGTGGCGGGCGCGTCTGTCGTGACGGTCGAGGGGTTGGGGCAGGGCGCCTTGCACGCGGTGCAGGAGGCGTGGATTGCCGCGCAGGTGGCGCAGTGCGGCTATTGCCAGTCGGGGCAAATCATGCAGGCGGCGGCGCTGTTGGCGGAAAATCCGGCGCCGACCGGGGACGAAATCGACGCGGCGATGGAGGGAAACCTGTGCCGTTGCGGGACATATCCGCGAATCCGTGCCGCTGTTCAGGATGCCGCCAAACGCTTGTCGGAGGTGTGACGATGGGAACGGTGATGAAGATCGCGCGGCGCGGGTTCCTGTTCGGGTCGGTGGCGATATTGGGCGGTGTGGCGTTCGGCTGGTGGAAGTTTGCGACGCCCTACGGCAACCCAGTTGCGGGCGGGTTGAACCCTTACGTGATGATCGACGGCACGGGGGTGACGATCATCGCACCGAGGGCCGAGATGGGGCAGGGGGTGCATACGACGCTGGCAGCACTGGTGGCCGAGGAGATGGACCTGACGCTGGAGCAGGTGCGGGTGATCCATGGGCCTGCGTCGGCGGCTTATTACAACAGCGCGGTCTTGGGCGAGGGTGTGCCCTTTGCGCCGACCGATACGGGTTGGCTGGCGGAAGCGGTGCGCGGGGCGATGGAGGTTCCGGCGAAGTTTCTGGGGTTGCAGATTACGGGCGGGTCATCTTCGGTGCCGGATGCGTTCGACAAGATGCGGCTGGCGGGGGCTGCGGCGCGGTCTGCGCTGGTGCAGGCGGCGGCTGGGCGGCTGGGAGTTCCGGTCGGGGAGTTGCGGACCGAGGGCGGGTTTGTGATTGCGCCGGACGGGACGCGGTTGGGCTATGTGGACCTGGCCGAGGCGGCGGCGGGGGTGACGCTGGAGAGCGAGCCGGTGCTGAAGGATCGGGCGGAGTGGACGTTGCTTGGCAAGTCGCAGCCTCGGGTCGATGCGGTGGCGAAATCGACGGGGGCTGCGGTTTATACGGCCGATTTGCGCTTGCCGGGGATGCTTTATGCGACGGTGCGGACCAATCCGCGCTTGGGCGGGGCGGTGAAGGGATATGATGCGAGCGTCGCCGAGGGGATGGCGGGGGTGGTAAAGGTGGTTCCCGTGGATGGCGGGGCTGCGGTGATTGCGCGGACCACGTGGCAGGCGATGCAGGCGGCGGGGGCGATTGCGTTCGACTGGGGGGATGCGCCCTATCCGGCGACGAGTGCAGAGTTGGGGGCGGTTCTGGCGGCGAGCTTTACCGAGGAACGGCGGGATTCGGTGAACCGTGATGACGGAGATGTGGACCGGGCGCTGGTGGGGGATGTGTTCGAGGTGGCTTATTCCGTGCCCTATCTTGCCCATGCGACGATGGAGCCGATGACGGCGGCGGCTTTGCTGAAGGACGGCGCTTTGACCGTCTGGGCGGGGCATCAACTGCCGACGCAGATCTTGGTTGAAGGGGCGGCGCTGACCGGGTTGCCGGCTGAGGCGGTGACGGTCAATACCATGCTGATGGGGGGCGGGTTCGGGCGGCGGGCCGAGATGGATGTGATCCGGCAGGTGATCGCGCTGGCCAAAGCGGTCGAGGGGCAGCCGGTGCTTTTGACCTGGAGCCGCGAGGAGGACATGACGCATGACGGCTATCGTCCGGCGGCGCTGGCACGGGTGCGGGCAAAGCTGGACGGGGGGAAGATCGCGGCGTTCGATTTTGCGACCTGTTCTTCTTCGGTTGTGGAAAGTCAGGCTGGGCGGTTGGGGTATTCGGTTCCCGGGCCTGACGGGGCGATTGTGCAGGGCGCGTGGGAGCAACCCTACCGTTTCGCGCATCATCGGGTGACGGGGTATCGCGCGCCGGCGATGGTGCCGGTGGGGTCTTGGCGGTCGGTCGGTGCTTCGCAGAACGCGTTTTTCCACGAGAGTGCGGTGGATGAATTGGCGCATCTGGCGGGGGTCGATCCGGTGGCGTTCCGGCTGGGGCAGATCGACCATGGCCCTAGCCGCAAGGTGATCGAGGCGGTGGCCGAGATGTCGGATTGGGGGACGCGTCGGGCGGGACGGGCCAAGGGGATTGCGTTTTGCATGAGCTTTGGCGTGCCGGTGGCCGAGGTGATCGAGGTCGAGGAAACGGCGGCAGGGCTGCGGATGACGGGGGCATGGGCGGCGGCGGATGTGGGGATCGCGCTGGACCCCGGCAATATCGAGGCGCAGGTTTCCGGGGCGATGGTTTACGGGCTGTCGGCGGCGATACGGGGCGAGATCACCTTTGCGGATGGCATGGCCGAGCAATCGACGTTCTGGGATTTCGAGCCGCTGCGGATGCCGCAGTGTCCGCCGATTGCGGTGCGGGTACTGGAGGGGCTGGAGCGGATACGGGGGATCGGCGAGCCGGGGTTGCCGCCTGCGGCGCCCGCGCTGGCCAATGCGATATTCGCGTTGACGGGGCAGCGGATCAGGGAGTTGCCCTTGGGCAAGGCGGTGGGTTTTGCCTGAAGGGAAACGGGGCGCCCGATGGGCGCCCCGTTCGTTGGATCAGTCGTAGAGCACGGCTGCGATTTCGGGGCTGTCCATGTTGGACTTGTCCCACCAAGCAAAGCCCGAGTCGATGATCTTGGGCAGGGCTTCGCCTTTGGTCGCGGCGAGTGCTGCCTTGACGGTTTCGTAGCCCATGCCGACGGGGTTCTGGGTGATGGCACCGGCCATGACGCCGTCCATGATCGCCTGCTTCTGGGCTGCGCCCGAGTCGTAGCCGATGACGATCACGCCCTGTGCGCCGCTTTCCTTGATGCCGTTGACGACACCGATCGCCGAGCCTTCGTTCGCGCCGAAGATGCCCTTGATGTCGGGGTTGGCGGCGAGGATGGCTTTGGTGATCTCGGTCGATTGCAGCTGGTCGCCGCCGCCGTACTGGATGTCGACGATTTCGATATCCTTGTGGGCTTCGGCCATGCGGTTCACGAAGCCGTCGCGGCGGTCGATGCCGGTGCGCGAGGTCTGGTCGTGCACGACAAGGGCGACTTTGCCCGCGCCGCCGATCAGTTCGGCCATTTTATCGGCAGCGAGGGCTGCGGCGGCGAGGTTGTCGGTGGTGACGGTGGTCACGGGGATGTCGCTGTCGACGCCGGAGTCGAAGGCGACGACGGGGATGCCTGCTTCCTGCGCCTGTTTCAGGAGCGGGATTGCGGCCTGAGAGTCCAGAGCGGCGAAGCCGATGGCCTTGGGCTGCTTGGCGAGGGCTGCGGACAGCATGTCGATCTGCTTGTCGACCATGGTTTCATTGTCGGGGCCTTCGAAGGTGACTTCGACGCCGAGTTCGGCGGCGGCCTTGTCTGCGCCCGATTTCACGGCCTGCCAGAACTGGTGCTGGAAGCCTTTGGACACGAGCGGGATGTAGATGGTGTCCTGCCCGAAGCTGATGGTGACCGAGCCCATGAGGGCGGCGGTTGCGCCCATCGAGCCGAGAAGTGTGCGTCTGTTGATCATTGGGGTTTCCTCCTCCAAGTTTGTTTTAGCGGGGCGTTCGTCGCCCTTTTGGTATCAGCCAGCGCGGCGGCGGCGCATCATGTCGGCGTAGACTGCCGCGATGATGATGAGGCCGGTGACGATGGTTTGCCATTCCTGCGCGACCGAAAGGATACGCAGGCCGTTCAGCAGCACCGACATGATCAGTGCGCCGATGAGGGTGCCGAGGATCGAGCCGCGCCCGCCCGCAAGGGACGTGCCGCCGATGACGACGGCGGCGATGGCGTCAAGCTCGTAGCCGAGGCCGAGGGCGGGTTGCGCCGAGTTGAGGCGAGAGGCGATGATAAGGCCGGCAATGCCGCAGATAGCGCCCGACAGGCTGTAGATCGCGATTTTCCAGAAATCGGTGTTTACGCCCGACAGGCGCACGGCTTCTTCGTTCGAGCCGAGGGCGAAGGTATAGCGGCCAAGGACGGTGCGGTTGAGGACATAGGCGATGGCGATGGCGAGGACGAACAGGATCAGCACGCCGTTGGGGACGGGCATGAACGGGAGCACATCGCCGATCAGCGAGCCGGTGGAGATTTCGGAAAAACCGGGGGTGTCGTTGAAGTAGATCGGCTTGGTGCCGGAGATGACGAGCGACAGGCCCTTGAGGATGAGCATCATGCCCAGCGTGGCGATGAAGGGGGGGATCTTCATCTTGGCGATGAGGGTGCCCGAGATGCAGCCGCAAAGCGCGCCCATGGCGATGGCGGCGAGGATGCCGAGGGGGAGCGGCAGGCCCCAATAGGTGAGCACCACACCCGCGATGACGGCGCAAAAGGTCATCAGCGTGCCGACCGACAGGTCGATGCCGCCGGTGATGATGACGAGGGTGGCAGCGACGGCAAGCACGCCGTTCACCGAGGTGGCTTGCAGGATGCCGATGACATTGGCGGTTTGCAGGAATTTGTCGGACGCCAGCGAGAAGAACAGCAAAAGGACGACAAGGCTGCCGAAGGCGAGCAGTTTTTGCTGCATGCCGGACGAATTCGAGGCGGGTTTTGCGGCGGGCGTGGTGCTGGCAGCGGTCATGCCGCGTCCTCCTTTGATTGGCGAAGGGTCGCCAAGTGCATGATCTCTTCCTGACTGGTGGCGGTACCGCCCGGAAGGATGCCGGTCAGGCGGCCTTCGGACATGACGGCGATGCGGTGCGAGAGGCGCAACACCTCGGGCAGTTCGGAGGAGATGACGATGATCGCCTTGCCCTGTTCGGCGAGGCTGGTGAGCAGGCGGTAGATTTCGGATTTCGCGCCGATGTCGATGCCGCGGGTGGGTTCGTCGAAGATGAGGATGTCGCAGTCGCGGAGCAGCCATTTGGCCAGCACGACCTTTTGCTGGTTGCCGCCGGAGAGGAGCCGCACCTCTTGCCGTTCCGAAGGGGTGCGGATGGCGAGTTGGTCGATGTAGTCGCGGGCGGTTTTGCCAAGGGCCGTGTCGTTGACCACGCCGAAGCCGTTCTTGAAGCGGCGCAGGTTCGGCAGCGCGATGTTGGCGCGGACATCGAGGCCGAGCGCGAGGCCCAGGTGTTTGCGGTCTTCGGACAGGTAGCCGATGCCTGCGGCCACGGCATCTTGCGGCGAGGCGATGGAGGCGGTTTTGCCATGCACGATGATTTCGCCGCCGTCGCGGCGGTCGGCGCCGAAGATCAGGCGGGCGACTTCGGTGCGGCCCGCGCCCATGAGGCCCGCAAAGCCGAGGATTTCGCCGGCTTTTAGGCTGAAGCTGACATCGCGGACGGCGCGACCGCGGGAGAGGTTTTTCACTTCGAGTGCCACGGGGGCGGCGGTCAGGTCGGGGATCGCGGCGGGGGTGCTGTCGAGGTCGCGGCCGACCATCATCGAGATGATGGTGGCGATGGGAGTTGCGCTTGCATCGACGGTGCCGACGAAAGCGCCATCGCGCATGACGGTGACGCGGTCGGCGATGCGTTTGATTTCATCCATCTTGTGGCTGATGTAGACGATGCCCACGCCTTCGCCGCGCAGGCGGGTGATGATGGCGAAAAGCTCCGACACCTCGCGGTCGTTCAGGGCGGCGGTGGGTTCGTCCATGATCAGGATGCGCGAGCGGTGCGACAGGGCTTTGGCGATTTCGACCATCTGGCTTTGTGCGACCGAGAGGGTGCTTACCTCGGCGCGCGGGTCGATGGTTATGTTCATCGAGGCGAAGATTTCGGCAGCGGCGCGGTTCAGGGCGGGTTCGTCCAGGCGGCCGAAGCTGCGGCGGGGTTCGCGGCCGATGAAGATGTTTTGCGCCACGGTGAGGTCGTTCATCAGGGCGAGTTCCTGATGGATCATGCCGATGCCGAGCGATTGTGCCGCGCGGGGGTTGGCCAGCGTCACATCGGTGCCGCCCACGGTGATGGTGCCGCTGTCGGGCTGGTAGACGCCGGACAGCACCTTCATCAGGGTGGATTTGCCCGCGCCGTTTTCGCCCATCAGGGCATGGACTTCGCCCGGTTGCAGGTCGAAGCCGACAGCTTTGAGCGCGTGGACGCCGGGGAAGCGTTTGTCGATTGCGGTGAGGCGGATGAGGTCGGTCATGGTGCGGCCCCTGCTGGCGAAAGTGCGACGATGGCCTTGATCAGCGCGGCGCGGTCGGCGGCGAGTTCTGGCAGACGGGTGGGCAGGTCGGCAAGGGGAATAACGGTGGAGATGAGCGCGTTTGCGTCTATCGCACCTGTCCGAAGGGCGTGCAGGACGTGCTGGAAGTCTTGGGCCAGCGCATTTCGGCTGCCGATCAGGCGCATTTCGCGTTTATGGAATTCGGGATCGCTGAAGGTGAGGTCGCCCTTGACGACCGAGACGAGGACGTAAGAGCCGCCGTGTGCGACATGGGCGAAACCGGCCTGCATGGCGGCTGGGTTGCCTGTCGCGTCCATCACCACGTCGTAGCCGTGGGGGAGAGGGGATCGGCGGGGGTTTTGAGCGAGGTGAAGCCGAAGGTTGCTGCGGCTGCCAGCCGTTCGGTGCTGGTGTCGAGGATGGTGACGCTTGCGCCGGTGAGGCGGGCGAAGAGCGCCGCGCCAAGGCCGATGGGGCCTGCGCCGGTGACGAGGACGCTGTCGTTCGCGGTCATGTCGGAACGGCGGACCGCGTGGGCGCCGATGGCGAGGAATTCGACAAGCGCCGCGTGCTGCGGGCTGAGGCCGGTCGCGTCATAAAGGTTGGTGGCGGGAACCGCGATACGGGCGCACATGCCGCCGTCGCGATGCACGCCAAGGACGCCTATGGCCATGCAGCAGTTCGGCTTGCCGCGTGTGCAGGCGTGGCAGGTGCCACAGGCGATGTAGGGGTTGATGACCACAAGCTGGCCCTGCGCCCAAACGCCCGTGGTTTCTGCGACATGGCCGGAAAGTTCGTGACCGATGACGCGGGGGTATTCGAGGTAGGGCTGGTTGCCCTGAAAGATGTGATAATCTGTGCCGCAGATACCTGCGGCGGCGAGGTCGATCAGCACCCAGCCTGCGGGTGCGGTGGTGGGCAGGGGACGGGGCAGCAATTCAAAGCGGCCCGGCGTGACGCAGGTTCCGCAAAGCATGGTGGCGGGCGTTGTCGCTGGCATCGTGATTCCCCCCTCCCAAGAGTAGCACTTTATGGATTAAGAACCGAAGCGCCGGGGCTTACAATTGTTTTTATTGGCAATTGTCATAAAGACCGAAGGTTTTGCCCGAGGGCGGCGGCGAGGCGGGGTTGGGTTCCGGCGAGGCCGAGCGTGGCGGACCAGTCGAGGAAAGCGCCGATGCGGTGGCCAAGTTTGGTTGCGTGGTTTTGCGCGATGTCGGTCAGGCGGTGGTCTAGGAAGGGGTTGGCGAAGCGGTCGAGCGTGGCTGTGACATAGGCGGGGGCCGATGTGTCGCCCGCGGCGGCGAAGGTGGGCAGGACTTCGGATTCGTAGAGGGATGCAAGGTCGGCGCGGATTTCGGGGGTTGCCATGAGGCTGCGGACGAAAGGGGGGGCGCGGTCGGTTTTGAGCCAGTTTGCGACAAGGTAGGTGTGGCCGAGGTTGAGGATGTGGAGTTTGCGGCGCTCGATCGGGGCGAGGTCGGCGACGATTTCTATGGCGGGGTGGGTGCAGGGGGGACGAGGCCGGGGGCATCCTCGATCGCCCAGAGGGCGTAGGGTTCGGCGATGGCCCCGGCGGGGTCGAGCGGTTCGGATACGATGCGGTCGACGAGGGAGTTGGCGAAGGTTTGGCCCGCCAGCCAGTCGTGGAAGGCGGGGGAGAGGTTTTGTGCAAGGGAGAGGGTGCGGGCGCGCAGCGTGTCGCCGTTGCGGGGGACAAGCTCGGTCGGCATGAGCTGGACTGGCGCGCGGGTGGTCTGGAAGCGCGACCAGAGGAGGTGGGTCAGTTTGGCGGGGTAGGACATGGATTGGTCGAAGTGACCAAGCGTGTCGGCGGGTTGGGGGGTCCATCCGGCTTCGCTGGTGTTCGACAGGATGATGCTGGCATGGGTGGCGGCGGCGCAGATTTCTGGCCAGTCGGTCGCGGTGTCGTAGGCGCGGGTGATCGAGGTGACGCGGGTTTCGCGTTGGACGGGCGCGCCGTTTTCGAGGCCCTGGATACGGACGGGGAAACCTTGGGTCAGGGCGTGAAGGCGGGCGTTGCGGGTGGCGTTGCCCGATGACTGGATGACGGTAACGGGGCCTGCGGGCTGGCCTGCGGCCATGGCTTCGGACAGGAACAGATCGGCATGGGCTTGCAGGAAGCGGCTGGTGCCGAATTGCAGGATGGGGTTGGTTGACATGATCGGGCCCTCTGGTGTTTGGTTTTTTATGATAAGGGACCGTGTGTCAAGAGGGAGGCCGGGATGCATATTCTGTGCGTGGGCGAGGCTATGGCGGAAATTCGCGCGCAGGGGGACGGGTTCGCCGTGGGGTTTGCGGGGGACACGTTCAACACGGCGGTCTATGCGCGGCGGCGATTGGGCGCGCGGGGGCGCGTATCCTATCTGACGCGGGTCGGGTGCGAGGGGTTGTCGGAGGGGTTCTTGCGGCTGGCGCGGGCCGAGGGGGTTGGCGTGGAGGCGGTGGCACGGGACGCGGGGCGCAACATCGGGGTCTATACAGTCGATACGGACGCGACGGGCGAGAGGAGTTTCGCCTATTGGCGCGAGCGGTCGGCGGCGCGGTTGCTGTTTCAGGACGAGGCGGATTATGCGGCGTTAGAGACATGTGACGTGCTTTATCTGTCGGCGATTACCTTGGCGATTTTGACGGCCGAAGCGCGGGGGCAACTGTTGGCGCGTGTGGCGGAGTTGCGAGGCAAGGGGATGATCTTTGCCTTTGATTCCAACTATCGGCCGCGGCTGTGGGAAAGTGCGGATGTGGCGCGCGCCGTGATCGGGGCGGCTTGGGGCTTGGCGGATGTGGCGCTGCCCTCGGTCGATGACGAGATCGCGCTGTTCGGGGGCGATGAGGCGGCGGTTCTGGCGCGGTTGCGGAAGGACGGGCGGATCGGGGCGTTGAAGCGCGGGGCGCTGGGGCCTGTGGCGATGGATGGATCGGTGCAGGCGGAGGGGTTCGCGCCTGCGACAACGGTGGTCGATACCACGGCGGCGGGCGACAGTTTCAACGGGGGTATCTGGCGGCTTTGGCGCTTGGCTTGCCCGAGGCGGAGCGGTTGGCTTGGGGGCATGAGACGGCGCGGCATGTGGTGGGGCTTGCGGGGGGGATCGTTGCGCTGCCTGCGGCGATGCTAGGGGACGGCGTGGTCGCGCAGGGATGAGAGAAGGGTTTGCTTTGACGTGCGCAGGTGGTCGCCTGCGGCCTTTAGTGCGGCAGGCTCATTTCGGGCTTTTAGTGCCGCGATAAGGGACAGGTGTTCGTGGATCGCGGCGAAGTTGCGGTCGCGTTCACCGGTTTTGTCCCATTGGTAGTGGTAGTGGAAGATCAGGGCGATGATCTTCTGGAATTCGGCGGCGAAGCGGTTTTTGACGGTGCTGCCGATGGTGGCGTGGAAGTCTTCGTCCAGCAGTGAAAAGTCGTGGAAGCGGGCGTCGATCTGTGCGGCGAGGTCGCGGTGGGCCTGTTCCAGCGCATCGAGGCGGGGCCAGATCGGGTGGTCGGGCGGCAGGGCTATCAGGTGCGAGACGGCGTTGAGTTCGAGCATCAGGCGGAATTCGGAAAGCTCGACGGCGAAATCGCGGGTGAAACCCAGAAGCTCCCATCCGCCACGGTCGCGGCGACGGACTAGGCCGAAGCGGCTGAGCGAGGCGAGGAAGGCTTGCAGCATGTGGGGGGTGACGTGGAAGCGGCGGGCGAGTTCGGCCACGTTGAGCGCGGTGCCGGGGGGGACATCGAAGCGGAGCACCCAGTCGAGGAATTGGCGTTCGAGTTCCTGTTCGGTGAGCTGGTCGGACTGGATCGCCAGACGGTCGCGGGGGGTGGGCAGGCGCAAAAGGCGTTTGTCGCGGCCTTGCCATGACAGGATTTCGGCCTTTTGCAGGCGGTCGAGGATGGCGCGGATCACGGTGCGGCTGACGCCGAGGCGTCTGGAAAGCGCGAGTTCCGAGGGCAGGCTGTCGCCCGCTTGCAGGGTGGCGGCAAAGTCGAGGAGCGAGTTGAACGCCTCGCGGAAGCGTTCGTCGGTGCGGGCCATGGCGGTTCCTGTGCTTTGCGACAGAAGGACCGAAGCGGGGGATAAAAAGCAAGGTCGGAATGTGGGGCGGGCGCGTCGGCTTTCGCGGCGCTTGGGCGCGCGCGATGGAAAGGATGGCGGGCAGGGGTGGGGGATGAACAGGGCGGGGCGGTTGACGGCGGGGCGGGGGTCTTTGCAACACGTGCCGGTTGCGCGGGCGGTGCGCGATGAACGCGCACCCTACGCAAGGATCGCCGGATAAGGCAGGCCCAAGCGGGCTTCGGCGTGAAGGACGACGAGGGCTGCGGCGCGGGCATCCTCGCCCGCGTCGTGGTGGTCGAAGTGCAGGTTCAGTTGGCGCTTGAGGTGTGACAGGCCGTGGCCGCCATTGCCGATGAATTCGGGCCATGCGCGGCGGGCGATGGTGACGGAGTTGGACCAACTCCACGGCGGTGCGGGCAGGGTGGCGGCGGTGCAGGCCTGTTCCATGGCGCGTTTGTCGAAGCTGCTGTGCTGGATGAGGGGATGGGTTGACAGGAGCGGCGACAGGCGGGTGAAGGCGGTGGCGAAATCGGGGGCGGTGGCGACGTGATGGGGGCCGATGCCGTGCAGTTGGGTGTTGAAACCCGAGAAGTGGCAACGGGGGTTCACGTAGGTGGCGAAGGTTTCGATGCTGCCGTCATGCCGGACGCAGGCGATGCCGATCTGGCAGATGCTTGATGCGTCACTGTTGGCGGTTTCGACATCGAGTGCGATGAAGCGGAAGCCTCCGGCCGGAAGGGGGGCTGTCAGGTGGTCGTGGCGGTTCGTCCAGTTCATTTCGTGCCCCTGCTGCCTGCGGTTGGTTTCGCATGGGGGCGGGGTGATTTCCAGCGGTGGATTTGGGGTTAACTGTGCGGGGGCGGCGTGGCAGGGTCGGGGTTCCGACAGGGGGATTTCATGACTTTGACCCATCTTTTCCAGCCTTTGGTCCTGCGCGGGCGGGTGATACGCAATCGCATCTTGTCGACGGGGCATGATACCACGCTGCCGGTGGACGGGACGGTGAACGAGGCGTTGGTTGCCTATCACCGCGCGCGGGCGCGGGGCGGGGTGGGGTTGATCGTCACGCAGGTGGCGGGGGTGCATGAGACGGCGCGCTATACGTCGCATATGCTGATGGCGGTGGATGACGGGTGTATCGCGGGGTATGCGGCGCTGGCGCGGGCTTGTCATGACGAGGGGGCGGTGGTGGTGAGCCAGTTGTTCCATCCGGGGCGCGAGATCATGGAGAGCGGGGACGGGTTGCTGGCGGTGGCCTATGCACCGAGTGTCAGCCCAAACGAGCGGTTTCGGGTAATGCCGCGGGCCTTGGACGTGGCGATGATCGAGGAGATCGTGGCAGGATACGGCGGGGCTGCGCGGCGGATGAAGGCGGCGGGGCTGGACGGTGTGGAGTTCGTGGCGAGCCATGGCTATCTGCCGTCGCAGTTCCTGAACCCCCGCGTCAACCGGCGCGACGATGACTATGGCGGATCGTTCGAGAAGCGGCTGAAGTTCCTGCGCGACTGTCTGGAGGCGATGCGGGCTGCGGCGGGGGATGATTTCATCATCGGGCTGCGGATCAGTTCGGACGAGCGGGAAGAGGCAGGCTTGCAGGCGGACGAGGTGATCGGGGCCTGCACCGCGCTGGAGCCGCTGGTGGATTATGTGAACGTGACGGCGGGGACGAGTGCCACGCTGGGGGGCGCCATGCATATCGTGCCACCTATGGCTGTGGCGCATGGGTATCTGGCGGGCGAGGCGGGGCGGATCAAGGCGGCGCTTTCGGTGCCGGTGTTTGTGGCAGGACGGATCAACCAGCCGCAGGAGGCCGAGGCGATATTGGCGCGGGGCCAAGCCGACATGTGCGGGATGACGCGGGCGTTGATCTGTGACCCCGAGATGCCGGTGAAGGCCGAGGAGGGGCGGTTGGAGGATATCCGCGCCTGTATCGCCTGCAATCAGGCTTGCATCGGGCATTTCCATCGGGGGTTGCCGATTTCCTGCATCCAGCATCCGGAAACGGGGCGGGAGTTGCGGTTCGGGTCGATTGGACGGGCGGACCGGCAGAAGCGGGTGATGGTGGTGGGTGGCGGGCCTGCGGGGATGAAGGCCGCGATCACGGCGGCCAAGCGGGGGCATGTGGTGACGCTATACGAGGCCGAGGCGCAGTTGGGCGGGCAGGCGCGGCTGGCGCAACTGCTGCCACGGCGGGCGGAATTTGGCGGGATCATCACCAACCTGTCGCATGAGATGCAGTTGCAGCAGGTGCGCGTGGTCAAGGGGGTTCGGGTGGACCGTGCCTTGGTCGAGGCCGAGGCGCCGGATGCGGTGGTGATCGCCACGGGGGCGGTGCCCTTTGTGCCCGAGATGCCGGATGACGGGTCGGTTCAGGTGGCGACCGCGTGGCAGGTGCTGCGGCGTGAGGTTCGGCCGGGTGCGCGGGTGGTGGTGGCCGATTGGCGGGTGACTGGATCGGGCCGGGGATTGCCGAGCAGCTGGTGCGCGAGGGGTGTCAGGTGACGCTTGCGGTGACGGGGACACATGTGGGGGAAAGCCTGCCGCTGTACGTGCGCGACAATATCGCGGCGGAATTGCACAGGCTGGGGGTGACGGTCACGCCCTATGCGCGGCTTTACGGGGTGGATGGCGGGGCGGTGTATTTGCAGCATTCGGCCAGCGGTGCGGCGATGCCGGTGGAAGGCGTGGATACGCTGGTGCTGTGCATGGGGCATCGGCCCGTGGACGGCTTGCAAGCCGAATTGCGCGGGCTGGGGGTCGAGGTGGTGATGGCAGGGGATTGTCTGGCCCCGCGCACCGCCGAGGAGGCGGTGTTCGAGGGGTTGAAGGTGGCGGCGGGGCTTTAGGCCCCTGCCGTTCAGCGGACGACGAAGCCGTGGGCGAAGGGGTCGCGGTCGTCGATGAAGATGGTGTTGTAGCCGGTCATTCGTGCCCATCCGGCGATGGAGGGGATGATGGCGGGGCGGTCTGCGACTGATGCTGCCGCTTCGACGCGGCCCTTGAAGATCGAGCCGATGATGCTTTCGTGGTGGAATTCGTCGCCCACGGCCAGTTTGCCCTTGGCGGCGAGTTGGGCCATGCGGGCCGAGGTGCCGGTGCCGCAGGGGCTGCGGTCGATCGCCTTGTCGCCATAGAACACCGCGTTGCGGGCATGGGCGCCTGCGACGGTGGGCTTGCCCGTCCACTGGATGTGGCTGAGGCCGTTGATTGCGGCATGTTCGGGGTGGATGAAGTCGTATTTGGCGTTGAGCGCGGCGCGGAGTTTCTGGCTGAGGGCGATGAGTTCGCCCGCCGTGTAGCTGGCCATATCGTCAAAGCAGGCTTGCGGTTCGACGATGGCGTAGAAGTTGCCGCCGTAGGCCACGTCGACCACCACTTCGCCCATGCCTTCGATGGTGGCCGTCAGGCCTTCGGCATGGAGGTAGGAGGGCACGTTGGTCAGGCGCACTTCCTCGACGAAGCGGCCTTCCTGACGGTAGGCGATGTCGACCTTGCCTGCGGGCGCGTCGATGGAGAGTTTGCCCGGTTCGCGCGGGGTGATGAGGCCGTTTTCGATACCCATGGTGATGGTGCCGATGGTGCCGTGGCCGCACATCGGCAGGCAGCCCGATGTTTCGATGAAAAGGACGGCGACATCGCAATCGGGGCGGGTCGGGGGTAGAGGATCGAGCCTGACATCATGTCATGGCCGCGCGGTTCGAACATGAGGCCGGTGCGGACCCAGTCGAATTCACGCAGAAAATGGGCGCGGCGTTCGAGCATATTGGCGCCCTGAAGCCGTGGGCCCCCGCCTGACACAAGGCGGACGGGGTTGCCGCAGGTGTGACCATCGATGCAGGAGAAGGTGTGGAGGGCCATTATGCGAAACCTTGGAAGCGTTGCGGGCTGAAGGGCGAGAGGTCCAGCGCGGGGGTGGCCCCTGTCACCAGATCGGCTATGAGGCGGGCGGTGCCTGCGCTTTGGGTCAGGCCGAGGTGGCCGTGGCCGAAGGCGTAGATGACGTTCGGGGTTGCCTTTGCGCGGCCGATGGCGGGCAGGCTGTCGGGGAGCGAGGGGCGGAAGCCCATCCATTGCGTGCCGCCCTGCGGGTTCAGGCCGGGGAGGAAGGTTTGGGCTTTCCGTAGCATCGAGTCGGCGCGTTTGTAATTGGGCGGGAGCGACAGGCCGCCGAGTTCGACGGCACCGCCGACACGGATGCCGGTGGACAGGCGCGAGACGACGAAGCCGTGGCCGCCAAAGGTGATTTGCGTGCGGATGTCGAAAGCGTCGGCGGGCAGGGTGGTGTTGTAGCCGCGTTCGGTTTCGAGGGGGATCTTTTCGCCCAGCGTGCGGGCGAGGCGGTGCGAAAAGGCGCCAGCGGCGACGACGATGCGGCAGGCGTCGAGGGTCGTGCCGTCGGTGAAGGCAAGAGTCGCGCCGGTGTCGGTGGGGGTGATCGCTGCCGCGTCGGCGATACGAAGGGTGCCGCCGTTGGCGCGGAAGCGGGTGGCGAGGGCTTCGGTGTAGAGCTTGGGGTCGGCGATGGAATACCAGCCGGGGGTGAAGGTGCCGTGGGTGAAGCGGGGCGCGAGGCCGGGCTGCACATCTGCCATTTCGCCGGGGGTCATGTGCTGGAATTCGATGCCGTGATCGGTGCGGGCCTGCCAGCCCGGAAGCGAGGCGCGGAATTCGTCGGGGCCTTCGTAGACCTGAAGGTTGCCGCGTTTGGCGAGCATGTGGGCGGTGCCGGTGGCGGCGAGGAAGGGTTCGAGTTCGGCTTTCGACAGGTCCATCAGCGCGGTTTGCGCGGTGGTCGAGGCGGCGACGGCGCGGGGGGAACAGGCGCGCCAGAAGCGGAACATCCACGGCGCGATCTGCAGCGCATAGGCGGGCGGCACGCTGAGCGGGCCGAGCGGGTCGAGCAGCCAGCGCGGGGCCTTGCGAAGGATGCCCGGAGAGGCGAGGGGCAGGATATCGGTAAAGGCGAAGGCACCGGCATTGCCCGCCGATGCGCCCGCGGCGGGGCCGCTGCGGTCGATCACGGTGACGGTAAGGCCGCGGGCTTGCAGGGCGAGGGCGGCGGACAGACCCACCACCCCCGCGCCGATGACGACGACGGTTGTCATGGTCAGGCGCTGTGCTTTGCGTCCAGTTTTGACGACCAGTCGGCATACCATGCCGAGAACAGCGCGAGTTGCTTTTCGATGAAGCCCTGCTGGCTGGACGAGAGCGCATCGGTATCGTTGAAGTGCAGTTTGTAGGCGGCGTCGCCACGGACGACGAGCATGTGTTTGAAGAACAACACAAGGTCGGGGCCGGCATCGACTTCGGACAGGATCTGCATGGCGCTGTCGAGTTCATAGGCAAGGCGGCGGGCGGTGGCGTCGCCTGCGACGGCGGCTTTGCACAGTTTTGTCAGGTGCAGCACTTCGCGTGGCAGCACGTTGCCGATGCCGGTGATCGCGCCATCGGCGTTGCAATTGATGTAGCCGTGGTAGACGGCGGTATCGACGCCGATCATCAGCTTGATGTCGTCGGAGCCCGAGGTGATTGCCTCACCCGCGTAGGAGAGGTCGGCGAAACCGCCGAATTCCTTGAAGCCGACAAGGTTGGCGTGTTCGGCGCGGATCTGGAAGAAAAGATCGGCCTTGGTCGAATAGCCGTAATATGGGCTGTTGTAGATGACGGCGGGCAGGTTCGGTGCGGCGGCGAGGATCGCCTTGAAATGGGCTTTCTGGGCGGCGGGGACGGTGCCGCGCGACAAAAGGCGGGGGATGACCATGAGGCCATGCGCGCCGACCTTTTCAGCATGGGCGGCAAGGGCGGCAGCGGTGGCGGTGTTGACCGCACCTGTGCCGACGATGACTTTGATGCCAGCTTTCACAAGGCGTTCGACGCCCTCCATCCGCCATTCGTTGGTGAGAAGCGGCCAGTCGCCCATCGAGCCGCAGTAGACGACCGCCGACATGCCGAGGGAGACGAGTTCGCGGGCCTTTTCGACAAGCTTGTCGAAATCGGGGGTGCGGTCTGCCTTGCAGGGGGTCATCAGCGCGGGGATCGTGCCGGTGAAGATGCTGGAATCCATGGGACGTTCCTTTGCTAGGGCCTGTGCTAGGGGTCGAATCTGGTTGTTCGCCCCACCATAGGCAGAATCTTAGCCTTGTCGATAAAAATTTTCAGATAAGAAAAATAGCGTGCCGTTAGTGTCGTGGGGTCGCCGTTCGGATTGCGGTCTGGTCGGAGCGACGGGCTTGGCTGCTTGCACTACAGCGCCGACTTTTTTCATATAATAAAAAAGTTTTGCCAAACTGCAAAACGCATGACACGATGGGAAAGGAAAAAGCCGAATCAACAGGGAGACTCGACCATGAAAACCTTGATTACTGCTGCTGTTTTGCTGGTATCCGCGGGTGCGGCGCAGGCCGACAAGCTGGACGATATCATTTCGTCGGGCACGCTGCGTTGCGCGGTCGTGCTGGACTTTCCGCCCATGGGCTTTCGCGACGAAAGCAACAATCCGCAGGGCTTTGACGTCGATTACTGCAACGATCTGGCCGCCGCGCTTGGCGTGACCGCCGAGATCGTGGAAACCCCGTTCCCCGAGCGGATTCCGGCGCTGATGTCGGGCCGTGTGGATGTGGGTGTGGCTTCGACCTCGGATACGCTGGAGCGGGCGAAGACCGTGGGTTTCAGCATTCCCTACTTTGCCTTCGAGATGGCCGTGACCGCGAACGACAAGTCGGGGATCACGTCTTATGACACGATGAAGGGCAAGGTCGTGGGTGCGGTTGCGGGCACCTATGAGGCGATTGCGCTGGAAGAGCAGGTCAAGGCCTGGGGCGAGGGCGAGTTCCGCCCCTACCAGACGCAGGCGGATGTGTTCCTCGCGCTGAGCCAAGGGCAGTTGGACGGGACGGTTTCGACATCAACCGTGGCGCAGGCCAATGTGAAGTCGGGCAACTATCCGGGCATCGCGGTCATGGGCAAGGCGCCGTTCGACACCGACTATGTCGCGCTGTTCACCAACCGCGAGGAATACGGCCTGATCAACTACCTTGATCTGTTCGTGAACCAGCAGGTCCGCACGGGCCGTTATGACGAGCTGTACGAAAAGTGGGTCGGTGGCGAAGTTCCGAGCCTGTTGGTCCCGAACTCGTATCGCTGATAGCATCGGGGGTGCGCGCTATGGCGCGCATCCCCTTTTTTAACGCCGGCACGAGGCGCCCATGTTCTCTTATACATTCCAGTGGAAGCAGGCTTTTGCCAGACTTCCCGAGATGCTTGACGGCGCGCGTGTCACCGTCGAGATCGCGCTGTTGTCGATGGCGATCGGGATCGTGCTGGCCGTGCTGCTGACCGGATGCCGCCTTTCGGGCAACCGCGTGCTGATGGCGGTTTCGACGACATGGGTGGAACTGGCGCGGAACACTCCGGCGCTGTTCCAGATTTACATGGCGCATTTCGGGGTGGCGAGTTTCGGCATCCATTTCAGCCCCTTTGTGTCGCTGTTGATCGGGATTACGTTCAACAACGCGGGCTATCTGTCAGAGAATTTCAGGGGCGCGTTGAAGGCGATACCCGATACGCAGACGCGGTCGGCGCGGTCGCTGGGGATGACACCCATTCAGGCGTTCGGCTATGTGGTGATGCCACAGATGTTGCGGATTTCGTTCCTGCCGATGACGAACCAGATGGTCTGGGCGATCCTGATGACGTCGCTTGGGGTGACGGTGGGGATGAATTTCGACCTTTACGGCGTGACGCAGGATCTGAACGCGCTGACGTTCCGGACGTTCGAGTTGTTCGCGCTGGCGGCGGTGATCTTTTACGTGATCACCAAGATCATCCAGATCGGTGCGCGACTGATCGCAAGCCGCCTGTTCCGGTATTGAGGGGGGATGGCGATGTTCGATACCGCGCTGACCGCGAAGGATATGGTTTTTCTGGCCCAAGGGGCCGGGGTCACGCTGCTGGTGACGGCGATTGCGGTGGTGCTGGGGACCGCGCTTGGCATCGTCTTCGGGATCTTCCGCTTTCAGGTCGGGCCGTGGTGGGCGGCACCGCTAACGTTCGTGCTGGATGTGTCGCGGTCTATTCCGCTGTTGATCCAGCTTGTGCTGGCCAATGCTTTCATGGGCGTGGTGCTTAAGCTGAAGATGTCGGGCTTTACGGTCGCCTGCGGGGTGCTGACGCTATACACCGCCGCCTATTGCGCCGAGATCGTGCGCGGGGCGGTCGAAGCGGTGCCAAGCACCACGCGGCGGGCGGCGCGGTCGCTGGGGCTGAGTTGGACGCAGGACATGACCTATATCGTGCTGCCGCTGGCCACGCGGGTGGCGCTGCCGTCGTGGATCGGGCTGGCGCTGGGGGTGATGAAGGATTCGGCGCTGGTCTATATCGTGCAGGTGACCGAACTGCTGAAATCGACGCAGATCCTGATCACGCGCCTGCAAGAGCCGCTGCTTTTGTTGATGATCTGCGGCGCTTTCTACTTTGTCATCAGCTTCCCTATCGCCCGTTTCGGCGGGTATCTCGAAAAACGGTGGTCCAATGATTGAGATCGAAAACGTCCGCAAATCCTTTGGTCCGTTGCAGGTGCTGAAGGGCATCGACCTGACGGTGCAAAAGGGGGAGGTGCTGACGATCATCGGCGGGTCGGGGTCGGGTAAATCGACGCTGCTGACCTGTATCAACGGGTTGGAGCCTATCGATTCAGGCCGGATCAAGGTGGACGGGACCGAGGTGCATGCCAAGGGCACCGACCTGAACAAGCTGCGCCAGAAGCTGGGGATCGTGTTCCAGCAGTGGAATGCGTTTCCGCATCTGACGGTGCGGGAAAACGTGATGCTGGCGCCGCGCAAGGTGTTGGGGATCGGCAAGGACGAGGCGGCGGCGATTGCGGAAAAGCAGCTGTCGCATGTGGGGCTGGGCGACAAGCTGGACGTCTATCCGTCGCGGCTTTCGGGCGGGCAGCAGCAGCGGATGGCGATTGCGCGGGCGCTTGCGATGTCGCCCGGATACATGCTGTTCGACGAGGTGACCTCGGCGCTGGACCCGCAACTGGTGGGCGAGGTGCTGGATACACTGCGGATGCTGGCGTCCGAAGGGATGACGATGATCTGCGTGACGCACGAGATGAAGTTCGCGCGCGAGGTTTCGGATCGGGTGGCGTTTTTCTCGAAGGGTGTGATGGCCGAGATTGGCGTGCCGGGGCAGATTTTCGATGCGCCCCAAAACCCCGAGACGGCGGCTTTCGTCCAGATGACTCAGCACTGAGGGATTAACATGCGGACTTCGAAGGTTGTGCATGTGGTGTCTTGCCATGCCGAGGGCGAGGTGGGCGATGTGATCGTGGGGGGCGTGCTGCCTCCGCCCGGCGCTACGGTGTGGGAGCAATCGCGCTGGATCGCGGCGGATGAAGGGTTGCGGAACTTCGTGCTGAACGAACCGCGGGGGGGCGTGTTCCGGCATGTGAACCTGTTGGTGCCGCCAAAAGACCCGCGCGCACAGATGGGCTGGATCATCATGGAACCCGCCGACACGCCGCCGATGTCGGGGTCGAATTCGATTTGCGTGGCCACGGTGTTGCTGGATACCGGGATCATCCCGATGACCGAACCCGTGACGCGGATGGTGCTGGAAGCGCCGGGCGGGTTGATCGAGGTGGAAGCCCTGTGCCGCAATGGCAAGGCTGAACGGATCAGCGTGAAGAACGTGCCTTCGTTCGTGGACCGTCTGGGGGCGGTGATCGAGGTCGAGGGGATCGGGACGCTGACGGTGGATACCGCCTATGGCGGCGACAGTTTCGTGCTGGTCGATGCAGGTGCGGCGGGTGTCGAGATTGCGCCGGTGAATGCCCGCGAGATTGCCGTGACGGGGATGAAGATCACCAAGGCGGCGAACGAGCAGCTGGGGTTCCGGCATCCGGCGAACGACTGGAATCACATCAGCTTTTGCCAGTTCACCGATCCGGTCGTGCGCGAGGGCGGGGTGCTGACGGGCAAGAACGCGGTGGCGATCCGGCCCGGCAAGATCGACCGTTCGCCCACCGGCACGGGGTGTTCGGCGCGGATGGCGGTGCTGTTTGCGCGGGGCGAGATGCAGATCGGCGACCGTTTCGTGGGCCGGTCGATCATCGATACCGAGTTCCATTGCCGGATCGATTCGGCGGTGGATATCAACGGAACGGCGGGGATCAGCCCCGTGATTTCGGGGCGGGCCTGGGTGATCGGAACGCATCAGTTGATGGTGGACCCGGACGATCCGTTTCAGGCCGGGTATCGGCTGTCGGACACGTGGCCTGCGGATTTGTGATTAGGGCTCCCGCCGCTAGATAATGGCGGCGGGGGTTTCTATTTTAGTCGATCGCGGCGAGGCCGAGGGATTCGAGGCGGGCGAGCTGGGCGAGTTCGGCTTCGGTCAGGGCGATGCCTTGGGCTTCGGATTCGGCGCGGGCGGTGAAGCGGCGTTGCGAGGGGAGGCGGGCGCCTTGGTCGCCGATGGCGGCGAAGAGGCGTTCGCCTTCGGCGATGGGGTCGCGGCCTGTGTTGGCGGAAAAGCGGGCGGGATCGAAGGCGAGGATCAGCGCGCCGTGGCGGGGCAGAAGGCTGGTGCCACCCATGAAGTCGTAGGCTTCCTTGCTCATGAACTCGCCTAGCATCGCGCCTGCCATGAGTTCGATCATGGTCGAGATGGCTGACCCTTTGTGCCCGCCAAAGGGAAGCATCGCGCCGGCGAGGGCTTCGGTCGGGTCGGTGGTGGGGGTGCCGTTGGCATCGACCGCCCAACCTTCGGGAATGGGTTTGCCTGCGCGGTGGTGGAGTTCGATCTCGCCGCGTGCGGCGACGCTGGTGGCGAAGTCGAAGACGTAAGGGTGCGGGCCGGTGCGCGGGTAGGCAAAGGCGAAGGGGTTGGTGCCCAGAAGCGGCAGGGTGCCGCCGCTGGGGGCGACCGAGGAATAGCTGGGGCACATGGAAAGGGAGGCGAGGCCCTCGCGGGCGAGGTCTTCCACCTCGTACCAGAGGGCCGAGAAGTGCAGGCAATCGCGGATCACGAGGGCGGCGAGGCCGTGTTGGCGTGTGCGGTCGATCAGGGTTGCGCGGGCGTCTTCGAACGCGGGGCAGGCGAAGCCGCCGCCTGCGTCGATTTCAAGGATGGGTCCGGTGCTGTCGCGCAGGCGGGGGATGGCGTCGGGGACGACCTTGCCCGCTTTCAGCACGCGCAGGCAGCCTTCGATGCGGTAGATGCCGTGAGATTTGCAGTTGTCGCGTTCGCCCGCGACGATGACGCGGGCCATGGCGCGGGCGGTTTCAGCCCGGATGCCTGCCGTGGCGAAGATGCCTGTGACCCTGTCTTCAAGGTCGCGGATGGAGATGTTGGACATTCTGTTCCGGGGTTATCGGGCGAAGTCGACGTCGGTCGATATCCAGAAAATTCTGGTTTCTGTATCGTCCAACGCGCGGATCGCGTGTTTCAGGGTGCTGTCGTAATAGGCGCAATCGCCGATGCCGAGTTCGACGGGCGCGTAATGTTCCACCTGAAGCTCGACGCGGCCGGAGAGGACGTAGATACATTCCTCGCCTTCATGCGCGCCGAGGTCTTTGGAGTGAAGTTTGCCGCGCCGGTCGATGGTGGCGACAAGGGGGATGATCTTTTTCTCGGACAGGGCCGAGCAGAGCACCTCGTATTCGTAGGCTGATGTGCGTTCCTTGCTGCCGGTGCCTGCGCGGGTCACGGTCATGCGGGTTTTGGCGGTGTCGCTGCCCGCTTCGGCGGACAAGAGGCGTTCTATGCCGACGCCGTACCCCCGCGCCACGCGCACGAGGTTTTCATAGCTGGGCGAGACGCGGCCATTCTCGATCTTGTGGATGGTCGAGAGCGCAAGGCCTGTCCGCTGGGCGGCACCTTCGAGCGTCAGGCCGCAATCCTGACGCAGCGTCTTCATCCGCTGGCCAAGGTCGGCGCGGAGCTTTTCACGCTCTTCCGCCCATGTCGCCTCGTCGGCGTTCTCTTGGTCCATCGACCAACCCTCGATTTTCACATCGGCCACAGTTTTTTCTTTTATTACTACATATGCTACACTATGCATAAGGCATTGCCCCACACAACGACAGATTTACTAGCATGTGTTGCGGCGCCAAGGGTTAACGGCAAGAGTCGTTTTTGATGCCTAAAAGAATAGCAATCAGGGGGTTACGGTGGGAAAACTCATCGTGTCGGCGGATGTCGGCGGGCGGGTGCTGGTTTGCACCGAGGGATTGAGCTTTTGGGGCGGGGTCGATGCGCGGACGGGCGTGATCGTCGACGCGCACCATCCGCAGCATGGCGAGGCTTTGGGCGGTCGTGTCGTGCTGATGCCGACAAGCCGCGGGTCTTGCACCGGAAGCGGCGTGCTGCTGGGGCTGACCTTTGCCGGCAACGCTCCGGCGGCGCTGATCTTCCGCGAGAGCGAGGATATCCTGACGCTGGGGGCGGTGATTGCGGGGCGCATGTTCGGCAATGGGGTCGCGGTGGTGCGGCTGGGGGCTGACGATTACGACGCGGTCAGCCGGCTGGATGCGGTGACGATCACCGATGGCGTGCTGGCGGGCGGCGATCTGCGAATCGTGCTGGAGCGGATCACGACCGATGCGCTGGAGCTGACCGATGCCGACCGCGCCATGCTGGCCGGGCAGGCGGGGGTCGCGCCACAGGTGGCGATGGAGACGATCTGCACCATGGCCGCGGCGCAGGGGGCGACACGGCTGACCGATGTGACGCGCGTGCATATCGACGGCTGCATCTATGCCAGCCCCGCCTTCCTGACCTTTGCCCGCCGCATGGCGGATATGGGGGCGCGGGTAAAGGTGCCGACCACGATGAACGCGATTTCGGTCGACCATGCGAATTGGCGCAGCCAGGGCGTGGCTGAAGATTTCGGCGATCCGGCTGCCAAGCTGGCCGATGCCTATGTGGAAATGGGCGCGCGGCCAAGTTTCACCTGCGCGCCCTATCTGTTCGCGGACAAGCCCGCCAAGGGGGAAGATATCGCCTGGGCGGAATCGAATGCGGTGATCTATGCCAACAGCATCCTCGGGGCGCGGACGGTCAAACTGCCCGACTTTCTTGACCTGTGCATTGCGCTGACGGGGCGGGCGCCACGGTCGGGCGTCTATCTGGTCGAGAATCGCGCGCCGCAGCGGATCGTCGAGGTGAATCTGCCCGAGGGGGTGGATGATGCCTTCTGGCCGATGCTGGGCTGGCTGGCGGGGCAGGCAGCGCCCGATTGTATTCCCCTTATACGGGGGCTGGAAGCGGCGC